>JAUYQQ010000001.1 GCA_030697165.1 Acidobacteriota bacterium
TCACAATTACGACTTCTCTTTGTAGAATAAGGATTTGTAGGACAGTGTACCTTGTTTCTGGTTGTCGAAACAACAAAAACTCTTCCGAACCAAAATGAAACAAGTATTCTGCCTTTGGATTATAAAGCTTTTGAACTTCACAAAGAAATTCATACGGTACGAAGGATTCAGAAAGGTTTGCGTGCAAACGCATCGGGAGAAGCCTCATTCGATTTACAATAAGATCATAAGACTTTCCTAGATGCTCTTTTGCTGTACAATATGCCCCTCCACCCCTAACGTCCTGATCCTACTTGCAGTCTAACAGTTGCTCGTAGTTTCGCTGAAGGCCTTCTCCCCGCAAAGGGGCTCGCTGTATTGAAGGGATAAGTGAGCTCTTCTGTGAGGGATGCCCCAGTTCTTCTCCTGTCCCGTCCTGTTGCAGTTGCAGTTGCAGTTGCAGTTGCAGGCCGGAGTTGACCGCTTGAGCCGCCAGGACCCGATGAGGATCACGCTGATTCCCGGAGACGGGATCGGCCCCGAAGTCACCCGCGCCGTCGTCAAGGTGCTGGCGGCCGCCGGCTTTTCGCCGGAGTGGGAAACGTTCTCGGCCGGCGCCGAGGCGGTCGCCGAACACGGCACGACGCTGCCGCCGGCGCTGCTCGAGTCGATCACGCGCAACAAGATCGCGCTCAAGGGGCCCATTGCGACGCCAGTCGGCAAGGGCTTCACCAGCGTCAACGTCGGCCTGCGCAAGGCGCTCGACCTCTACGCCAACCTGCGCCCGGTCTCGAACCTGCCATCGGTGCCGTCGCGCTTCCAGGGCGTGGACCTCATCATCGTCCGCGAGAACACCGAAGACCTGTACGCCGGGCTCGAGCACACGGTGGTGCCGGGCGTGGTGGAGAGCATCAAGATCATCACGGAAGTGGCCTCGACCCGGATCGCGGAGTTCGCGTTCGAGCAGGCCCGCCGGCGTGGCCGCAAGCGGGTGACCGCGATCCACAAGGCCAACATCATGAAACTCAGTGATGGCCTGTTCCTCGACTGCGCCCGCCAGGTCGCCGCGCGCTACCCCGAGATCGAGTTCGACGACCGCATTGTCGATGCGGCGTGCATGCACCTGGTGATGCATCCCGAACGCCTCGACGTGCTGCTGCTGCCCAACTTGTACGGCGACATCGTGTCGGATCTGTGCGCCGGGCTGGTCGGCGGGCTGGGCGTGGTGCCCGCCGCAAACCTGGGGCTGAACGGCGTCGGCGTCTTCGAGGCGGTCCACGGCAGCGCGCCCGACATTGCCGGCAAAGACATCGCCAACCCCACCGCGCTGCTGCTGTCGGCCGTGCTGATGTTGCAGCACCTGCAGCTGGACGCCAAGGCCGACGCCATCGTGAATGCCCTGAAAAAGGTGCTCGCCAGCGGCCACGTCACGCCCGATCTGGGCGGCACGGCAACCACCACCTCTTTTGCCGACGCAATCGCGCACGCGCTATCATCTAAATGATGGATAGCTTGTCAGCCCAAAGGCCGCTCCGCTGTCGCGGCCATGAAGTTAACAGGGTCCACCCAGTCTAGAGCCGTGGCTACTGACACCATCGCCCAGGCCGTTCTCGCGCGGGCAGATGTCGCGCGTTTTCTGGAAGGTACGCACGGCCTGACCAGCGACGATGCCCGAACGCGGGTCATGGGCTACCTCGAAGAGTTGCAGACAACGCAGCGCTACGAGTTGTACCGGGCGCTGGAGTATCCGCTTTACCCCATCTTGCGCAAGATCGAGCGCGTCGTCGAGCGGCAGCACCTGGCCGTGGACGCGGCCGCCCAGGGCCGGGTGGCCTACGTGTCGAACCACCGCAGCCACATCGACTACCTGGTGGAGCCGCTGGCCCTGGACGATGCCGGCATTCGCCCGCCGATCATCGCAGCGGGCATCAACCTGTTCGGCGGACCGCTCGGCCTGATCCACAAGCACGTAACCGGCGCGCTGCCGATCCGCCGCAACACCAAGGATCCTGCGTATCTGATCACGCTGAAGGCCTACGTCAGCGAGCTGCTGCACAAGCACGACCTGTTCTTTTACCCCGAGGGCGGCCGCAGCTACAGCGGCGAGCTCAAGACCATGAAGACCGGCCTGTTCAGCGCGTGCATCGACGCCGGTGTGCCGGGCATGCAACTGGTGCCGGTGGCGGTGTCGTACGACCTGGTGCTCGAGGACCACGTCATCGCGAAACAGAAGGTCAAACGGCGGCAGAAGGCGTTCAGCCGCGAAGTGGCGGAGCTGGTCCGCTATGCCGTGGGCTATCGCAGCCGGTCGTTCGTCACGTTCGGCCGGCCGGTGCCGATCGACGGCATCGACGGCGAATCGCGCAAAGCAGTCATGGACGTGACGCGCCACGTCCGCGGCGAGATCGGACGGCTCTACAAGGTGCTGCCCACGGCGGTGCTGGCCGCGGCGATGACAGCGTCGGGCTCGAAGGCCGAGCTCTCCGACCGCATCAACGTGATCCTCGACGCGCTGCGCGCCGCCGACGCCAACCTCGGCGTGCAGACGGCCGACGAAGTGCTGGCGCTCGGCAGCGAGCCGCTGGCCACGCGTAACATCATCGTGATCGAAAACGGCCGTTACCGCGTCCGCGAGCGCAGCGTGCTCCGGTATTACGGCCGATCGATCGCGCACCTGCTGGCGCCCCCCGGCGCCACCCACTAAGGTCCCGGCCACGAATGCTCGACGTCACCTCAAAGGCCCTGTTCCACGGCCTTGCCCAAGTCTCTGCGCTGCAACGATTCGCGTCCTCCTACGGGATGCGGCCGGGCGGGTTTGCCCGCCGGTTCATTGCCGGCGAGACGGTTGAAGAGGCGATCGCCTCGGTCGCCGACCTGCCCGGTAAGGGGCTGGGCCTGACGCTCGACTACCTTGGCGAAAGCGTGGCCAGCGCGGATGCCGCGGCTGCGGCCGCAGCCGACTATGTCGGCATCATCGGCAAGATCGTCGCGTCGGGCATCGAGCGCAACGTCTCGCTCAAGCTGACGCAGCTCGGCCTCGATGTCGACCACGCCACGGCGGTCGACAACATGCGGCGCATTCTCGAGCCGGCCGATGCCAACGGCTTCTTCGTGCGCATCGACATGGAAAACTCGCCCTACACCGACGCCACGTTGAACATCCTCGCGACCCTTCGGCAGCAGGGCCACACCTCGATCGGCACCGTGATCCAGACCTGCCTGAAGCGCTCGGAGGCCGACATCCGCCGGCTGAACGGAATGGGCGTGCGCGTGCGGCTGGTCAAGGGCGCCTACAAGGAGCCCCGCACCGTCGCGTATCAGCAGAAGACCGAAGTCGATGCCGCGTTCGTGGACCTGATGCGCTTGCTGATGGACGAGGGGACCTACCCGGCCATTGCCACCCATGACCCGATCATGATCGACGCCGCCAAGGCCTATGCGAAGAGCAAGGGCTACGCCAACGATCGGTTCGAGTTCCAGATGTTGTACGGCATTCGCCGCGACCTGCAGACGGCGCTCGTCGCGCAGGGGTACCGGGTGCGCGTCTACGTGCCATTCGGCAAGCAGTGGTATCCGTACTTCATGCGCCGCCTCGGCGAGCGGCCGGCCAACGTGGCGTTTGTTGTGAAGGGTCTGTTGCGCGACTAACGACACCACTCGCGCGCCAGCGAAACGAGCGCGTCGCGGCACGTAAGCACCGACTGCGTGTCGACCCACTCTTCGATGCTGTGAAGCCCGGCACCCGTCGGTCCGTAGAGGATCGCCGGAATGCCGGCTTCGCTGAGCACGGCGGCATCGGTCCAAAAACTCATCCCGATCACAGGTGCCACGGTGCCAGGGTGCCCCGGTGCCACGGTGCGGAGAGCCTGCAGCATGGCCATCGGCAACGCGTGATCCGGCGCGATCTCGTGCGGCGGACGGCCGAAGGCGACTTTCGCGGCGCCCTTGAATTCAGGATCGTCGCGGCGTAACCGTTCGAGAATCGCTTCGACCTCAGTCCCCGCGATACCCGGAGCTTCACCGGGCACCGTTCGCCGTTCCATCTGCAGGTGGCAGCGGTCGGGGTAACTGCTCAACTCGTGGCCACCGGCAATCACCGAGGCATGGAGTGAGGCGGTGCCCAGCAGTGCGTGCGGTGTGCGTGATTGCAGATCGCGGTCGAGCGCATCGAGCGCGCCCAGCACGCGTCCCATCAGGCGGATGGCATCGCGGCCGTCACGCGGCCGGCTGCCATGGGCGGCGCGGCCCTCGGTCTCGATCTCCACCCACTCGAAACCCTTGTGCGCCACGGCCACCTGGAGGTCGGTCGGCTCGGTGACCACCGCGCCGTCGGCGCGCCAGCGGGTGACCAATGCATCGGCGCCGATGCTGGCATGCTCCTCGTCCACGACGCAGGCAATCACCAGGCGGCCGGCGTCGAGTCCGCCGGATTCGGCGATGACGCGGGCGGCGCCGATCATGGCCGCCACCCCGCTCTTCATGTCCTGTGAACCGCGGCCGTAGATTCGGCCGCCTCGCTCGGCGGGATCGAACGGCCGCGTCATCTCGGAGACGCCGACGGTGTCGGTGTGTCCGCAGTACATCAGCGAGCGACCAGGCGCCTTCCCTTCCAACGTACCGACGACGTTCGGCCGTCCCGGCGCCACTTCCTGGATCTCGACGGTGAGCCCGATCGTCCGCAACTCGTCCGCGAGCGCGCGCGCAACCGCGGCCTCGCCCGCCGCTCCCGGCACGAGCGACGGATTGATTGAATCGATGGCGACAAGTTGTTTCAGCAGCGTGAGTGTGGGATCCATCACCAGACGACCTCGACGCCATACTTGTGGAAGACACGATCTCTCGTTACCACCGGGTAGCGTTCTGTCAGTGCCTGCGCCACCAGCAAGCGGTCGAATGGATCGCGATGGTGCCACGGCAGGTCTTCGACCCTGGCAGCGTGGGTCCACGAGATGGCCAGCATGCGGTAGCCCTGACCGACCTTCTCAGCGAGATAGCCGCCGACCGGACCCGGCAGCTGGAGCCGCCCCAGACTCGCCTTGATGGCCATTTCCCACACCGAGGCGGCGCTGATCAGCAGCTCGGCATCGTCGGCTTCGATGGCCCGGCGCGCGGCCTTGCTGAGCCGGCGGTCCCCGGCCTGAAACCACAGGAGCGCGTGGGTGTCGAGGAGGAGCTTCACCGGTATGACTTCATGTCGGGCAACGGGGCCTCGAAGTCGTCGGCCATGGCCACCCGGCCGCGATCGGCACCGAAGGTGGGGCGACCGGTGCCCACGGTGATGGGGCGCAGTTCGGCGATCGGCTTGCCACGCTTGGTGATGCGGTAGGCGCGGCCACGGCTGACGTTGTCGAGCAGCTCCGACAGCCGGGTCTTGGCCTCAAAGGCGCCGATGTCTTCGGTGTCCATACCAACTAGTTTACCGTACTGGTTGACATCAGCCGGGCCAGCCATCGGCTATTCTGTGCAGGTGAGTCTCGAGCAGGACGCCCGTCGTGTCGCCCTCGCCGTGCGCGAAGCGGGTGGCCGCGCGCTGTGCGTCGGCGGCTTTGTCCGCGACCGTCTACTGCAACAACCGTCCGAGGACCTCGATTTAGAGGTCTTCGGGATCCCCGAAGATCGCCTGCGCGCACTGCTGACTACCCTGGGCCGGGTCGAGCCGGTCGGCCAGGCCTTTCCGGTCTACAAGCTCGGCCACATCGATGTCGCGCTGCCCCGCCGCGAATCGAAATCGGGCCGCGGCCACAAGGGCTTCATCGTCGAAGGCGACCACTCGATGTCGTTCGAAGAGGCGGCGCGCCGGCGCGACTTCACGATTAACGCCATTGGCTGGGATCCGCTGACCGACGAGTACCTGGACCCGTTCAAGGGACGCGACGACCTCGACGCGCGGCGATTGCGGGTCGTGGATGCGGTGACCTTTGGCGATGACTCGCTGCGCGTGCTGCGCGCGTTGCAGTTTGCGGCGCGATTCGAGTTGACGATCGAGCCGGCCACCGCGGACATCTGTCGGCGCATCCCAATCGACGATCTGCCGGCCGAACGGATCTGGGGCGAGATCGAGAAGCTGCTGCTGAAGGCACCGCGGCCCTCGATTGGGTTCGCGCTCGCGCGCCAGCTCGGCGTGATCGAGCAAGTCCTGCCGGAGATGGTGCCGCTCTACGAGTGCCCGCAGGATGCGGAGTGGCATCCCGAGGGCAACGTCTGGATCCACACGCTGATGGTGATCGACGAGGCGAGAGCACGAAACGCGGATCTGGACCGCGCCCGGCTTGCCACCATCATGCTGAGCGCCGTCTGCCACGACCTGGGCAAGCCGTTGACGACGGCGCTGATCGATGGCCGGGTGCGATCGCCTGGGCACGAAGCCGCCGGCGTGCCGCTGGCCACGGCCATACTCGACCGCCTCAACGTGCATTCGCTCGATAACTTCGACGTCCGCGCCCAAGTGCTGGGCATCACGGCCGAACACCTGCGGCCGAGCGCGTTTCACAAGCAGAAGGACACGGTCACCGACGGCGCCTTCCGCCGCCTGGCGCAGAAGGTGGACCTCGAACTGCTGGTTCGTTTCGGCCGTGCCGATTGCCACGGCCGGACCGGCACGTTCGACTGCTCCGCCATGGACTGGTTCATCGACCGCGCCCGGGCACTGGGCGTCGAGCACAAGCCACCCGCGCCGATCCTGCTCGGGCGCCACCTGATCGAACTGGGCGTGGCCCCGGGCCCGCGGATGGGGGAGATCCTGCGGGCGGTCTACGAACTGCAGTTGGACGGCGCGGTCACGACACTTGACGACGCGGTCCTCAAGGCCAAGAATTTCACAGGAGCCTAGAAGATCAAGAGAACAATTTTTCTCCTGATCTCCTGATCTCCTGTTCACCTTACGACCCGAAATGCCGGACGCGCGGGAGTAATCCGGCCGGCGGCGCGCCGTGTTCAACGGCCTTCCATCCGAGAAGGCCCGCGGGTTCGCCGAAAATCACAATGACGCGTCCGTCGCGCGGGGTGGCCGGTCGCTCGAGCGCGTCGACCACCTCGCGCCCGGCGGCGCCACCCGGCACGAGCGCGGCCGTCGGCGCGACCAGGCGCGTCGCCCCTCGCTCGCGCAATTTCCGCGCGTGCTCCTGGCACGCCCAGTAGCTGTCCTGGTTACCGGTCGCGACCGCCAGCTTCAACATCACCGCCTGGGCGGGCTCATCCTCACTCAGTTCGACGGCCCAGAGGACACGTCGAAAAGTCGCCACGTCGGCGGGATCGTGAATCTCCTCGTGCCGTAACAACTCAGCCCAGGCGCCGTCGGGCGTATCGGCGAAGTAATGGGCCGGACCCTCGCCATCGGCATGCCAGCGAGCAGCAGGCTGGTCAGAGTCGCTCCAGAGAAAGGGATAGCGAGGATCGGCCTGGCGAAAACCAGTCACGTGGCCCCCAGCGCGACCAGCGATCGCGCCAACTCCCGCACCTTTTGCGGCGGCGCATCATCGGGATTCCAGTCTCCGGTCAGCAGGGCGGCGGGCGCACGGCCACTGAGCGCAGTGCGCTTGCGTTCGAACCATCGGCGGACGCCGACTTCGTTGTATGCCCCGGCGAGGTCGCCCACGATCAGGGCCACGTGGTGCAGTCGCGCCGCCACGTCGTCTGGCGTGTCGCGCTCGCCAGACGCATAGCGCTTCAGGCTCGAGACCGACACGTTTAGTAACGGGGCGAGTTGATCGGCATCGATGACGCGAGTGACTGCCGGCCACTCGAATTTGGGCGCCGGCGACGAGTCGAGGGCGGCAATCACCAACTTCAGGAGCGATTCAGCCTCGGCCGCCGAGGGCGGCTCGACGTTGTCGAAATGGAGCGCCGGTCCGCGGGCAATGCCGGCCTCGCTGACGCGCTGCAGCAGGCGCGAGATGTCGGCGGCGTCGAGCGAGGAGGCATTTGCTTCGACCAGGCCCATCCCCTCGGCGCGCCGCCACACCTCGATCGCCAGCGACCGAATGGAGCGGGTCGCTATTGGATCAGATTTGGACTTGATTTGGGCCTGAGCCATAACCCAAATCTATTCCCATTGGTGGGACTTGTCAAATCCGGGGTCAGACCGCGATGTACTTGGCGAACTTGTCGGGAGCAACGTTGCCACCGGTAACGATTGCGACCACCTTGCCGCCGGGGTGACCAAGACCCAGGTGGACGGCGGCGGTGGTGATGGCGCCGCTCGGCTCGGCCACGATGCGGGCGTGCTTGAACAACCAGGCGACCGCCGCGGCGATGTCGGCCTCGCCGACCGTTACCACTTCATCCACGTACTTCTGGACGTGCGCAAACGTGAGGTCGCCGGGACGCAGGTTCATGAGGCCGTCGGCAATGCTCGCCGAGGAATCGAGCGTCACCGGATGACCAGCTTCGAGTGAGCGCGACATCTTGGCCGCACCGGACGGTTCGACCGCCACCACCCGGACCGACGGATTCGACAGCTTGATGGCGGCCGCGACGCCGGAGACCAGGCCGCCGCCGCCGGCGGGCACGAACACCGTGCCGACATCGGCGCACTGCTCGAGGATCTCGAGGCCGGTGGTGCCCTGGCCAATCACGATCAGGCGGTGGTCGAACGGCGGCACCATGGTCAACCCACGCTCGCGCGCTTCTTTCTCGGCCCGCGCCTGGCGATCGAGCGACGTGGTGCCCTCCATGATGACTTCAGCGCCGTAACTCTTGCAGCCTTCCACCTTCACCGCCGGCGCGGTAGTGGGCATGACGATCACGGCCGGCGCGCCCAGTGTCCTGGCGGCGAGAGCGACAGCCTGGCCGTGATTACCGGACGAATACGTGATCACGCCACGCGTCAGCTGCTCGGGCGACAACTGCGCGATCATGTTGAACGCGCCGCGAATCTTGAACGCGCCCATCGGCTGCAGGTTTTCGCACTTCAGCAGCAGCCCATCGACGTCAAGCAGCGGTGTGTAGACGGCGGCGTTCTCAATCCGTGCGCGTGCCGCGCGAATCTCGTCGAGCGTAACGAATGGTTCCATGAAGGCCCCCGGCGGCACTAAAGTGCCGCCCTCCTGGCGTGCTCAGACACTACTTCCTTCGCACTTGGGCGAATTGATCACCGTCGTTGTACTTGGGCAGCTCTGGCAGCGCGGCGATCCGCCAGCCGAGCTGCGCCAGCAGCTTCAGGTCGTCGACGCCGCCGCTGAAATCCCACGAGGCGTCGTACTGGTCGGTCGGCTGGTGGTAGTCCTTGCCGTTGTACTCTTCCTGCTTCTTGAGGAGTGCCGCGGCGTTCGGACCGGTGAACTGCTTCGGCGAGCTCAGCGACAGCGCCGGCACGCCGGCCTTCGCGAACGGGAAGTGGTCCGAGCGGAAGAAATAGCCGCGTTCAGGATGCGCGTCGATCCCGAGCGTGCGGCCGCGCTCCTTCAGGAGGGCCTCGACCATCGGCCCCAGCGTCGAGCGATCCGAGCCGAGTTGCACCATGTCGTTCGTGGGCCCGAGGTAATTCACGCCGTCCACGTTGATGTTGGCGGCGACCTTGTCGATGGGGAGCGGCGGGTTGGCCGCCAGGAACGACGAACCGAGCAGGCCCGATTCCTCGGCGGTCACGAACGCGAAGTAGATCGATCGCGCCGGCGGCTGCGGCGAGTTCTTGAAGGCCTTGGCGATCTCGAGCACGCCGGCCACGCCCGAGGCATTGTCGTAGGCGCCGTTGTAAATCCGATCCGCGCCAGGCGCGTCGGTCGGCAGCGCCTCGCGCACGCCGAAGTGGTCCCAGTGCGCGCTGTAAATCACCGCCTCGGACGGGTTGGTCCCCTTCAGAACGCCAATCACGTTCGGCGAGGTCTTGCGGGCCGAGCGCTGGGTCAACGTCGCGGCCGCGCGGGTGTTGAGGGTGACGGCCTTGAAGCCGCGCTTGCTGGCGGCCTCGCGCAGGGTGTCGAGGTTACGGCCTCCGCGGCGCACCAGATCCTTTGCCGACCGGTCGGTGATCCAGCCCTTGATGTTGAGCGCCGGTTCGCCGGGCTGCGGCGGCAAGGAATACTGTGTCCCGCTCCACGACGACTGCACCACCTGCCACGGATAGGTGGCCGATTCGTCGGTGTGGATCAACAGCGCGCCGGCCGCACCCTGGCGGGCGGCCTCTTCGTACTTGTAGGTCCAGCGGCCGTAGTAGGTCAGCGCCGGCCCCCCGAACAACGTCGGCTCGTCCGCGGGCGCAGGCGGATCGTTGACCATGATCAGCACCCACTTGCCGCGCACGTTGGCGCCTTCGTAGTCGTTCCACTTCAGCTCGGGCGCGTTGATGCCGTAGCCGACGAACACCACCTCGCCCTGGACCTGCACGCGCGGTCGCTCGACACCCGCGTTCGCAATCATGTCGGTGTTATAGCGATAGGTGTTTCCCGGCACGCTGAGCACGAAGTTGCGGTCGGTCACCGCTTCCACAATGGGCACCTGCTGAAAATAGCTCCCATCAGGAGCACCAGGCTCAATGCCGATCGCGGTCAGTTGTTTCACCAGGTAGTCGGCCGTCTTCTCGCCGCCGGGGGTCGCCGGCGCGCGGCCCTCGAACTCGTCCGACGCCAGCACCTTGATGTGCGTCGTCAACGAATCGACCGTGATCTCGCCCTCAGCCGGAGTGGGCGGTGGTGGCGGCGGCGGGGCCGGCTGCGTGCAGGCGGCGGTGAAAATCAGCAGGCCGGCGATCGTCAGAAACTTTGGCACGTTGGCACCCTGCACTATAGGCACCTTAGGCACTCAGGCACCTTAGGCACTTTTGCTATTCGTTCTTCTCACGCTGGGCGTTGCGATATTCCTCGACCAGGCGCGCCACGCTGTTGGCGACACCCGACTGGCTCGGTGACCAGCCGAGCGCCCGCGCCTTCGGGCTCCGCACCTTCTGATCGAGCGCCAGGCAATCGGCATAGGCGCCGAACTTCTTGCGCGCTTCCGCCATCGGCATGTAGCGGATGTCGGGCCGCTGTGGCACCTGCCCGGCAATGGCCTCGACGATGTCGCTGACCTTCTCGTCGGCCTCGTCCGTGGCGTGGAAGACCCCCGTGGCCAGCGGCGACTCGAGCACCTTCACGTAGAGGTCTCCCAGGTCGTGGTCGTAAATACACGCCCAGCGGTTCTTGCCGGGACCGACCACCCGGACGAGGCCGTTCAGGGCGTCCTTGATGAGGTCCGAGACAATGCCGCGACCGCCGCCGTAGACAATGCCCGGCCGGATCACGACCGGGCGCACCCCGGACGAAGCGGCCCCCAGTACCAGATCCTCATGGGCCGGACGCCACGCCACGTGCGGCGGGGGATCGAGCGGCGAGTCCTCGTCCGCGGCCCTCGCGGCGCGCCCCAGCACCCAGACCCCCGAGGTGTAGAGAAACGCCCGTGCCTTGCCGTCGGCGGCCATGGCGTCGCGCTGGGCCGTCAGCATGATCTCAATCGCCTGCTGGTCGGCCTGCACGCCGCGGGGCGACGATTCGAAGGCCGTGTGGACCACCGCGTCCGCGGACTTCAGCAGCGACACGTACAACTTGGGCAGACCGAGCTCCGCGACGACCGGAGTGGCGCCCTTGGCGCGCAGTTTTTCGGCTTTTTCCGGGTCGCGGGCGATGGCCGTGACCTGGTGGCCCCCCTTGATCATCGCGTCGAGTACTGCCGACCCGATGTACCCGGTGGCGCCTGTCAAGAATATGTGCATCAACTCCCCGAATGAGACAGACAGGTATTGTAGTCGACCGGGATAACGGACGTTAGAATTTGAGATTCCCGCGTGAACACGCTGATTGACCTCTTCCGCACGCTCGAGTCCAGGCGCGGCGAATGCCTCGTGTATGACGATGGCTTTCGCGTGCGACGGCATTCGTATGCAGACGTCACGGCGGCCAGCCGGGGGTTTGCGGCGTACTTGTCAAGCCAGGGCCTCGGCCGGGGTGACAAGGTCCTGATCTGGGGCGAGAACCGGCCCGAGTGGGTGGTCGCGTATTGGGGCATCCAGCTGATTGGCGCGGTCGCCGTCCCGATCGACTACCGCTCGTCGTCGGACTTCGTGACCCGCATCCGCGGCCTCGTCCGCGCGCGCCTCGTTCTGGCGGGTGACGAAGTCGAACCGGGCGCCATGGACACCGTGCCGCTGGCTGGCATCGACTGGAACAGCGATGGACCGGTGCCGGACCTGCCTGTTGACCGCAACGACGTGGCGCAGATCGTCTTCACCTCGGGCGCGACAGCCGAGCCGAAAGGCGTACTCATCCGCCACCGGAACATCCTCGCCAACCTCAACCCGATCGCCCGGGAGATCGATCGCTACAAGCGCTATGCCCGTCCGTTCCGTCCGATCCGCTTCCTGAACCTGTTGCCGCTCAGCCATGTGTTCGGGCAGGCCATGGCCACCGGCATCCCGCCCCTGATCGACGGCTCGGTCGTCTTCATCCGCAGCCTGAACCCCCACGACATCGTCCGGCGCGTGAAGGCGTCCAGGGTCTCGGTGATCGTGTGCGTGCCCAAGATTCTCGAGGTGCTCAAGGAGCACGCGGCGCGCATCGATCCGGCTTCAATGGAGCCACCGGGCGGGTTGTCCGTTCAACGGCGGTGGTGGCGATACCGCCACCTGCACCGCCAGTTCGGGTTCAAGTTCTGGGGGTTTGTGGTCGGCGCCGCGCCGCTGGCCCCTGCCCTCGAGGAGTTCTGGAAGCGCCTGGGATTCGTCGTCATCCAGGGATACGGCCTCACCGAGACGGCGCCGGCCGTCACGATCAATCACCCGTTCAGGACCCGCACCGGCTCGGTCGGCGCGCCCCTCGCCGGCGTCGAGGTGCAGATCGCGAGCGACGGCGAGATCCTGGTTCGAGGCGAGAACGTGACGACGGGGTATTACCGGCCGGGAGTCGGGAGTCGGGAGTCGGGAGTCGACAGTCGGGAGTCGGCTGCCGAGGAAGGCGGACGAGCAAGTGATGCCGAGGGGTGGCTGCACACCGGCGACATCGGCGAACGCGACGAGGAGGGGCGGCTATTCATCCGCGGGCGCAAGAAGGAGATGATCGTCACGCCAGAGGGGCTCAACGTCTTTCCCGGCGACATCGAACGCGCACTCGACGAGCAGGCCGGCGTCGTGGAATCGGCCGTGGTCGGGTCGATGCAGGGCACCGCCGAACGCGTGCATGCCGTGCTGGTGCTGGCGCCGGAGGTCGACGCGGAAACCGTGGTGCAGAGGGCCAATGCCGGCCTCGCGGATCACCAGCGCATCCGTGGGTTCTCGCTCTGGACCAGCGGCCCCCTGCCGCGTACCGAAGGCACCCGAAAGCTGAAGCGCACGGCGATCAAGGCGTGGTTGACGGACGGCGCAAGCCCTGCGGCTCCGGCGGGCGACGGCGATCCGGTTACGGCGGTGTTGTCGAAGTTCGCCGGCGCGCGGGTGTTGAGCGGCGACACTTCGCTCGAGGGACTCGGGCTAAGTTCGCTCGACCGCATCGAGCTGATGGTGGCCCTCGAGGGCCGGTTTGGGACGCGCATCGACGAGACGCGGTTTGCCGGCGCCAGGACGCTTGATGATCTGCGGACGGTGGTGACCGCCGCGCCGCCGGCGGCATCGGTTCACGAGCCGGTCGACTTCCCTGCCTGGAACCGGGCTTGGCCCGCGCGGTGGTTGCGGCGTGCCAGCCAGTTCACATGGATCCTGCCGCTGACTCGCCTCGTCGCCCGGGTGACGGTTGAGGGGCTGCAGCACCTCGACGGCATCCGCGGGCCGGTGGTGTTCGCGGTGAATCACCAGAGCCACCTGGACGTTCCGGTCGTCCTTTCGGTGCTGCCCGGCGCGTGGCGCGCGCGCATCGCGCCCGCCATGGCGAAGGAGTTCTTCGCGGCGCACTTTCACCCTGCCCAGTACCGCTGGAGGCAGGTGCTGACCAGCCGGGGCAACTATTACCTGGCGGCACTCTTCTTCAACAGCTTCCCGCTGCCGCAGCGCGAGGCCGGCGCGCGGGAGACCTTGCGCTACATCGGCGAGGTCACCGGGGCGGGCTATTCGGTGCTGATCTTTCCCGAAGGCGTGCGATCCGAATCAGGCAACATCAAGCCGTTTCGTGGCGGGGTGGGGATGATCGCCGCGCGGCTGGGCTTGCCCGTGGTGCCGGTCCGGCTGGAAGGGGTTGACCGAGTCCTGCCAACGGGCAAAAGAATGGCCCGGCCAGGCCCGGTATCAGTGACCTTTGGCGCGCCCCTGCGCCTCAGCGGGAATGACTACGGGGCCCTGGCCCGGCAGGTGGAGCAAGCGGTACGCGATTTGCCTATCAAGGGCGGCGCATGACACAATCCGTGGGTTGGGACTGTTCCCGACCGCGGAGCCGATTACTGGACCTGAATGAGCAAAGACGATCTGATAGACATGCAAGGCACGGTCGTCGCCGTGCATAGCGGTGGCCTCTACCGAGTGCAGGTGGATGCCGGACACGAAGTGCTGGCGCAGCTGAGCGGACGGATGCGGCGTTTCCGCATCAAGGTGGTTCCTGGCGACCGGGTGACGGTTGGCATCTCCCCTTACGACCCTCAACGCGGCATCATCACCTTCCGCGCCCGCTAGGGCGCAAGTTCGAGAAGTCTTGAATTCAAATTCCACTTCATCCCGAAGACCCGGCCGGCGCCGGTCTGGTGGTGGTGGCGGCCGCGGCGGACGCCGCGGCTCCTCCAGTGCACCGAGCTTCCGCCCTGCCGCCCCACTGCCCGACCTGCCGTGGATCATCGTCGACGCCGATGCGCCGCCGACTCCGTTCGACGAGTTGGGGTTCGATCCCCGGCTCGAGGCCGGTTTCCGCTCCCTCGGCTTCGAAGGCACCCGGCCCGTCCAGGGCGCGGTGATCCCGCTGGCGCTTGATGGCGACGATGTGATCGCGTGCGCCGAGACCGGCACCGGCAAGACGCTGGCGTTCGCGGCGCCGATACTCGAACTGCTGCTGACCGAACAGCCCGGCTACGGCGACCCGGCGCGCGAGGCCTTTACCCGCGCCCTGATCCTGGCGCCGACCCGCGAACTCGCGGTCCAGATTGAAGACTCGCTGGTCGGCCTGACGTACCACACGCCGGTGACCACCGCGCCGGTGTTCGGCGGCGTCGAAATGGGTCCGCAGGAACGCGCGCTGCAGGCCGGGGTCGACATCATCGTCGCCACGCCCGGACGGCTGATGGACCACATGCGCCACAGCAATACCGACCTGGTGCGGGTGCAGTTCCTGGTGCTGGATGAGGCGGACCGGATGATGGACATGGGCTTCTGGCCCGACGTCCAGAAGATCATGTCGGCGCTTCCTCCCGACCGGCAGACGCTGCTCTTCTCGGCGACGCTGCCGGGCGAGATCCAGCGGATGGCGAAAGAGATGCTGCGCTCGCCGAAGTACGTGCAGGTGGGCAAGCAGGGCGGTGCGGCACGGACGATCGATCACCAGATGGTGCAGGTCGAAAGCGGCGCCAAGACCGACTGGCTGGCCAACTTCGCCAAGCGCGAGGTTGACGGCCCCGTGCTGGTGTTCGTGCGGACCAAGATCGGCGCCGATCGGCTCACGCGCTCGCTGGTCGCGAAAGGCATTCGCGCCGCAGCGCTGCACGCGGATCGTACGCAGCAAGAACGCAACTCGGCGGTCGAAGGGTTCCGCTCCGGCAAGCATCCCGTGCTGGTGGCCACCGACATCGCCGCGCGCGGCCTCGACATCGAGGGCATCGCGCACGTCATCAACTTCGAAGTGCCCGACTCGCCCGACACCTACGTGCATCGCGTGGGGCGCACCGGGCGCTCTGGCGCATCGGGCCACGCCGTGACCCTCGTGTCGCCGAACGAACAGCGCAACTGGAGCGCTGTGGAGGCTGCCATTGGATTCCGGGCCCGTTAACTCGGCCGCCGTCGCGCGCTTCCTGTCGTGCCGCTGGCGCAAGCCGGCCGAAGACGGCCTGCCCGACCACTGCACGCACCGTGACGTGCTGCCGATGGCCGGCAAGGAAGGGTTCAGCGCGGATTCGTGGTGTGCGGATTGCGCGCTCTACAAGGCAAAGCGGACGCCGCGGAAGCGTGAAGAGCAACAGCCGCAAGGCCAGCCAGGACAGCCGCAGGACGACTGGCGCTTTCGTTACTAACGAGCGCCTCCGGGGCAAAGGCAGCGAATCGTAAAATCTTGTAACGGCCTCGTTGAGGCGTGCGATCTCTGGACGACAGGAGTATTGTGACGAGAGGGAGTGTAAATGAGCCCTATCTATAAGGGTGACCCGTCCGCTAAGAGCGCCTTCCTCATAGACCTTGAGTCCCGCCAGACTCACCACGACTTTCCACCTCAAGTCATCATCGAGACTACGGCCGCATGCAATCTCACGTGCGCCCATTGCCGCCACGACACCATGACCCGACCGGTTGGTCACATGCCAATGGCGCTGTACCGGCAGATCGTTGACGAGATCGCCGAGCGCGCGCCGCACACCGAAGTGTGGCCGACGTTCTACGGCGAAGCGTTCCTGCTCGACTATCGCCTGTTCTACATGCTGCAGTATGCCAAAGGGCGTGGCCTCACCAACCTCGTGCTCAATACCAACGGCACCCGCTTTACGGGCGAAGTGGCGGAATGGGTGATCGAGTCGGGCCTCGACCTGGTGATGTTCAGTCTCGACGGTTTCTCCCCAGCGGTCTTCGAGAGCGTTCGCGTCGGCGCGAACCGTGACGAGGTGTTTGCGAACGTCGAGCGACTGCTCGAGATCAAGGCCAGGCGCGGCGCGACCACGCGCGTCGAGGTCCAATATTCGATCATGGACGTCAACGAGCACGAAGTGGATCAGTTCCGCGAGTATTGGCTGGCACGCGGCGCGGACGTGAAAATTCGAGAGAAGCTCAGCTGGGGTGGCACGGTCGGCGCGGACAATCTCGACCCGCAGATGCACCGCATTGCCTGTCCGTGGGCCCTTCGCACCTGCGCAATTCACTGGAATGGCGACGTGGTCGCCTGTGCCGTCGATTACGAAGGCCGATTCGTGGCCGGCAACGTCACCGGGAGCAGCATCCACGAGATCTGGACGGGACCGCACCGTCGCCTCGAAGAACAGCACCTGGCGCACCGATTCTCGGACCTCCCGTCGCCTTGCCATGACTGCCTGGACTGGCAGGTTGCCGGTGGCGCCGAACACTTCAAGGCGGGCGAGGTTCGCACGTCATGAGCGAACCCATCACGATGGTCGCTCGATCCCTGGCGCCGTCGCCCGACAGCCAGGCTGAGATGCTCCAGTGGAAGCGGCTGGTGTCACAGGCGGTGGCCGCCAACCAGCGCTTGGAACTGCATTACTTCGGCGGAGCGAACCAGATTTCTGCGTATCGCCTGTTCTATATGCTCCAGCATGCCAAGCGAGCGGGGTCGCCTCACGTGGCCCTGCTCTCCGATGGCTTGTTCTGGAGCGACGAAGCCACTGACTGGCTGGCCGAATGCGGCGTGGACGAAGTTGTGCTGGAAACCGCCGGCGAGCTGCCGCCGGCGCTGGCCACGCGGGTCGCCGCTCTGGCGGGGCGCACGGATCATCAGCCCACCGTCATCCTCCGGCCGCGGCAGGGCTAGTCGGAAAATTCTTTCGCCAACTCCACCCACTCGCCTTGCGGCGCCAGGCGCTCGTAGGCGCGCCAGTGGGCGCGGGCGTCCACGGAACGCCCCATCTTCTCGAGCGTGACCGCCAAGTAGAAGTGCGCGTCGGCGTAGCTGTTATTCAAGGCCAGGGCCTGGCGGTACGAGACCTCGGCCTCGCCGTAGTGGGCGTGGTCGTGGTGGATGTTGCCGAGGTTGAAGTGCGCCTCGAAGTACGAGGGGTCGAGCACGATCGCCCGTTCGTACAGGGCCTGCGCCTCGGCCAGCTCATCGCGCGAGTAGCGGATGTTGGCCAGGTTGATGAGGGCGGCCACGAGGTCGGGCTCCTCCTCGAGCGCGCGGCGATAGGCCTTTACCGCCTCGTCTACGCGTTCCGGCGTGCCATCGTCTAACAAAGAACCCATCAAGAAATACTGTTCGGCGCTGGACAAATCTCTAACGCCGCCTAGGGTGCCTGGGGTGTCCGCCTCCGCGGACGTAGGCCGCTTCGGCGGGATGCCGGTTCGAGATCTCAGGTCGATGATTCTTGCCGGCTGGGCATCAAGACGGAAATCGAACGCCAGTTGACCGACGCGCGACGCCTGAAGACTACGCAGGGCGGCGCGGAAGGCGGTGCCTTGCTGAAGCTCACCGGCCATTTGGCGCAGCGTTGTGAGATCGCCAAACCCGAAAAAGGTGTCGGCGTTGTTCTTGAACGCCGGCTTGATCAGGCCGCACTTCTCCATGTAGCGCAGGTGATCGAGGCGCAACGCCGGGTACATGGCGAGCACGTCTTTCTGGCCGTAATGCTGAGTCCGGCGTTCAGCGACGGCCGGCTGGCCGGCCAGGCGGCAGAACTCGTCTTCGCTGAGCACGCGAATGCGGCCCGGTGTGTCGGCATTGATCTGGGCCACGCGGCGCAACTTCTGGCTCTGCGTACTGGAGTGGTCGAGAAGAACCGAGAGGTCAGGGGCACCGTCGGGATAGCTCGCCGCACCGACTACCAGCAGCGTGGTGCGCACCGTCACTTCCTCGTCCGTCGCGCCACCAAGCTCTTCGACCAGCGCCCGCGCTTCCTTGCGGCCGAACGACCAGAGCTTGCCGCTGAAGACAACGGTCTCGCCGCGAAGCGGTGGTGCGTTCGGCGGATCGAATGGCAGTTCAGGCATCGATCGCGTTCACGATGAAACAGTTCGCGGCGGAAGTCAAACAAAGAAGACACCGGCCCTGCGTCATAGCTTCTGGAACACCACGAACGCCGGACGCCCCCCCGGCTCAGTAACCACAGTCTCTCGACGCCATCCGGTGCGGTCGAGCACCGCCGCGAGCGGCTCATCGACCGCCGTGATCGCCTTCGCTCCGGCCGCGAACGAGCGGGTCTCGGCTATCTCAGGATCCAGGAGCTCGGGGCTGGCCGGCGCCCCCAAGGTGGTTTGCGCATAGAAGCGCCAATAGACGTCGGCGTACGGGATGCCGCGGCTGACGTAGGTTGCCCCACTCACCGGCGGGTGCCGCATCACTTCCAGCAAGGCAGCACGAAGGTTGCCGCCGTACCACTCACTCGTGCGCTCCCGGTAGGAGCCCATGTAGTCGCGATAGAAGCCGGCAAACTGAATGGGGATGGTCAACAACAGCGCGGTGGCCGCCAGACGCCACACCCGGCGCGGCGAGGCCCACATCACCGAGAGGCCATAGGTGGCCACCACCACGCCGAACGGCAGCACGAACATGCCACGATAGCGGTGCAGGTGCAGGACGCCGGTCAACACGACGGCCAGCGGCGCAGTGATCAAGCCGACGAGAAGCAGGCGCTCAAATCCGCGCGTACGGGACAGGCGCCAGACGCCGATCGGCAGGAACACGGCCATCGCCAGGGGGAAGAGACCCGCCTGGCGTGTCGAGTTGGTTAGGCTGGAGTCGCCTGACAAAAACAGGTAGGCCGGGTCGAAATATAGCCACCACTCACTCAACTTGCTGCGCCAGCTGCCCGCCGACATCACGCGCGCGGCGTCGGTCAACGTGGACTCGCCGGTCACGTCTCCAGGCCGATACGCGCGCATCAGATCGTCAAAGCGCTCCGGATGCGCGATGGTCCAGAGCACCACCGGGACGAGAACGACCGCGAACCCGGCGGCGGCCCAGCCAATCAGCTTGAGCTGACGCCGCTCTGCCAGCACCAGCGCGGTAAGCAGCAGGTAGACCGGCATCATCACCATGCTGGCGAGATAGCCGTAGATCCCCAGCCCCAGGAACACCCCACCAACAAACAGCATCCGTTGGCTGGCCGGGTCGCCAACTCGACGCATGGCGATCAGCCAGGCAATGACGAAGGGCACCGGGTACAGCACGCTCAGGGCCAACCGGCTGTGAATGAAGTGGCCCGGCGAGAGTGCCAGCATCACACCGGCCGCGAGGGACAGCCGCGCATCGCGGAACAGCAGCTGTGCCAGCCATACGACCAGCAGGATGTTGACGATGCCGACGAGCGCCGTCGGCAACCGGACGGCGGACTCCGACAGCGGCAGCACCTGCAGGACGAGCGCCGTCGCGTAGATCATCATCGGGTCGCGCCCAGCCGTGAACGCGGGTTCGGAGAAGTAGACGGGCAGCAGCCGGCCATTCAGGTCACGTCCGGTGTCAGCCACCGACGCCGCTTGCAGTGAGAAGTTGACCTCGTCGTGAGTCAGGTAGATCGGCGCGAAGCCGAGCCTCGTGGTGTAGAGGGCCGCGGCCGCGGCGCTCAGAAACAGGACGCCCAGGTACAACCCCAGGCGCTTCATCGCTTGGGCATCCGCGCCCTGCCAGGCCGCAAAGTGTCCCACAGCGCCAGCAGCGACACCGCGACAAACGTCAGGATCAGTGGCTGCACGGTGATCGTGTAGCGCATGTTGATCAGCACGAAAGCAATACTCGCCGGCAGCGTCGCGATCACCGATAGCGGCAACGCCACGGCGTAGCCACGGCGCCACCCGATCCACGCTCCCGCCAGGAACAACATGAAGAATGCGCCCGAGACAACCGTGCCCAGGAAATACACCAGGCGGCTATTGTCGAACTGGTGCGCCGTGCCCTGATCTTCGCTGCCCATGATCACAAACAGGCGCACGCTGCGGTAGACGACACTTCCGGCATACGCGAGGGGGTCGCGGCGAACATTGTCGAGGGCGAGCGCGGTGTAGCGGCGCATCTCATGTGGCTGGACGCGATAGAAGGGCTTATTGATGGCGGTCTCGCCAGGCGCGAGGCAGCGTTCGGTCAAGGGCAGGAGCGGCGCGGGCTGCTGCGCCACGCGTCGACGGACGCTGAGCAGCGCCGACGACACCCCATCGTCGAAATGCAAATCGGTCAGACGGCCGTTCCAGTTCCGCGGCACCACCAGTTCGGTGCCGTCGACAAAGACGGCTCGGACGTCACCGTCTGAGACCTGCACGCTCGACAACCGGTCCACCGGCGGGTGGTCCCGGTCGAGGTGTGTGAGCATGAGTTGCAGGAGGCTGCGCAAGTCAGGCTCGGTGACCTGGCCGTCGCCGTTGCGATCGAGCAACGGCGCTGGCGGAACCGGCTCGCGCCATGCCACGTGGCGAAGCAGCCGGGTCACATCGAAGACGTCCCACAACGCTCCGTCAGCATCGAGGTCGGCCACGTGATCACCGCTGACGAAATACACAAACGGGTCCGCAGCGCCGCCCGGCGGCGACGACCGCAGTGGAGGGTCAACCGCCTCGGCCGGCCAGAGCGCCTCGAGCCAGTAGTACAAGCGGCCGGCCCTTCCGAAGGCCGGCACTTCTCCGCGCCAATGCCGGTTCGCGTCTTCCGTCAGGCTGACCCGTTGCTCGGCGCCGTTGGCGTCGACGCGATACACCAGGGTCACGGCAGTGGGCCGGCCCGGCGGACAAGTCATCGACACGTCGAACAGCACCGGCCGCTGCGACAAGCTGGTGTAGTCGAATGCCGGCGTCTCGAACAGCCGGCGGGGATTGTGCGCCCGGCTGGTCAGGTACGGTCCGGTCTCGAGCGACCCGTACCAAAGCTGGACGCCCCCGTGTGTGCTCGTCGGAATGAACTCGCCAGCCAGCCGGTAGTTACGCCAGACCCATGGCGCCAGCATCACGGCGGTCATCACTCCCAGCAGCACCCCCTGCCCGATCGATCGCCACGAGAAGCGTCGGCTGACAGCATGAAACACCGCCAGTACCGCAGGCAGCACCAGGAGATTGGGCCGGAACTGCGCAGCCAGTCCCAGCACCACCCCCGTCACGGCGAACATCGTCCAGCGGCCACTGACGCGTGCCTCGACAAAGGTCCACAGCATCAGCATGAACAGGAACGTACACACTGAATCGGACGCCTCGGTTGAGGCGTAGACGGTGTTGAACGACAACCCTGCAACCAGGCAGGTGGCCAATGCCGCTACCCGCCTGTCGAATTCCCGGCACGCAATTCGGTAGACGATCAGGGGAATCAGCGCGTTGAGGACCACCTGGGCGACCAGCGCCGGCGCCGGCGTCGGGCCGAACACCCAGTAGAACAGCGCCAGAAAGTAGCCATAGCCCCAGGGCACATTGAGGGTAGGAAACGGCTGGCCGCTGGCGAGATCGACCGCAATCTGGTGGTACTGATCGATGCCAAACCAGCCCCACGGGTGAGGCGCCCACACGAAGACGAAGATGAGGCCAAGCACGAGTGAGACGAGCGAGGCCACCATCGGCAACCGCGGGCTGACCAGCCAGGCCTCCAGGCGATCGCCAATCATCTGCGCAGTACGCTGAACCACGGCACGCCGGCGGGCTCAGGAATGGCGGCCACGCGCGTCATGCCCGCAGCCAGGAGTGCGCCTTCATCGGCGACACGGCAGAACAGGAGGCCGCCGGAAGGAATGCTGTTGACGTCGAGCGATGACACGTCGACGAACGCGGTGTGGCGATGGAGATCAAGCCGGCCATGCTTAGCAAGGTAGAACTGCCAGTAGTAGGACGCCCACTGGACATTATCTGCGATGTAGACCGGCACCGAGACAGCCGGCTGCCGCCGGATGATCTCCTCCAGCCCACCGCCGATGTTGTATTCCAGCCACTTAGCCGACCGAACCCGGTAGTCGCCGAAGTAGTCGCGGTAGAACCCGGCGAACTGCAGCGGCATCAGGGCCAGCAATAACACGACGGTCACGCGGCCGCCGCGCGACCCGGCGGTCCACAGGACGTCAATCCCCATCGCCGCGACCAGCGCGACGAACGGCAGAAGCATCAGTGCGCGGTTGATGCGGTAGGCCTCACCGACCACCGCGGCGGCCAGCGGTGAGGCCAGCAGGCACAGCGCTATCAACAGAGTGGCCGGCGAGCCGGCGGTTCTAAACAATCGAACGAGTCCGGCGGAAAACAGAAACAGCACCGGGAGCAGGAACACGCCGGTGTAGCGAGTGCCGTTGATTAAGCTGGTATCACCGGCGAAGAACAGGAATGACGGGTTGAAGTAGTTCCAGTAGGCGGCCACCCGATCGGCCAGCACGACCGGCTCGGTCGAAGGCGCCTGGCCAAGGGAATACATCTTCATCTGGCCGAGGTACTGCAGCGGGTGCAGCAGGTGCCAGGCCACAAACGGCACCAGCACGATCGCGAAGCCGCCGGCGACGGCCGCAAACGGCCTCCAGGTGCGGGTGCCTCTCCACCACAGCAGAACCCACGTGATCGCCACGCAGGCGGGCATCGTGATCACCGCGCCAAGGTAGGTGTAAACACCCGCGCCGAGGATGGCCCCGGCCACCAGCAGCCGGCGGGTCGACAGGACGTCATGACCAATCACGCACAGCGCCCAAGCGAGCACCGCCGTGACGGCGTATTCGTGGTCGGTCCCCATCCGGCTGTGGATGAAATGGGCCGGCGTGAAAGCCAATACGCCCGCCGCCAATACCGCCAGCCACAGGCTGGCGAACACGCGCCGCGCGATCAAGAACAGCAGGCCGATATTGAGGAGGCCGACAACCACGCTCGGCAGACGGACCGTGACCTCCGTCAGCGGCAGCACCTTCAGAAACAGCGCGGTCAGGTAGATGTTGACTGGCGTGGCGAAGAATCCCCCCGACACGTGGATTGAAAGTGGCAGGAACTGGCCGTTGATGTCGCGGAGGGTGCTGGCAATCGCATTCGCGTTGATGGCGTAGACCACTTCGTCGTGCACGAGATAGACAGGCGAGCGGTCGAGGCCGGCGCCGTAGACCCACGCCAGCAGGCTGAGCGCGGCGACCGCGAGCACTGGGCGAGACATGGCGGGCGCGGTCATTCCAGCGCGCGGGCGAACGACTCGGCCGATTCAAAGCGCGCGGCCGGGTTGCCGTTGATGGCCCTGAGGATGGCGTCACTCACGCCGACGGGAACACCAGGGGCCAGACCCGTCGGCGCCTCGGGCTTCGACTGCAGCATCTGGCCCAGTAGCTCCGGTACCGAGCGAGCCTGGAATGGCTGGCGGCCAGTAACCATTTCGTAAGCGAGCACACCAATTGTGAAGACATCGGCGCGCGCATTGGGGGCACCGCCCATCAGCACTTCGGGCGCGACATAAGGCAGCTCGTGTTCGCTGGCCTCCTGGCCGCGCAGCTCCTGCTCACGCATGGTGGCGAGCACATCCTGGACGGAACGGATGCCGGCAGAAGAAACGACGATCTGTTCCCCACCCGCCCCACCAGCCCCACCAGCCCTACCCGCCCCACCAGCCCTAATGCGCACCATGTCGGGGTTCACGCCGCAAATGAATCCACCGCTGCGATGGAGCGCGGGCACGGCATCGAGCGCCTGGGCCAGCAGCGCCGATGCGCGCGGCCACGGGAAGGCGCCGCTCTCGGCCAATGCCTGCCGCAGGCTGGGACCCTCCACCCATTCGGTGACCAGGAACACGTTCTGATCGTCCTCTCCAAAATCGCGAACCTGCAGGAGGTTCGGATGCGGCACCTGCTGCGTGCGTGCCTCGAGCAGAAACCGCGCCCGCACCGCCTCCCAATGCGGTTGCTCGTCGCGTTTCAGGATGCGGATGGCTACCGCAATGCCCAGGGCCCGGTGAGTGCCACGGTAGACGAGGCTGCCGAGCCGGCCACGGCCCACGAGTTGGCCCAACTCGTAGCGCGCGAGCAGGCCGCCGCCAGATTCGGAGCGGTCCGGAGCGGCCGCGCCGGCGGCAACCCGCAAGGCGTTCACGAAATCGGCGACGCTGCCCCACCGCCCGAGCGGATCCTTGTCGAGGGCGCGCATGACGGCCTCGTCCACGGCCACCGGCAGGCCCGCCTGGCGCGTCGCCGGGCTGACGGGATTCGCCGTCAGCGCCTGCTGAATCAGGGTCGCGTGATTGCCGGCGTCAAACGGCCGGCCGCCGGTCAGCATCTCGTACGCGATGACGCCCAGCGCGTAGATATCGGTCGCCGCCGTCACCGTCTCGCCGCGCATCTGCTCAGGCGCCGCGTATGCCAGCGTACCGAGGAAGAAGGCGGGGTTGGTGAGGCGGGTCTCGTCGCTGGCCGCCTTCATGGCGGCCAGGCCGAAATCGATCACCTTGTAGACCCGCTCGCCCGACTCGTAGCGGTGAACGACGATGTTGGCGGGCTTGAGGTCGCGATGGGTGATGCCGCGGTCGTGGGCCAGCTGCAGGGCCGCCGCCACCGGCGCCAGGATCGCCGCCACGCGGGCCGGCGGCATGGGCGCCTCGAGATCGATCTCCTCGCGCAGGCTCGGGCCGCTCAGCAGCTCCATTACCATGTACGGCTGGTTCGCCGCGTCGAAATCGAAATCGAGAATGCCGACGATGTTGGGATGGCGCAGCTGGGCGCAGGCGCGGCTTTCGCGCAGGAAGCGCTCGCGCAAGTCCGGCGGTGAATCGTGCGCCGCCTGCATCACCTTGATCGCGACCTCGTCACCGAGCCGGAGGCGGCGGGCCCGGTAGACATGGCCCATGCCACCGGAGCCAAGGACGTCGATGATCTCGTAGCGGTCGTCGATCCGCGTTCCTGGCGCCAGCACGCGAACAGCTTATACGTGAACGAGCTCTGATTCAGCCTGATCCAGCACGTGCTCGAACCACAAGTTCGAGATCTTCTCCTGGACGCTGTTCTGGCGGAGCCGTGCTCGCAGGTTGTCGAAGTCGACGCGATCCAGCTCCTGGTCCTGGTTGTAGCACGAGAAGATGAACTCTTCGCGGCCGGTCTCGGGATCGACGTGGCGCTGCAGGCACTGCGCGCACACTTCCTTCATCATGCACTGCATCGGTGAATTGATGCTGCCGATGCCGACGTGCTTCGGGTCGAGGTACGGCTGCAAGACGCCGTGACGGGCGATGCGGACACCGTTCATCATGCGATCCGAGCCGATCGCGATGATGCGCGTGACGTCCTGGAGCGACACGGCCTGCGCACCCAGCCGGCCCTCGGCATAGGCCACCATCGCCTCGACGATGTTGCCGCGGAAATGCGCGTCCTGCGGCCGGTGCGGTTCGATCGCCGTGCCTGCATCGGTGGCCCAGATCACCTGGTCGGTGGCCGCCTCGATGTCCTCGCGCTTGAACAGGTCGGCGCCATTCCGGTAGCCGGCAAAGTAGATGACCTTGTTGCCCTGGGCCTTGAGCGCCCTGGCAATCGAGAACAGCACGGCGTTGCCCAGGCCGCCGCCGGCCAGCAGCACCGCCGAGTTCTCGGCAATCTCGGTGGGCGTCCCGGTGGGTCCCATCACCACCACCGGCTCGCCCGGCTTGAGGTACGCGCACAGCCGGCTCGACACGCCCATCTCGAGCGTGATCAGCGACAGCAGGCCCTTCTCGCGATCAACCCAGGCACCGGTGAGGGCAATGCCCTCCATCAACATCGACGCCACGTGATCGTTGAGCCGCACCTGCGGGCTGAGCCGTTCGAAGTTCTGGAGGCGATAGAACTGGCCGGGGCCGAAGTGCCGGGCCGCCGCCGGGGCGCGCACGATCACCTCGATGATGGTCGGCGTCAGCCGCACGACCCGCTCCACCCTGGCAAGCAGCTGGTCGTCGAAGTGAGCGACCATCGCCTGCCACGCCGACTCGCGCGCCGGCTGGTCGGCCGGGTTGAGCTTCGCGAGCTCGTCGGCAAAGAGTGCCACCACGTGCGGGTAGCCATGCTTGCCCGATGCCATCGCCTTGACGACGTTGCCGTTGTAGCGAGGATGGTTGTCGCCGTAGTAGGTGACGAACCGGCCGTCGGTGTCGTGGGAGGTGAAGAAGCCGTTGGAATCCGGTTCGAGGCGGAAGCGGCGACGGCTAAAGCCATCGCCCTCCACGGGAGTGGCGCGGAAACCTTGGAAGAACTTCTGCTTGCCGTCGAGGCTGAAAGAACCCGGGTGTTCTTTCTCGTAGGTGATGTTCGGCACCGTGCCGGCCGCCACCAGCACCGTGCGGGCTGGCAATTCGATCGACGACCCGTCGGCGCGGGTGAAGACCATCGCCTTGACATGGCCGAACTCGTCGGGGACGGCCTCGACCGGGTTCATGTTCTCGGTGACCGAAATGCCTTCCTGCAGCGCGAGCGTGACCTCTTCGTGATTGAGCCGGTAGGCCGGCGCGTCCTGCAGGCGCTTGCGGTAGGCCAGCGTCACGCCGCCCCACGCGTTGATCAGGTCGATAAAGTTGGGCGACTCGTCGGCTGCCTTCGCCCGCGCACGCTCGGCGCGCACGGCCCGGCCATGTCCGAGGAACTCGTCGAGAATGCCCTGCTCCTCCAAATCCATGATCCCGCGCACGCGGGCCTCGCCCAGGTCGCGCACGAGCGCCTCGTAGCGGTCCAGCGTCTTCTCGACCTGGATCGGGTAGTACGCCATCAGCTCGGTCGCGGTATCGACACCGGTGAGGCCGCCGCCAATCACAATTGCCGGCAGGCGCGCCTGCAGGTTCGACAGGGCGTCGCGCTTGAACGCGCCGGTCAGCTGCAGCGCCATCAGGAAGTCGCTGGCCTTGCGGATACCCCGGATCAGGTTGTTCTTGATGTCGATGATCGTCGGCCGCCCGGCGCCGGCCGCAATGGCCACGTGGTGAATGCCGGCAGCCCACGCTTCCTCGATCGGCAGCGCGCCGCCGAATCGGACGCCGCCGTAGATCTTCAGCTTGCCGCGCCGCGCCAGCGTCAAGTGGATCAGCGTGAGGAAATTCTTGTCCCACCTGACGGTAATGCCGTACTCCGACACGCCGCCGAAGCCTTCGAGCACGCGCTCGTCGAGCGGGCGGTAAATCTCGCTCCAGCTCTCGATCGGCCGCGGCGGACGGCCATCGCCGCCAACAATCTCTTCGGGCAGCGGTTCGATCTTGAGCCCGTCGATCGCCACCACGCCGAAACCCTCGTTCAGCAGGTAATGCGACAGCGTGTAGCCGGCCGGGCCAAGGCCGACGACCAGCACGTTCTTGCCGTTGTAGGGCAGCGCATACGGGCGCTTCGTATTGAGTGGGTTCCACCGCGTGAGCAGGCCGTAGATCTCAACGCCCCACGGCAGGTTCAGCACGTCGGTGACCACGCCGGTCTCGATCTGCGGAACGTTGACCGGCTCCTGCTTCTGGTAGATGCAGGCCTTCATGCAATCGTTGCAGATGCGGTGGCCGGTGCCGGGGACCATGGGGTTGTCCACGGTCACGATCGCCAGCGCGCCAATGGCGTCGCCACGCTTGCGCAGCGTGTGCATCTCGGAAATCTTCTCGTCGAGCGGGCACCCCGGCATCGGAATGCCAAGCGGGTTGTTGGCGGCCTTGCCCTCCTTGTCGCGAATGCCCTTCGAGCAGGTGTCCTTGTCGCGTTCGTGGCACAGCACGCAGTAGTGGATCTCGCTCAGCGTTTCGCGCTGCGTGAAGCGCGGGTCGGTCAGTGCAAAGCCCTGGCGCCGGCGCAGCTTCTCGCCGGGACCGACGACCTGCTCGGGCAACTTCGCATCGGGCCGCTGGATCTGGACCAGGTGGTCGTAGTCGAGGTTCTCGGGAAAGCGGAACACGACCCAGCCGCGGTAATCGGGGCTGTGAACGTGCGCGGCGCACCATCGCTTGAGTGATTCGATCTCGGCCGCCACCGCGGCCTTGTCGGCGTCGGAACCGTTGGCCTTGAGCGACTCTTCGCGATCGAGGAGCGAGCAACCGTATATGGCGAGCGCCATTTCCTGGAGGGCGGGGGCTTCAGCCCCCGCCTGGCGACGGCTAAAGCCGTCGCCCTCCAGTCGGAGGGCCGGGGCTTTAGCCCCGGCCTCGACGGTGGCGTGATCCTCCGCGGTTGCGGTGACGTGGGCGCCACCCTTCAGGAGCGGCAGGGCACGGCGGCGGACGAAGTCGATCTTGAATCGGAACAGGACGTCGTAGGCGCGCGTCGCCGCGATCAGCGCGTCAGCCTCGGTTCCCACTCCGAACAGGCGCGCGAGGAACCGGCTCACATGCGGCGCCATGGCCACGACGAGGATGCTGCGAGTGACCGCGCCCAGCGAGTCGGGCACCTCCCGGTACTGCTCCCACTGCGTCCACAGCTCCGGTTCGGACGTCCTGACGGTCTCGACAAACCGGTCGTGCAGGTCGCGCAGGCGGCTGGGTTGGTGCAGGTCAGCGAAGGTGAATCCGGGGATTCCGAGGACGGTTTCAGGTGCGGTGGTTGGTGCCATTTCCAACTCTCAATTATATGTGATCAGCTATGGTACGATCGGGCTTGGACGGGCCCTGGCACCAACCTATGACCATTAAGTTGAACGGCGATCCGCACGAGATTCCCCAGCCGCTGAGCGTGACCGCCCTGCTCGCCACCCTGGACATCGATCCGCGCCGCGTCGCCGTCGAACACAACCTCGCCGTCGTCAAGAAGACCGCTTACGACTCGGCTATCGTCGGCGATGGCGATGAAGTCGAGATCGTCAATTTCGTCGGCGGAGGCTAATGCACACACGGAACCACAGAAACACCGAAGCCAAGCTTAAGGATTATGGTTTCCGTGTTTCGGTGCTTCCGCGAGCGAATTTTTGGGTGAGAACTTGGCATGTCTGATTTGATCATTGCGGGACGCACGTTTCGCTCGCGCCTGATCGTGGGCACCGGAAAGTACCCGTCGCACGCCATCATGAAGGCCGCCCACCAGGCGTCGGGGGCGGACATGGTAACGGTCGCCGTGCGCCGGGTCGATATCTCGCGCAAGACCGAGTCGCTGCTCGATTACATCGACACGGCCAAGATCTTCCTGCTTCCCAACACCGCTGCCTGCTACACCGCCGAAGACGCCATTCGCACGGCGCGGCTCGGCCGCGAAGCGGGCATGTCGAACTGGGTGAAGCTCGAGGTGATCGGCGACGAGCAGACGCTGTTCCCCGACAACGAAGGACTGCTCGAGGCCACGCGGGTGCTGGTCAAGGAGGGCTTCATCGTGTTGCCCTACACCAACGATGATCCAGTGATGTGCCGCAAGCTGGCCGAGGCCGGCGCCGCCGCGGTGATGCCGCTCGGCGCGCCGATCGGGTCAGGCCTGGGGATTCAGAACCCGAACAACATCCGCATCATTCGCGAACAGGCCAAGGTCCCGGTCATCGTGGATGCGGGCGTGGGTACGGCGTCTGACGCCGCAGTGGCCATGGAACTGGGCGCGGACGGGGTGCTGATGAATACCGCCATTGCCGGCGCGACCGACCCGGTGATGATGGCGCGCGCCATGAGGCTCGCGGTCGAAGCCGGACGTCTCGCCTACCTGGCCGGCCGCATTGCTCGAAAGTCGTACGCCACCGCGAGCAGCCCCCTGCAGGGCGTCGTCGGATCCTGATGCACCTGGGCTGGTCGCGCCTCGCGGTCGTCGCATTGTACGGCGTCGCCAGCTACGTCTTCTGCTCACCGCTCTTCGCACAGCCCGCCGCCCTCGGCGTCAACGACTGGGATCAGCACCTGTTCTACTACGGTGCCGTGCTGAAGAACGTCGTCGAGTACGGGCAAATGCCGTTCTGGAATCCGTGGTACTGCGGCGGCAACGTGCTGTGGCAGAACCCGCAGATCGCGCTGCTCAGCCCGGTGTATCCGCTGACGGCGTTCATGCCGCTGGCGCTCGCGATGAAGGTCAACATCCTGCTGCACTATTGGATGGGCTTCGTCGGCATGCACTTGCTGCTGTCGCGGGTGGTCGGCTTGCGTTCGCTGCCGCTGATCTTCTTCCTGGCCACGGTGTTCACGGCCTCGGGCGGTCCGGCCATTCACCTGCTGGTCGGGCACAGCGTGTTCCTGCCGGCGTTCTACCTTCCGTTCGTCGTGTACTTTTTCGTGCGTTCGGTGCAAACCGGGACCGTGCGTGGGTCACTGTTGGCGGCCATCCCGATCGCGATGATGGTCTACAACGGCGGCACCCACATCCTGCCGATGGCCATCGCCGCAGTTGGACTCCTGGCCGTGGTGTCGGCCGCGGTCTTGCGGCAGTGGCGACCGCTGGTCTTTGGGGTCGCCTGCTGCGTCGCGGGCCTCGCCTATTCCGCGCCGAAGCTCATTCCGGTGGTGTCGTTCGTCAGCAGCGAGCAGTTCTGGGACACGCGTCCGCCCATTGAGCGTCCGGACCTCACCACGCTGGAGATGGCCGCGGGGATTTACCTGGATCCCGAACAGAAGAAGCGCACGCGCCTGCCCGAGCAGCGCCATGGCTGGCACGAGTACGGCAACTACATTGGGCCCGTCGCGGCCCTCTTGATTGTCGCCAGCGTGGTCTGGGCCTTCGTCAGGCGGCGCGCGGCCGACTACTGGCTCGGATTGGCGCTGGCCATCGCGACGATCGTGTTCTTCGTGTGGTCGCTCGGCGACTTCAGCCGGTTTGCGCCGTCATCGCTGGCAAGCCACCTGCCGTTGTTTTCGAGTTTCAGGATTCCGAGCCGCTACAACATCGCGTTCGTTCTGTGCGGAGCCGTGACTGCCGGCTGGGCCCTGCGATCGCTCAGTCTCGACGTGCTTCGCCCGCGGACAGCGAGAGTCGCGATCTCACTGGTATGCATTGCGGCCGCCGCGCACCTGATCGGGCGCAACCGCGAACTGCTGGCCGGCGGGTTTACGCAACCGCCGCTCGCCGTCACGTTCGAATGGTTGGGCGGCCCGGCACAACTGATTACCGACGCCGAGTCGAGCGCTTACACGGCCGGCTCGCCGATGTTCACGGCCCTGATGTACGACCGGTCCTTCTACAGCTGCTATGAGTCCCTGCAGCTGAAGCACTCGGCCAATGCGGAGTCACCGCTGGTGTACGCGGACGACCACGCGACCGTCACCGACATCGCGTTTTCACCTAATCGCATCGACTTCACCGTCACCGGGGGCGCTGAGCCCTCGCGTATCTCGCTCAACCAGAACTATGCACGGGGCTGGACCAGCACGGCCGGGCCCGTCACACAGCCTCCGGAGCGAATGCCGGGCGTGACGCTGGCCCCTGGCCAGACCGGGAAGTTTACGTTCGTCTTCGTGCCGGAAGGTCTCTGGGCGGGTATCGGCATGCTCGCCATTTCGCTGGCGGCCACATCCTGGCTGTTACGTGGTCGCCGGCCTCAGCGCTCATGACTCGCGCAACCTGGTTCAGGCACGCGAGCCTGCTGGCCTGGATCGCCTATTTCATCGTTCCCAACGACGGCGGTGGCTGGGTTCACGGCCTGCCCCTGGGCCCGCTCGAAGCCGTCGCGCTGCTGTCGCTGACCTGGCTGGCGCTGTTCAGTGAGGCGCCTCGACGCGGCTGGATCCCCGCGGCAATCCTGATCGTTGCCGGCCTCGCAGGAGCGGCAATCCCCGGCACCGGCGGGTTTCGAGCGAAATACTTCGCCAACGCCGCCGCCACGGGGCCGCACGAGCGCAGCACCGAGTTTCGCGATCCCAGCTTCACCCGCATTGACGCGCGCCTGGACTTCGCTCCCGGCGGACCAGAATTCCCACTCGCCTTCGTTAACGACATCAGCCGATTCAATTTCTATTCACCCGGCCAACCACGGCGGCGACAGCTCGAGTTCGCCGCTGCGTGGAGCGGCCAGTGGTGGACGGAGGCCGGCGACACGACGCTGTATCTCGAGGCACCGGGATCAACCGCGCAGTTGTTCGTCGATGGCACCGAAGTCGCGTCGCTGACACCGACGGTGGGCGCCATCAACGTCGTGGTGCCCCTCACGGCGGGATGGCACCGCATCGACGCCACCTTCTCGTCGCCATATGGTGCCCCTCGCCGGTTCTCGACTGGAACCGTGCGGGGCGATGCCCGTCAACCGTTCGATGCGACCTCGGTCGTGACCCAGAGAATGCGTCCGTGGCAGCTGACAGCCGTACAGCTCCTGCGATGGGCCAAGACCGTCGCCGACGGACTCATCCTCGTGTGGCTGGGATGGATGCTGACGCGCGCCCTGAAGCGCCATTTCTCCCGCTGGTCGGGCTGGCCGGCACTGGGGCAGCGGTCATGGCTGCTTCCCCTGCTTGCCATCATCGTCGCCATTGAAGCGCTGGTCTTTGCCTGGCCGTGGTCGCGACTCTTGATGGTCATGGCCGGCGGCGACGACCCCATGACCTACGAGTGGTACTCGCGCGACATCCTGTTCAACGGTCTGCTGATGAACTTCGGGCAACCGGCCGGGCAGGGTGAGCCGTTTTACTACCAGGCGCTCTATCCATACTTCCTCGCCGCCGTTCACGCGCTGTTTGGTGAAGGCATGTTCGGGGTGATGCTCGTCCAGCGATTGCTGGTCGCATTCACGGTGTGGGCGATCATCGAAATCGCGATCGCGATCGGCGGCGAGGACGCCTGGCTGGGCGCGCTCGCGTGCGGAACCGTCTTCGCGGTCTGGAAGCATTCGGGCATCGCCGCCGACCTGCTGAACGAAGCGCTCTACGTGCCGCTACTGGTGGCCTGGGTAGCCGTGTTGGTGCGCCTGGGGCACTCGCCCTCCACTCGCGGTTCGTTCAACGCAGGAGTCCTGGGCGCCCTCGCCGCCATGACCCGGTCGACGGTTCTGCTGGCCTGGCCCGCCGTGTGGATCGCCTGCTGGCGGTGCTGGCGCACCGCTGCAGGCTGGCGAGTGCCACTCGTCGTCCTGGCGCTGACCTCGGTACTGGTGTTCTCGCTGGTCGGCGCCCGGAACTGGATCGTGTCCGGACGGTGGGTGATGACCTCCACCGGATTGGGCGTCACGCTGCTCGGCGGTAACGAGCTGCCGGCGGATGTCGTGATCGACCTTCAGGCACGGGGCTCGCTGTACAAGAGCCTTGGACTGCGCGACGACACGGCACAGGTCGTGGAGTACGCGATCGTGGCGCCCAAGGCGTTTGCCCTGCATCAGGGGCGGAAGGCGCTGTTCGCACTCGGCTTCTACGAACCCTACGCGCCCGGATGGGGCTATTCGCCGATCTACCTGGCGGGCTTCGTCTTGGCTGTGGGCGGCCTGGTGTTGGCCATCCAGGGCGCTCGCGTGCCCCTGCCGGCAGTCTTCCTTCCGGGACTGATCGCGGCGGCGCAGTTCATTGCAGTCGTGGCGGTCTACCCAAAGGCTGAGCGGTTGATTCTGCCGATCCACGCGCTGCTGGTTCCCTATGCGGGCGTCGCCCTCGCGGCGGCAGTCGGTGCGGCCCGGCGGCGACTCGGGGGGAGCTAGCTAGCGGGGGCGAGCGTGGTCAGGCCAGCTGGCATCTTTGGACGAGATCACCACCGGCGCTGAGGGCCACTGGATCGCGAAGGCCGGATCGTTCCAGCGCACACCCGACTCTGCCTTCGGCTCCCAGGGCGTCGACGCGTGGTAGTAGGCCTCGGCCTCATCGGTCAACGTCAAATAGCCGTGGGCAATCCCCTCTGGCATGTAGAGCATGCGGCGGTTGTCGGCCGTCAGTTCCACGGCTTCCCACTGGCAATAGGCCGGCGATTCGGGGCGCAGGTCGACAATCACGTCGAGCAGGGCGCCGCGGGTGCAGCGAATGATTTTGGCCTGCGCGTGGGGCGCGTTCTGGAAATGCATGCCGCGCAGCGTGCCCTTCTTGATGCTGAAGGCCAGGTTGCACTGCGCCAGCGATGGATCCATGCCGCGCGTGATGAACTCGTCGGGCCGCCACGTCATCGCGAAGAGGCCCCGGTCGTCGTGGATCGGCGTGACGTCGATGATCCAGGCGCCGGGGATGCGCGATTCAGTGAACTTCATTGATCTCTCGGCGGCACTAAAGTGCCGCCCTCCTGGCACAACAGGCCGAAGTGCGGCCCTCCTGGCACAACAGGCCGAAGTGCGGCCCTCCTGGCGCTACAGACGGAAGATCTTCGGTCCGGCCACGCCCTTGAGAGCGTTCCGCGTATCCACCAGCAACGGGAACCGCTCGACCATGGCGCCGTAGTCGAACACCTTGTGGTCGGTGATGATCACGCCGCAATCGACACCCGTGTGAGCGACCGCTTCGTCAACATGCTGCAGATCCAGCGACGCGTGCTTGAACGCCGCCACGTAGGGGTCGGTGTAGCTGACGAGGGCGCCGCGGTGGGCGAGCAGCTCGAGCACCTCGAGCGCCGGCGATTCGCGCAGGTCGTTGACGTCGCGCTTGTAGGCCACGCCGATGATGTGCACGCGCGAGCCGTTGAGCGACTTCTTCTGCGAGTTCAGCGCGTCGATGATGCGCTGCACCACGAACTCGGGCATGGCGCCGTTGACGCTGCCGGCCAGCTCGATGAACCGTGCCTCGAAGTTGTACTGGCGCGCCTTCCACGACAGATAGAACGGGTCGATCGGGATGCAGTGCCCGCCCAGGCCTGGGCCCGGATAGAACGGCATGAAGCCGAAGGGCTTGGTCTTGGCGGCGTCGATCACTTCCCACACGTCGAGGCCCATGCGGTGGCACATCAGCGCGAGCTCGTTGACCAGGCCAATGTTGACGGCGCGGAACGTGTTCTCGAGCAGCTTGACCATCTCGGCGACGCTCGGCGAACTGACCGGCACCACCTTGTCCATCACCTGGCTGTAGAAGGCGACAGCGCAGCGGGTGCTGTCTTCGTTGATGCCGCCGACGACTTTCGGGATGTTCTTGGTCTGGTAATGCGGGTTGCCCGGGTCAACGCGCTCGGGCGAGAACGCCAGGTAGAAATCCACGCCCGGCGTGAAGCCCTTGGCGGCCAACACCGGCTGGACCACTTCCACGGTCGTCCCGGGATAGGTCGTCGATTCCAGGATGATCAGCTGGCCCTTCTTGAGCACCGCTGCGACCGCATCGACCGCCTGCACGACGTAGGTCATGTCGGGGTCCTTGGTCTTGCGCAGCGGAGTCGGGACGCAGATATCGATGATGTCAGCCGCGGCCAATGCCTTCGCATCCGTCGTCGCCTTGAAACGGCCGCTCTTCACGACCTCGGCCAGGTGCTCGGAGGGAACGTCCGGGATGTAGCTGCGACCGGCCATGAGTTCGGCCACCTTGTGCGCATCCACGTCGTAGCCGACCACGGGGAACCCGGCGCGGGCAAACTCCACGGCGAGCGGCAGGCCGACGTAGCCCAGCCCGATGACGCCCAGAGTGGCCTGCTTCGTTTCAATCTTCTTCAGCAATTCCATAAGAGTTATCCGCGGTAAAAGTGTGCGATGGCTTCAACGACCGCGGCCTGCTGGGCCTCGGTGAGTTCGGGGTAGATGGGCAGCGCCAGCGAGTCGAGCGCCGCTGCTTCGGCAACGGGGAACGCGCCGGCTTTGTAGCCAAGGTCCGTGAAGCACGCCTGCAGGTGGAACGGCACCGGGTAGTAAACCTCGCAACCAATGCCAGCGGCATCGAGATGCGCACGCAGCTGGTCGCGGCGGGGCACGCGGATCACGAACTGGTTGTAGATGTGCGTGCGGTCCGGCGCTTCCACCGGCAGCACGACCTGCGACAGACCCGCATCGGCAAACGCGGCGCGGTAGCGCACTGCGTTGTTACGCCTCGCCGCGCTCCACTTCGCCAGGTACGGCAGCTTCACCCGCAGCACGGCCGCCTGCAACGCGTCCAGGCGGAAGTTGGCGCCCACCATGTGGTGGTAGTACTTCGGCTCCATGCCGTGATTGCGAATCAACTTCAGGCGATGGGCGAGGTCCGCATTGGTGGAGGTCACCAGGCCGCCGTCGCCAAACCCGCCGAGGTTCTTGCTCGGAAAGAACGAGAAGCACCCAACTGCGCCCCAGCTGCCGACCGGCTTGCCGTGATACATGCAGCCGATCGCCTGGGCCGCATCTTCGATCACCGGGATGCTGCGTGGCGCAGCCGCGGCCAGAATCGGTTCGAGTTCCGCCGACTGCCCGAACAGGTGAACCGGAATGATCGCCTTGGTCTTCGAGGTGATCGCGGCCGCGGTCGCGGCCGGGTCCATGTTGAACGTGCCGGGGTCGACGTCGACCAGCACCGGGGTTGCGCCCAGGCGCGCCACCGAGCCGGCTGTGGCAAAGAACGAATAGGTCGGTGTGATGACCTCGTCGCCCGGGCCGATGTTCAGGGCCATCAACGCGGCCACCAGGGCATCGGTGCCTGACGACATGCCGAGGGCATACGGGGTGACCAAATAGGCCGCCAGTTCGCGCTCCAGACCCTCGACTTCCGGACCGCCGATAAATCGCTGGCTGTCACACACGCGGGTGACCGCGTCGAGAAGTTCCGTCCGGATGGGTAAGTACTGTGCGTTGAGATCGAGCAGCGGGACAGTCACAAACATCCAATGGTACACGGCGGCGGCGTTCCGGCGCAACCCGACCCCTTGTATAGTGAAAAGCCATGATAAGCGTCGATGTCGCAGTGATTGGCGGCGGCGTAACCGGCCTGGCCTCGGCCCTGGCCCTGGCTGAGGCAGGCGCGTCGGTCTGCCTCCTGGAACGCGAGGGCAAGCCGGGCCGGGCGACCAGCACCCACAACAGCGGCGTGATCCACGCCGGCATTTACTATCCCGAGGGCTCACTCAAGGCGCAGTTGTGCGTCGAAGGCCGCGATCGGCTGTACGCCTTTTGCCCGGCGCACAACGTCCCGCACGCGCGCGGCGGCAAGCTGATCATCGCCGCCGACGACCACGAAGCCGAGCAACTGCCCGGGCTGCTGAACACAGGGCGCAGCAACGGCGTCGCGCTCGAGTTGGTGGATGCCGCCTTCGTCCGCACGCGGGAACCCAACGTTCGCGCCGTCGCCGCGATTTGGTCGCCCGACACCGGCATTCTCGAAGCCGAGGCGCTGGTCAAGGCGCTCGAGCACCTGTGCCGCCAACACGACGTGGCGATGGTCGTGGGCAGCCCCCTGATCGGCGCCGAGCCAGCCGCCGAGGGCATTGAACTTGTCACGCCGCACGAACGCTTCGTCGCGGCCACGGTCGTGAACGCCAGTGGCCTCTACGCCGACACGACCTCGGCCATGCTGGGCGGCATGACGTTCCGCATCTACCCGTGCCGCGGCGAGTACGCAGAACTGGCGCCCTCACGCCGTCACATGGTCAACGGGCTGGTCTATCCCCTGCCCCATGCCTCAGGTGCCGGACTCGGTGTGCACCTGGCCAAGACCACGTGGGGCAGCGTCACGCTGGGGCCGACCATCCATTACCAGGACGCGAAGGACGACTACGAGGGCGGGCGCCTGCCGCTCGAGGCATTCGTGGAGCCGGCGCAGCACCTGCTGCCGTGGGTCACGCTGGCCGACCTGCAGCCGGGCGGCAGCGGCATTCGCGCCAAGCTGCACGGGCCCGGTCAGCGCTTCGCGGATTTCCTGATCCAACGCGACACGGTCAACCCGCGTGTCATCCAGGCGTCGGGAATTGACTCGCCGGGCCTGACGTCGTGCCTGGCGATTGGCGCGCGGGTCGCAGCCATCTGGGCAGACGAGCGTCCGTGAGAAACAGTGACACCGCGCACACCGACAGGGCGACCGTGACCGGGATCAGGTGCACGGTGAAGCGCCCCGGATAGGCCGTGCCTCTCGCGACGAAGCTGCCGACCAATCCGGCCAGGCAGAGCATGACCGCGTTCAGCGGTAGTTGACGGAAACGACCGACCCGCAGCACACCAGCGACCGCGGCCAGTACACCAAACATCACCGGCACCGCGCGCGGATCCAGTCGCGGCGGGTCGCTCATCGTGAGCACCATCATCAGGCTACCTGACAGCAGTTGGATGCCCTCGACGACGGTATCGGCCTGTTTCCAGACCGAGAGGTGACTGGCCTGCGTGCCGTGGAACATGTCGATGACACCGGTGTAGTACCACGTCCGTGCGGTGAACAGCCACATCGCCACCGCGGCGCCCAGCAGGATGGCCGCGGCCACAGGACGTGACGCCTTGGCCAACAGGACGCGGGGGTGAATCCACTCACCCACCGGCTGCGTTACCGGCCACGCCATTCCGACCAGTGCCACCAGCATCGGCAGGTTGTTCAGGCGCGTGTAGAACGATAACGTGCCGAGCACCGCCGCCGCGAGCAGCGCCGTGCGGTCGCCATGCCGCCCGCGCAGCGCGCACAGCGCCGCCGCGTAGAGCAGGCCCATCGACGACAACTCCGACAACCCGCGGCCGAACAAGTACCACGCCGGCCCCAGGGTGAACAGCATCAGCGTGAGCACGGCTGCGATGATGCCGGCGCGAAAGCCCGCGAACGTACGCGCGATCTGAAAGGCAAACGCTGCACCGGCGGCCATGCAGAGGCCATCCCAATACAACTCGCCGATGCTGGAGTCGCCGAAAGCCATGTGCAAGGCGCCGGAAATCCAGCGATACAGCGGCTGGAACCAGAACGTCAGCGAGCCGCCCTCGAGCCAGTAACCCTCCATGAAGATCCGGTAGCCGTAGCGCTGGAACATCCACCAGTCGTCGCCGCTCGAATACCACGTGAAAATACCTGCCTGCGGCAGGCCCAGCATGACAATCAGCGCGAGAAACGGCACCACTACGAGCAGCGAGGCGCCGAAATGGTTCCGCACTCGCCGCGGCAACGGCAGCGCAGCGACACCGAGCAGGAGGATGGGGGCCAGGCGCGTGAGCGCGTTCGAACCAACCGCGGGAATGACCGCGAACACGGCACCCAACGCGGCGGCCGCACCGACGGCCATCCAACTGCCCGCACGTTCGATCACGGCGAGCAGGCTGCCGGCGATCAACAAGCCGATCAGCAACGGCGGCACCAGCCACCCCCAGGGCCGAAACCACGAATCCCACCCCGAGGTCGGCGCCATCGTCGCCGTCGTCGCGGTCCAGAGATTGCGGCCGTCCCACCGCGGCTCGAGACTCCAGTGGGACTTGATGAGGCGGGCCTGAACATGCACGTGATGTTCGCCTGGCGGCACGGTGACGCCTGACACCACCGACTCGGCCGACTGCACCACGCCGTCGATGCGCACGGAAGCCTCGACATCCGGACCGCTCAGGACCTGGAAGAGACCGGGCGAATCGTTTTGCAGGTAGCCGACGAGATCGAGGCGCAGCACCACGTTGGGCGGGCGATCGGACTTCTCGGCCGGCTGCGTGTCGTTGGCCGGCGGCAGGTTGTAGAACCACACCGGAAAGCGTTCGAGGACGTCGAAGCCCGAGGTCATGACTGCGGAACAGCGGGGAGGGTCCGACCGCCAATCCGCCCGCACGTCCCAACTGTGGGGCACCGTTCCGGTGGCGCGATAAAGCGGCACGGGCGAGGTGAAGGTGAGGCACCAGCCGTCCTGGGTGACGGTGGCGGCCGTCAGCGCCTTCCACGCCAGCAGCGCGACGATGGCGCTGCGGACGAGGTGTTTTCTGAAGATGAAGGGGAAAGCCCAGGCCAGGATGGCCAGGACACCGCCGATGACGGCGGCCTCCGAAGCCTGGTCGAGCGGCGCCCCGTCGAACGGACCGGCGAGCCGGGCGGGCCAGAGCAGCGCGACCGCGCCGGCAATGGCCCACAGCCAGGTCGTCATGGGTCCACCGCCATGCAGGCGTCGCCGATCAGGCGACGAGAATGCCGGCCTTCAGCCGGGCGAGGTCGGCGTCCACCATCATCGCCACCAACTGCTTGAAGTCGACCGCCGGCACCCAGCCCAGTTCTTTCTTCGCCTTGGAGGGATCGCCGATCAGCAGGTCCACTTCAGCCGGGCGGATGAACCGGGGGTCGGTGCCCACGTACTTGTTCCAATCGAGGCCGACATGGCCAAACGCCGCCTCGACCAGGTCGCGCACCGAGTGCGCCGTGCCCGTGGCGATCACGTAATCGTCCGGCTGATCCTGCTGCAGCATCAGCCACATGGCGTTGACGTAGTCGCCCGAAAAGCCCCAGTCGCGGCGGGCATCGAGGTTCCCCAGCTTGAGCGAGTCGTTCATGCCCAGGACGATTCGCGCCACGCCGTCGGTGACCTTGCGGGTCACGAACTCGATGCCACGGCGGGGCGATTCGTGATTGAAGAGAATGCCGGAAACGGCGAACAGGTCGTAGCTCTCTCGATAGTTCACGGTGATGTAGTGGCCGTAGACCTTGGTGCAACCGTACGGGCTGCGCGGATAAAACGGCGTCATCTCGGTTTGCGGCACTTCCCGCACGCGACCGTACATCTCGCTTGATGACGCCTGGTAGAAGCGAATCTTCGGGTTGACGCTGCGGATCGCTTCGAGCGCACGGGTCACGCCCTGGGCGTTGAACTCGCCGGTCAGCATCGGCTGGTCCCAGGATGCCGGCACGAATGACATGGCCGCCAGGTTGTAGAACTCGTCAGGCTGCGCCACATCGACCGCCTTGATCAGCGACAGCTGATCGAGCATGTCGGCCTGCAGCAGCGTGACCTTGTCGAGCAGGTGCTGAATGCGCCAGACGTTGGGGGCGCTCAGGCGGCGAACCACGCCGAAGACCTCGTAGCCCTTATCGAGCAGGAGCTCCGCGAGGTAGGAGCCGTCCTGTCCAGTGATACCGGTAATCAGCGCGCGTTTCTTGGCAGCCACAGCCGTCGATTATGCCACGGGCCGGGCCATTACCGCCCGCCAAGTCAGCTGGCGCCCCGGCGCGTCACCCGACGCCGGCCGGATCGCCGCCAGCGCGCCCCCCACCGCCAACGTTGCCGCCAGGCCAAACGTCGACGGCCACATGAAACCGATCGTGCTTTCGTAGGCAACGTAGTAGCTCACGAACGCACCGGCCACACCCGCCGCCAGCACTCCACCACTCCGCGAACGCGGGCTGAACATCGCCAGCAGGAAAATGCCGAACAGCGGACCGCTGAAGGCGTTGACCAGCTTGTTGGCGATCTCGAGCAGGCTGCCGATACGGGAGACGTTACAGGCCAGCACCGTCCCGAGTCCGCCAAAGAACACCGTGGCCACGCGCGAGGCCATCACCTGGCGCCGCTCGCCCTGGGCCGACTGCGCGCCCCGTTCCAGGTCCTTGCCGAGCCACAGCCGGTTGTAGAGGTCCACCACGGCCACCGAGCTGCAGGAATTGATGGCCGAGTCGATGCTCGAAATCGACGCCGCCATGATCGCGGCGATCACCAACCCCACGGCCCCGGCCGGGAAGGCCAGCGACATGAAGTACGGCACCAGCTTGTCGGTCTGGAACTCCGGCGGCAACGCGCGGTTCTGGAAATACGCGAACAGGGCCAGGCCAACGAACGACAGGCCCACCATCCACAGCGCATCACCGACGGCATTGACGACGAACGCCTGCTTGGCATCCTTGATCGATCGCGTCGTCTGCAGCCGCTGCACCATCACCTGGTCGCTCGTGTAGGTGGCCATGCGCCCGAACACCAGCGACGCCATCACCGAGATCAGCGTCAGCGGCTGCGTGAAGAAGCTCGCGATTTGATCGATCACGGTGACGGCCGCTGGATCCACGAGCGGCGGCCAGATGTCGAGCTTGCCGGCAGCGCCGGCGACAGCCAGGATCTCGAACAGACCGCCGGGCACACTGACCAACACGATCGCCACCGTCGCGACCAGGCCGCCGAACATGATGCAGAACTGGATCACGTCGTTCCAGATCACCGCCTGGATGCCGCCGAGCATCGTGTAGAGCGTCACCACGGTGCCGACGATGATGGTGACGGTGTTGAGATCGACCTGGCCGCCGCTGGCGGCGTTGATGGCCAGGCTCGGCACATACATCGCGGTCGCCATCCAGCCGAGACGCCAGATCACGAAGATCAACGCGCCGAGCGTACGCACGCGCACGTCGAACCGCGCTTCGAGGTACTCGTACGCCGTGTAGAAATTGAGACGGTGATAAAAGGGGAAGGCTACCTTTGCGACCCACGGATAGACGGCGAACCACGAGAACACGCCGGCGGTGAGCACGGCGCCGTACTTGATGGTGGCCGACGGCTGCATCAGGTAGTCCATGCCGCTGTTGAGCGCGGCCATCAAGGACAGGCCCACCGGCAGCCACGCCATGCTGCGGTCGGCCAGGATGAAGTGATCGAGGCTGTTCTGCCGGCGCGAGAAGTACACGCCGACGCCCGCCATGGCCAGCAGATAGGCGGCGATGATCACCCAGTCGATGACATGAAACGACGATTGCATGCGACGCTATAATACAGGCGCGTGACGAGGCCCTTGCTGACGATCGGCGGCGGACTGCTGCTCGCGGTTGCCTACACCGCCTCGCCGCTCGGCCTGCTGTTCCTGGTCGCCGCGCCGCTGCTGTGCCTGCTCGCCGGGCGCGGGCTCCCCGAACACGAGCGGCGCATCCTCACCACCATCCTCGCCTCGGCGCTGGTTGCCCGGCTGCTGGCAGTGATCGCCCTGTTCGTCGTGGGCATTCCCTACCACAGCGATCTGGCGGTCGGCGCGCTCAGCGGCGACGAGGCGTACAACCTCGGGCGCGCGCTCCGCATCCGCGACATCATGCTCGGCTTCGGCGGCACCCACTACGACTACTTCGTCGCCACCGACGAGTACGGCCGCACCAGCTATCTCGAGTTGCTGACCCGGCTGCAGGTGGCCTTCGGCCCTGCCCCGTATGGCTTGCGGCTCGTCAACGCCCTGTTGTTCACGACCGGCGCCGCGGTCCTGTTCCGCACCGTCCGGCCCGCATTCGGGTTGATCCCCGCCTGCCTGGGACTCGTCGGGGTGCTGTTCCTGCCGTCGGTGTTCTACGCGTCGATCTCGTTGTTGAAGGAATCGCTCTACTTCCTGGCGACGAGCGTAGTGCTGGCGGCAGCCGTCCGCCTGCTGAGGGGCCGCGGGATTGCCGGCATGCTGCTCGCGCTCGTCGCGATGGCGGGGAGCCTGTGGGTGCTGGACGACCTTCGGCGCGGCGCCATCGTTCTGGCCACGGCCGGCATCGCCACGGCCATCGTCTTGCGACTGGCGACGGCATCGCGGCAACGGGCCGCCTGGGCCCTGGCCGGAGCGGTGATCGTCGCGGGCGTCGCGGTCACGCAGCCGCCGTTGAGCGACCGCGTACTCGGGGGCGTGACCGGGCTGGCGCGCCAGCATTCAGGCCATGTCTTCACCGTGGGCCACGCCTACAAGTTGCTGGACGCGGGCTTCTACATGAACCCGGCCACGCCGGCGTCCTCGTCGATCACGTTGACGCCCCCGCAGGCGGTGCGCTTCGTCATGCGCGCGCTGGTGAGTTTTGTGCTCACGCCGCTGCCGTGGCAGGCGACCTCGCGCGGCGAACTGGCCTTTCTCCCCGAGCATCTGCTTTGGTATCTGTTGCTGGCGACCGTGCCCTTCGGCCTGGTCGCGGGATGGCGACGTGACCCGTTGGTCACGGCCGTCCTGATTGGATTTGTGTTGCCCACGGCGCTGGTGCTGGCCTTGACCAACGGTAATGTGGGAACGTTGCTCCGCCTTCGCGGACTGGTCACGCCGCACCTGATGTGGATCGGCGTCCTGGGAATGTGCGTGATTGGCGAAGCGCTGGTCGCACGCCGGCGCGAGACCACTGGCCGGCAGACGTGGACGCCGGCACCTGAAGGGACCGTGGCATGAGCGTGATCGACGAACAAGGCCGGCTGTTTGGTCGCGTCAACCTCATCGACGCCGCCGTCGCGCTGTTCATCCTGGGGCTCATTCCCCTGGCCTACGGCACGGCACTGCTGTTTCAGCCCGCGCGTCCCCGCATCGACTCGGTGACGCGGGTGGACATCTCGAACGAAGAACGCCGCATCGTCGCCGGCGGCAGCTTGCTGGCGGCGAAGCTGAAGATCAAGGGCACGGGGTTCAACCCGATGCTGCGGGCGCAGATTGGCGGAGCACCGGCTTTGGCGTTCGTGTTCGAGAATCCCAACTCCGCTGACGTGCTGGTCGGACCGATGCCGCCTGGCGCGCACGATCTTGTCCTGATGGATGGCGTACAGGAAGCCGCCCGCGCGAACGGCGCCGTGGTGATCGACAACCCGTCGACCCGCACGCTGCATGCCGAGGGATGGCTGACCAACCTCACGCCCGAGATGGCCGATGGTTTCAAGGTCGGCACGGCCTTCGCCACCCATGAAGTCTTGATGATTGGCCCGTCGCGACCGGCGCGGTCGCGCATTCGCATGGGGGCCATGGAGGCCGACGTGCCGATCGCGGGGCGGGTCGAGCGAGCGACGGTGCTGGCGTTGCACTGCGACCCGCAGGGCGCCGACTTCAGGACGGGTCAGGAGCCCTGCATGATCGGCGGTCAGCCGGTCGCCGGCACACCGCCGGTCACGGTCGTGCTGCCTGGCAACATCGGGTTCTCGATTGCAGAACTCTTCCCGCCCACGCCGCCGGCGCGCGGCCGGGTTGTGGTCCGGCTGGATGGCGCCGTTGACGGCAGCGTGATCAAGACTGGCGATCGCGATGCGCTGCTGGACGCTCGTGCCGCCGTGATCGTCACCTCCGGCGGGCGCGACGTCAGCGTGGAACTGGGGCTGGATGAATCCCGCGAGGGCTGGCGCTACCGTGGCCGCCTGGTAACGCCGGGTGCGCCGTTTGTCTTCAACGCCGGCCGCTACGAGGTGCGTGGCGAGGTGCAGTCGGTCACCGCCAGCGCTCCCGCCGGAGCCAAGCCGTGAGCAGTGGCGAGTTTCCCGCACTAAGTGATGCCGCCAACCGCAGCCTACTTGTCGGGGCGGCGAAGACCGTCATCACCGTGCTGGCTGCAGCCGCGGACTCGTCCGCAACCTGGCGATGGATCAAGGGCCGGCGCGAGGCCTTCGTCCACCTGACGGCGATCGATCGACTTCGTTGGTCAGCGATGACCCTGGGGTGGGCGATCGTTCTCTACTGGGGTGGGTTGGCGGTGATGCCGCCTTACACCGCTACCGGCCTGCCGCGACCGTTCTTCCTTGCGCTGGTGATTATGGCCTGGCTGGTCGCGGGTAACGCCGCGACGGTCGCGCGCGCGTGGTCCACGTCTCGCGTCGCGCGGATGGTGCGTTGGCTCGTTACGTAGCCGCTCGCTCGCCGCGCATCCGCAGGTAGAGATCGACCTGCGAGCCGGCCAGCACTAACCGCAGCAGCAGCCGCCCGAGGATAAGGGCCTGCCCACCCACCACGAGTCGCCACAGTGTTGGCACCGATCCGCCAGGAATGAATTCGCTGGCCGCGTATCCGCCGAACAACACCGCTAGTCCCACGCCGTTGAACAGCAGCAGCACGGCCACGGTGAACCAGCGCTGACGAACGAGCCCGGCGGCGTCGCGCACCGCCTGCGGTACTGTCGCGCGCCCGAGGACAATCGCCAGTTTCGCGAAATCGAGTACCTGCCCCAACGTCAGCAACAGGCTGCCAAAGACCGCTGCCAGGGCCAGGCGCCAGTAGAACGCCGTGCGTTCGAGCGCACCGGCGGTCAGCCAGTCATACAGCGGTCCGAACATGGCGGCATGCAGCGTGAGGTACAGCACTAAGTACGCCAGGCCGCCGGCGATGCCGAGCCCCAACAGCGGTACGACAGACCGGCGTGACGCGGCGATGGCCGCGCGAGCGCCAATCCGGGTCCCGGCAGCCAACCGCGTGATGACACCACCCCAGACCGCGGTCCAGCACACAAAGAACACGACGATCGGCGCCAGGAGTGGCAGCGGCGGGGCCGAGCCATCGAGGACCGCGGCGAAGTTGCCGATTGGTGCGGCCACGCCGAACACCGCGGGCGTGAGAAACCGCGCCGGGCGTGGCGCATGCACGAACACCTCGTCCATCCAATCGATGTCGGGGGCGGGCGGGTCGTTGGCCTCAACCACCGCCGGAACATCCGGGGCGGGCAGGCTGCGCTGCAGCCATGCGCCGAGCGGAGCGGCGACGACCAGCGTGAGCGTGTAGAGGACCAGCAACGCGCCTGGTGCGCACACCACCCGCCACACGCCGCCGAACCAGGTGCGAAGGGGCAGCATCAGAAAAAGACCGCCGACGACAGCAGCAGGTCCTGCAGCCAGGTGGTCCAGCGGACAGCCCATGGCAGAGATGCGGCGAGTGAGGCCGGGGCCAGGGTCCGGGTGTTGTTCAGGCGATTGGCGTCGAGCAGCAGGGTGCCCGCCGGGTCGATGCGCGCCGCGGTTGCCGGCGCCGGCCCGTGGTAGACCAGCGTCTTCTCGGTGGCCCGGCCGTCCCAGTGGTCCTCGCTGTGCTGGCCATCGGCAAACTGCACTTCGATTTCGAGCGCCCGGCCCGACTCGAACGGCCCCACGGGCGCCAGGCTGGTGCCGGCAAACACGGCCTCGCCCAACCGCTGCAGCACCACCGTCGTGCGATAGCACGAACCGGCGCCGCAGCTGCCGGTGTCATCCGGCACGCTGGTCAGGTCCGCCACCGCGTAGTCGTAGATCCACGACTGCCCAAACGCCTGATCGACAAACCACGACAGGTCGCGGTCGGCGGCGTTGTCAAGGATCTCGAAGAACATCGCCGCGGTCATCGTCTGGCCCGCGTAGCGGCGCGCGGCGGCGCTCAGGGCGCGCTGCAGCGCCGGCCATCCCAGGTAGCGCTCGAGGGTCGTGATGGCGGCGGCGGACTTTGCCATCTGCATGGGGCGCGCGGTGGCCGAGGGATCGCGGAGGTCGACCGCCGGATGGCGCCGGAAGACAGGACGATTGATGCCGGTGGTCTGTCGATCGAGCCTGGCCGCGCGAATGGCCCACGGCACCAAGCCGCCGAACCAACGCGTCTCGAGCAGCGAATAGTTGAGGCGCTGATGGCGCCGATCGAAAATACGCTCGAGGGTGCGGCTCTGGGCGTACTCGACAAGACCGTCGGCGAGATAGCGATCGGGCATGACCACCAGCGTGCCCCACCACTGGCGGGCAATGCCGCGCGCCACCTGGGCCTCGAGGGTCAGCGACCGCTCGGGTTGCAGCCAGCGCGCGCGAATCGGCACCACGCCGGCGATGGCCGTGGTCGTCTCGGGCGACTGCCAGGGCACATCGATGATCGTCAGGCGGTCGTATGGATAGGGCGAGAACCACGCGCTGTACTGATCGATCGCCTCGCGAGCCGCGTCGGCAATCCGGTCCGCGTGCGCGGTGTGATCGGGCTGGAGCCAGATTCTCAGTTCGCAGGTAGCTCCTGAGGCGAGGGTCAGGGGAAACTGGCGCTCGACCCACGCGCCGCCCAGCGTGGCTCGAAGCTTGTCAGCCGCCGCGGGATCGAGCGTGGGCGCTCCAACTTGCGCACCGGCCGGCGCAGCGACCGCCGACAAGGCCACCACCGCCACGACCAGGCGCCACGCGCGCGCGAAAGATTTCAGCTCGAAATACAACGCTGCTATTCTAACGGCAGGTTTCCGACGCCGGTATGCCTGACTTTTCCCGTCGCGACTTTCTCAAAGCTGCCACCGTCGGTGCCCTGACCACGACCGGGCTCACCGGACGCGAGGCATGGGGACAGACGCCCACCCGCGAAGTGCTCTACAACGGGATTCGGCTTGGTTCGCCGTGGCCACCCGATAATCGCTACTTCTCACCCGATCCCATCACGCCGCCGTACCTGGCAGACCCGCCGGCGGTGATCCCAATCGACCTCGGCCGGCAATTATTCGTGGACGACTTCCTGATCGAGGAGTCATCGCTCGCGCGCACCTTCCACAAAACCCAGTATCACCCGGGCAACCCCGTGTTGCGGCCAGAGACCAAGTGGGAGTATCGCGACGAATACGCCGACCGCACTGAGACCAAGCCCAACCCGGCGGCTATGCCGTTCAGCGACGGCGTGTTCTACGACCCGGCCGATCGGCTGTTCAAGATGTGGTACATGGGCGGCTACAGCCTGAACACCTGCCTGGCGCTGTCGAACGACGGCATCTCCTGGGAGCGTCCCGAGCTCGACGTCATCAAGGGCACGAACATCGTCTTGACCCATCCCCGTGATTCGAGCACGGTGTGGCTGGACCACGAGGATCGCGACGGCGGCGGGCGCTTCAAGATGGCGTTCTACAACGGCAGCGCGGGCGGGCTGCTGATGTTTACCTCTAGTGATGGCGTGCACTGGCGCCAGGTGGGCAAGTCGATCAACCGCGGCGATCGCTCGACGTTCTTCTGGAACCCCTTCAGGCAGGTCTGGGTCTTCAGCTTGCGCGACGATATCAACGGCAACGAGCGTCATCGTCGTTATTACGAGAGCCGCGATTTTGCCACGGCGCGGTGGAACGCCGGCGAACCGCCGCTGTGGATCGGCGCCGATCATCGCGATCGATGGCGGCCGGAATACAACTCGCCGCCCGAGTTGTACAACCTCGATTGCGTCGCCTACGAGAGCATCGTGCTCGGGCTCTTCACCATCTGGCACGGCGAACACAAGTATCGCGAGAAGCCCAACGACATCAGCGTCGGCTACAGCCGCGACGGCTTCCATTGGTCGCGGCCGGACCGCGAAGCCTTTATTGGTGTGTCGGAAACCGAGGGCGACTGGAACTGGGCCAACGTGCAATCGGCCGGCGGCTGTTGCCTGACCGTTGGCGACCGCCTCTACTTCTACGTCAGCGGACGCCAGGGCGAGCCCGGCACCAATCGGCCCGGCGTATGCGCCACCGGCCTGGCGACCTTGCGCCGCGACGGCTTCGCCTCGCTCAGCGACGATGTCAGGACGCCGCAACCGGTGCGGGCGCGCCAGTCGCCCCCGGGCAGCGTGACCACGCGGCCGCTCCGCTTCTCGGGCGGGAACCTCTTCGTGAATGCCGCGGTCACCGGCCAAATGCGCGTGGAAGTGCTGGACCGGGAGGGCCGCGTGATCGAGCCATTCTCCGCAGCCAAGGCGGTTCCGGTCACTGGCGATGCGACCCGGATTCCGGTGTCGTGGCAATCGGGCGCGTCGCTGAAATCGCTCGCGGGCGAGATCGTCCGCTTCCGGTTTATCCTGACGCGCGGACGGCTGTATTCTTTCTGGGTGAGCGCCTCGGCCACCGGTGCCAGTGGCGGGTATGTCGCGGCCGGCGGCCCCGGCTTCCGCGCCGGCCGTGACGTGTGAGCCGATTCGCGACCGCTGAACAGCCCAAGACACCGCCGCGCATCGTTGCGGCGGAGCCGTGGCTGGCGATCGTCGTGGGAGTGGTGTGGTGGGCCGCGATGTATCCGGGCCTGTTCGGCGAAGACTCCCTCATCACCCTGACCGAGGCCCGCGACGGCCCCGTCACCGCCTGGTTCACGGCGTGGTGGGTGATCCTGATCGACCTCATCACCATGGGCACGCGTGCCATACCGCTGTTGACGCTCGCCGGGGTGGTGGTGCTGGCGTGGTCCACCGAGCAATGGGCGGCGGCGACATTTCCGGCCGGTCCCGCCCGCGCGTGGGCCGTCGTCTTCATCTGCGCCACGCCGCTCGTCGGCGCCCTCGGGATCCAGGTGCGTCACGATGCGTGGATGACGGCGGGCCTGCTGCTGTGCGTGGCCGTGCTGGTACGTACGGGCGGGCGGCTCGATCGGTTTCGCGCGGCCGACTATGGGCAGTTGGCACTCGCGATGCTGCTGATCCCCACGCGTCACAACGGACTGGTGACGCTGATCCTTGCAGCCATCGGCGGTCTCTGGGTCTTTGGCCACTCGAGAATGCGCTATCTGGCTGTGCTCACGACCGTCGCCCTTGGCGTCTTGGGCGTCACGCAAGCGGCCACGCGAAGCGCCGGCCTGCCGCATAGCGTGGACCCGGCCCAGGCGGTCGAATGGCTCATGGCCGATGTCTCCTGCTTGCTGACCCAGGACGGCGTGGTGCCCACCGCTGACGAATGGGCCACACTTGAAACCATCGCGAGCCGGACCGACTGGCCACAACCGCGGGCGTGCAACTTTGTCAGTCCGCTGTTCATTGCGCCGACCTTTCGCATCGCGCAGGTGGAACCCAACATCGGCCGGCTGATTCGCACCTGGCTGACGCTTGGGCTCCGCTATCCCGTCCGCATGACCCTGGTGCACCTGCGCCGGGTGTCGTTGTTCCTGCCGCCGTTCATCGTCGGCCTGCAGGATCAGGCTTACACGCCGTTCATCCACTCCACGATCCTGCCGAATGATTTCGGGCTGACGTGGGCGTTTCCGAGCGCCGCCAATCTCGCCCGGCAGCCGGCGCGAGCCTGGAACGCGCTGCGACTGGTGTTGGCGAACTCGGCGGTGTGGCTGGTGTTAATCGCGTTGGCGGCGTGGAAACTGCGGGGCCTTCGTCATCAACTGCTGCCCACGGTGGTCATGGCGGCGGCCTTGAATATGGGCCTGGTCGCCACGGCGCCGATTTCAGAGGGCCGCTACGGGCTGTTCATCCTGATTTGTGGTCAGGTCACGCTGGTCTATTGGTGGCTGGAATCGCGGCAAGCCCGGGGAGTCTCGCGAGGGTGACCGGCAAGCATACCGGCGCGGCCATGGCTCTGGTGTTGCTGCTGGCGGGCACGCCCGCCGCCACCATCCTGCGCCGGAACTAGGTTCGCCGGCGGACAAGCGTCGACAGACACTGCGCGCCCACCGCAGCGATGATGGCGGCAAAGGGCGTGATGTAGAGCGCACGCGCCGGAATCGGCGCCTCAGCGGTCAGGGCGGCCGCCAGCGGCGCCACGGCCAGGCCGGCCAGCCACAGACGCGTCAGCGGCGTCGTCGGTTCCCGCAACAACGCAAAAAGGCCCACTGGCAGCAACACCATCACGGGCGGAAACAACACCACACCGGTCAGGAACAGGAAGGCCGGATTGAAGTAGTCCCAGTAGACCTCCGACCGCGCCGTCAGCCCCACCCAACTGGTGATCTCGCGCGCGCCTTGTAGCACGTTGTAGCGATCGGCGTCGTAGAGGTGATGGCTGTTGATGGCAATCCGCAGTGGTTCGGGATCACGCAGCCACGTCACCGCCATTGGCGAGGCGCATGCGAAGAACGCCACCAGGCACAGTGCCACCTGGCGCGACGATGCTGCACGGGCGTGGATCAAAATAGCCAGCGTGATGACAAAGTAGGCGGGCATCATGACGACGGCGCCGAGCGAGGTGTATAGGCCAAGTCCCAACGCCGCGCCGGACGCCATGGCCCATTTCCAGGTTCGTGCCTCGGCCCACAGCGAGGCCATCAATAGCCATGCGGTCACGGGCAACAGCGGCAGCAGAGCCACCGGGTTGCTGGCGGCCAGGTGCCACAGCAACGGCGTGAGGAAGAAGATCGCGGCCGACAGGACGGCGAACGAGGTAATGCCGGGCACGGTGAATTGGCATTGTAGCGTCCGGACCTCCGGCCTCGCGGGTCACGGCGGCAAGTTATTTCTGGGCTTTGGGAGAGAACGGCACGACGGTGGCGGCCGTCGCCGGGCGGGCAGATTCTTCGGAGATGATCTCTTCGAGGGCGACGTGAATGCGGGTTAGGCTGACGGCGTGTTCGCGGCAGATCGTCTGCAGGTTGTGCAGGCGCTCGGGTGACACCTGCGGGCTGGCGATGATCACCAGGTCAACCGAGCGCGTGCTGACCAGCAACGAGAGCGCCGCGAAGTTCCCCAACACCGGATAGCCACCGATGCGAGTGCCGGCTCGACGCGGATCCTCGTCGATGAAGCCCAGGACGCGCAGCGCCTCATCGCCGTGTTGCGCCAACTGGGACAGCGCCAGCGTCCCGCCGTCTTCCGTGCCGTAGATCGCCACCCGCCGGCCGGTCTGCCGCTGCCGCTGGAAGAACTCGCCAACCAGACGGAACGACGCTCGCGAGAGTGTGACCGCCAGCAACAACAGGATGGCGTAGATGGCAAACACTGACCGCGAGTAGCTGAAGAAGCGATAGGCGTAGAGGATGATGATCTGCGTGGCCATGGCGCCAAACACGACGCCACGCGTGATCACCAGCGTGTCGGCCAACCCGAAATGCCGCCAGACGCCGCGATAGAGTCCGACCACGAAGAACGCAATCATCTGGACCGCGACGATCAACGGAAACGAGGCGGTGAAGTTCTGGAAGTTCTTCATGAAGTCTTCCGGATCTTCGAAGCGCAAGCGATAGGCCGCGTAGTAGCACGCCGACACCAGGCCGAAGTCGAGCACCACCTCAGCCACCCGGCGTTTGTAGACCAACTCCACGAGCAACGGCGTCAACACACCCTGTTCAACTCGGGTGTCACCCTCTTCGTAGACCCGGATGCTGAACAGGTAGACGGCAAAGAGCGCCATGGCCAGCACGAACGCGCCCGCCGACAGGGCGGCGGCCCCCTGGTTGAAGTAGTCCAACCGAATGCCAATTGCCCCGCCGGCCGCCGCCAGCAGCCACAACACCGCGACGGCCTGGCGCTCGCTCAGGCCAATCGCCACCAGCCGATGCGACGAGTGGTCGCGGCCGCCTTGCGCGGCCGAGCGGCCCGCGAGGATGCGGGACACGGTCACCAGGGTGGTGTCGAAGATGGGGATCATCAGCACCAGCACGGGCGCCGCGATAATCGAAATGACGTCGGGACGCGCCAAGGAATCGGCCCCGGTCGACAGTGTCGCCGCAGCGAAGCTGAAGCCGAGAAGGAGGCTGCCGCCATCCCCCATGAAGATCGACGCGGGGTGGACGTTATAGACCAGGAAGCCGGCCGTGGCGCCGCACAGGATCGCGAGATAACGGACTTCAGGAGGCACCGGCGCGCCAGGCGACAGCGCCTGCAGGAGACCGGCAATCAACGCGACGCCCGCAATCAACGACACCCCGGCGCACAGCCCGTCCATGTTGTCGAGCAGGTTGAACGCGTTGGTCAGACCCACGACCCACACCAGCGTGAAAATGGCGTCGAGGGTCATCGACTCGAACCAGTTCAACCGGTAATTGAAGAACAGCAGCGTCGACGCCAACGAGATCTGGGCAATGAGCTTCGTCGATGGCTTGAGGTGCAGCACATCGTCCACGACCCCGGTCAGGAAGATCAGCATGGTGCAGATCAACAGGACCGGCAGTTCCCAGGCGATGCCGAACACCAGGGTCGCGGCGAGCAGGGAAAGGCCGATGGCGACGCCGCCGAACAGCGCGACGGGCTTCTTGTGCCAGCGGTCCTCGCGCGGTTTGGCCACGTAGCCCAGCCGCATCGAGGCCCACCGGCAGGCCGGGACGAGGACCAGCGACGTTCCGAAGGCAAGCAGGAACGGACGCCAGAGAGCTTCGATCATGTAGTGGTCGGGGGCATGGTACCCCGAAGGAATGACGGGAGCAACTGGAGCCAGCGCTCGAAGGTGATGAGCGCCCACAGCCGCTGGCCTTCGTTGGCGCGGCCGGCATCGTGGCGTTCGACGGTGGTTCGCACCACGGTCGCGTCTAGATAGTCGCGATAGCGCGCCTGCGGCGACAGCAGCAGGTCGTGAACGTAACCCTTGAGCTCGCCGCGGAACCAGGCGTCGAGCGGCACGCCGAAGCCGGACTTGGGCCGGCGATCGACCTCGGCCGGAATCAGGTCGGCAAACGCATCGCGCAGGATGGCCTTTGACCGTGCGCCGTCGAGCTTGAACCCGTCGGGCAGGGTCGCAACGTATTCCATCAACTCGCGGTCGAGGAACGGGGCGCGGGTCTCGAGCGAGTTGGCCATCGCGCAGCGATCGACTTTGGGCAGCAGGTCGTCTGGCAAATACGACGAGAAGTTCGCCAGCAACAGCTGACTGAGCGGCGAGCGGCCGGCCATGCCGTCCCTGACCCCTTGCAGGTGCTGCAGTCGATCGATCGAGTGCGGCGCCCTGCCCAACAAGGCTTCGAGATCGTCGTAGAAATAACTGTTCCAGCGAGTGACCCGCTCGTGCAGCGGCATCCCGAGGGCGCGACCAAACCGCGCTAACCGTGAACGCCAATGCCGCTCGTTGGCACCACCAGGAATCTGCGACAACAGCGCCGCCAGCGGCGCACGCAGCGGACCCGGAATCTGGTTCGCCGTCAGTGCCGCACGAAACCGCATGTAGCCCGCGAACACCTCGTCACCACCGTCACCGGTCAACGCCACCGTGACATGTGCGCGCGTGAGCTTGGCGACCAGGTAGGTCGGAATCGCGGACGAGTCACCGAAGGCGCCATCGTGATGCCAGATCAGGCGGTCCAGCAGATCGAGGGCCGACGGGCGGACGCGAAACTCGGTGTGGTCCGTCCCGAACCCCTGCGCGATGCGGCGCGCCACCGGCGTCTCGTCGTACGCCTCGTCGCCCTCAAATCCAATGCTGAAGGTCTTGAGCGGCGCCACGCCAAGCTGGCGCATCACGCCGACGATCACGGTCGAATCGATGCCACCGCTGAGGAACGCGCCGAGCGGCACGTCGCTCATCAGCCGGCGCTTCACCGCGGCAGTCACCAGCTCGCGCACGCGCGCCGTGGCCACCGCGCGATCGGGCGCCGTGCGGGCGACCTCGGCGGCGGGAGGGTAGGTCAATGTCCAGTACCGGCGGGACGACAGGCCACCGTCACGGTCGATGGTCACGACCTGCCCCGGCTCGACCTGCCGGACGCCACGATAGAACGTCGCCGGCCCAGGGACGTAGCCGTAGAGAAAGTATGGGGCGACAGCCTCGCGGTCGATCTCGCCCTGGAAGTCCGGATGACCGAAGAAGGACTTGATTTCCGATGCGAACAGGATTCGCCGGCCGTCGTGGTGGTAAAACAGCGGCTTCTTGCCGGCGCGGTCGCGGGCCAGGAGGAGGCGACCTTGGCGCTCGTCCCAGATCGCGACGGCGAACATGCCGTCGAGCCCGGCAATGCAGTCGGCACCGCGTTCTTCGTAGAGGTGAACGATGGTCTCGGTGTCGGAGTGGGAGCGGAAGCTGTGGCCGCGCGCGACCAGGCCTTCGCGCAAGTCCAGGTAGTTGTAGATCTCGCCGTTGAACACCACCCGCACCGAGCCGTCTTCGTTCGGCATGGGCTGGTTGGCCGGGGCGCTGAGGTCGATGATCTGGAGGCGCCGGAAGCCGAGGCCGGCCTGTCCGTCGGGCGCCACATACCGGTCAGCGTGGTCAGGACCGCGATGGGCAATGCGATCGCGCATGGCCTCGAGAGCACCCGGGTTCACGGGCGCGCCGTCAAATCTCAACTCTCCGCAAATGCCGCACATCGGGGATCAGTCCTGGGGAAGCGTCTGCTTCAAGTGTTCGAACAGCACTTCGGCCTTCAACTGGTTGGCGTTGCCGATGGCATGCGCCTCGGCCAGCGGCATCTCGGACGGCTTGACGCGCATGAACGCCGGGTAGGCGCTCACCGCCGGCGTGCCGACGCTGAACAACTGCAAAAAGTAGTCGTGTTCGATCGCCTTGCCGTCGTAGAAGAAGTCGCCATCGGGGCAGACTGGTGGGATCAGGTTCAGGAAGAACATCACCTTGTAGGCGCCTTGCCGGTTCAGCTCCTGGAACTCTCGCACGGCCTCGACGAACGAAGGCCAATCAGGTCGAGCCTGTATTTCCGCAAGGTCCTCGGCACTCGGCTTCATGCCGTCGGGGCACGGTCGCGCGGCTACTTCGGCGTCGGTGAAGCGCGTGAACGGCGTGATCTGTTGACGAGCCGACTCGGCCAGCCTCTCGGTACTGGCCTGCATCCGCTCTTCGCTCTCGAGGTTCTCGAAGCGCAGGCGCGAGGCTTCGCTGCCCGACAGGCGCCAGGCCGCGGTGAGCACCACGCGCTTGTAGAACTCCACCGAGTACCAGTGGCGCTGCAGGAACGCCATGGCGCCGCTCGCGGCGCGCCGGCCCATCCCCGGCGTCGCCGGGGGCTCGTTGCCGATGATGTCGTTAATGTAGAAACCGACGATCACCAGGTCGGGTTGATAGGCGGGGCCGAGCTCGCGCAACTGCGCCAGCTCCTGGCTGGTGTTGTAGCCGGGCACGGCGAGGTTCCACACCTGCCAGTCGGTTTCGGGCTGCCACTGCTCGAGCATGCCCTCCAGCAGCGATGGGTAGTCGTGCACGGCGCCGTGGCCGAACGTGACCGAATCGCCGAGCATCAGGATGCGGAACGTGTTGGGGCCCTTCCGCAGGTCGTACTCGCGCGTCGCGCGGAAGCCCAGGCTGTTGGTGCGCACCGGCACGCCGGCAAACCAGCCTTGGTAATTTTCGCCCAGCCGCAGTCCACGCACCGGGTCAGAAACGAAGAAACCGGGCGTGCCCTTCTTGTCGTCCCACGACCAGCGGACCCACGCCTCGATCAGGATCGCGAACACGATCGCGCTGACCACCACGGCCGGCAGGCTGAGCAGCAGCAACCGGCGCACCTTCGGGTTCACAGCCAGCCGCGCCACCAGTACGACACGACGGCGGCGTATTCCCAGACGATGCCGCGCACCTGTTCGAGGCTGGCGCCCACGCCGTGCTCGTAGAACTGGCTGCTGAAAGGCGGCGTCGGGATCACGGTGACGTCAGGCGCCGCCTTGTGCCACACCATGGTGGCTCGCCGCATGTGGTACGGCGAACTGACCAACAGGATGCGCGTCCATTGGCGTTCGCGCAGGATGTTATTGGTGAAGGTCACGTTCTCGCGGGTATTGGTCGCCTGCTCCTCGAGCAGGATGCGGTCGGCCGGCACGCCCTGATCGATCGCCAGCGCCCGCATCACCTCGGCTTCCTTGAAGCTGAAGACGTAACCCGAGGAGAGAATCAGTGATGGAGCGTAGCCCGCCTTGTAGAGGTCCACGGCCTGCTTGAGCCGTTCCAGGTGACCGCCGCCGGCCTTGCCGGACTCGCCGACGCCGCCGGCAAACACCACGATCGCATCGGCTGGTTGCGGTGGATCGGACTTCTGCAACGGGCTCGCCGCCCACCACAACAGGGGCGTGTAGAACACCAGCGCGTATACCACCGCCACTGCCACGAGTCCTTCGACCGTCCGGCGCCGCGCAGCGGTGTACATCCGGCGCAGGCGTTCTTCCCAGCCCTTGCCACCGGTGTCGCGCCGGGTGACGGCCTCATCGATCAGCGTCCACATCGCCTGGATGCGGCGGTCCCAGCCGTTCGAGCGCGCCACGGCCACGCGCCTGGGACGGTCCTCCACGCGGGGGGCATCAATCGCCGACGAGGTCGCCTTCGCAAAGGCATCGGCGTCTGGCGCCACCTGCACCAGCTCGCCATGCTCCTGGTTGAAGCGGCGGATCTCGACGAGGTCGGTGGCCACCACCGGCACGCCCATCACCAGGTATTCGTTCAACTTGGTTGGATAGACGTTGGCCGTGTAATCGGTAATGCGGTACGGCACCAGGCCGACATCGAACCCCTGCACGTAGCGCGGCAGCTCCGCATGGGCACGCTGGCCGAAGAGATGAATATTGGGCTCGCGCTCGAGCGCCGAGACATCCACTTGCGGCGGTCCCACCAGCGCGAACGAGACGTGCGGCAACCGCCTGGCGGTCGCCACCAGCAGCTCCTGGTCCACCCACTGGTGCAAGCCGCCGACATAGCCGGCGACTGGCCTGGGCAACGCCTTGAGATCGTCGGGCACCCCGCTGCCGGCCTCGCGGACGCGGTCGAACGCCTCGAGGCTGACCCCGAACGGAAACAGGTGCACCCGCTCGCTGAGCTGCGCGGCTCGCTGCCGGAGCTTCTCGGAAGTGACGAACACCAGGTCGGCCTCGCGCAGCAGCTGGTCTTCGCTCGCGGTGATGCGCCGGGCCTCCGGGGAACTCGAGGCCAGGTCGTCGATGCAGTAGTAAATGGTGAGCGCCGGATCGATGTTCTGAATGAGGTCGCGGGCCAGGGGCGTCGGCAAGAACGTCCAGACGATCGGCTGCGCAAAACCGGTCGCCCTCATCCAGCGCGACAGGCTGCGCAGCATGATGTGCTTGTTGACCCACCGGGCCACCCGCGAGTACGGCAGCGGCAGCACCATTGGCGAATGCAGGAACAGATTGGGCCGCTCTTGCCTGAAGCCCTTGGTCCCCTTCCACCAGTTCATGGCCCGCTTGCGGACGCGTGAGATGTCCCTGACCGAGGGCCGCCGCACGCCGGTGTTCTCGATGAACAGCACCCGGTGGCCGTCGGCGGCGAGCCGCGACATGATCTCCTGGTGGCCTTGCCAGATGAAATCCCAGTCGATTGAGGAGATGCAGAGGATGTCTGGGCGGCGGTCCATCGGGCTCTACGAGTGTAATGCTTGCGCGTAGATCTCGCGCCAACGAGCCGCGCTCGGCGCCAAGCCATAGCGCGCCGCGACCGAAGTCCGGGCCCGGGTCCCCACCGCAGACGCCCACGAGCGGTCGGCCAGGACCCGTGCGAGTGCCACTGCCAAGGCACTGCAGTCGCGAGCCGGAACCAGCAGGCCCGTGACGCCATCTTCGACGATGGTGTCGGTGACGCCGGGGATGTGGGTCGCCACGACCGGCAGGCCCGAGGCCATGGCCTCGACCAACACCATGCCAAACGCCTCGCGCGTGGACGGCATCGCCAGCACGTCGGCCGCGCGGTACAGGCGCTCGACGCCGGGCAGTTCGCCCAGGAAGCGCACGCGTTCCAACAGCCCGAGCCGCGACGCATCGGTGCGAATCCGCTGAGCGAGCGTGGGGTCGACCTCGTGGTACTTCGACTCGGTTGCACCCGCGAAGGCCAGCCCAGTACCCTCACGCATCGCGGGTGGCAGGGCCAGCCACGCATCGAACAACAGATCCGGGTTCTTGTCACGCGAGAAGAAACCGACGAAGGCCACCCACTTGAACGAGGGGTCCAGGCCGAGCTCCCGGCAACAGCCGTCGCGTTCACCAGCCTCCGCTGGACGGAACCGATCCGTGTCAACGCCGTTAGGCACGACGCGCAAGCGCGACTCCGGCAAGCCGGCCGCACGATAGTTGCGCGCCATCGCTTCGCTGATTGCCAGGAAGCGGTCGGCCTGCGAATAGCACCAGTACGCCAGGCGGCCCAATCGCCGCACACCCTCGGGCTCGTCCGTGCCGGCCGTGTGAATGGTGATGATGACCTTCTTGCCAAGCAACCTGGCCAGCAGGATCACAAGAACCGACTTCTGCGAGAACCCGTGGAGGTGCACGGCGTCGAACGTCGCGCGACGGCTCAGGAAGAACTTGACCGTCCGCCAGGCCGCCGTGACTTTGGTCATCGGGCGGCTGACATCGACATGGATTCGCGTGACCGGTGTCCCCTCGACAGCCTGATCCACCGGCAGTGCCGCATCAGTGCACGTGGTCAGCACCGAGAAGTCGAGCCACTCCCTGAGGGCGTGGATCATCGTCCGGCACTGCAGCCCGCCACCGCTCAACTCTGGAAAGTACGCGCCGGTTACCATCAGCACCGAGGGGCGTCGCGAGGCTGGCCTGGTCATGGCTGCTGGCGCGCCTCGTCCAGAACTGCGGCGAACGCCCGCGTGGTCTCGCGAATGTCGAACGCGCGCGACACCTCGTCATGCTGCGGCGACGGCGCCAGATCACCAGACGCGTGCGCCGCGATGAGGCGCTCGACGGCGGCGCCGATTCCCGCGAGGTCCCGTGGATCAACGACCGGATACCCAAGTGCCCCGAGGAGATCAGCCGACGGTCCTTGCGCGGGTGTCACACCCAGCACGGGTTTGCGGAGGGGCAGGTAGTCCACGAGCTTGCTCGGCAAGAACAGGCTGGGGCCGTCGCTGGGAGCGTCGATGATCAACAGCGCGTCCGCGCCGGCCGCTTTGGCGCGGGCGGTCGCTGGATCCACCCGTCCGGCGAAGGACACCACCCCTCCGAGCTGCAACGTCGCCGCACGGCGTTGGTACTCGGTCATGTCGGCGCCGACGAACTCGACGTGCAACCGGCCGTCGAGCGGGCGCAGGCGTTGAAGCGAGGCCAGCGCCTCGAGGAAGATCTCGGGAGTGCGCACACCACCGTAGAAGCGTCCGGTGTAAACCAGACGGAGGGCGCGGTTGGTGCCGAGGGCAGGCGGCGGCTCGCCAGGCTCGAAGCCCTGGGGCACGACGCGCGCCTTGGCCATCAAGGCCGCCGGATACTTGGCCATCACGCAATCGCGGGTGTAGCGATTGACAAAGACGATGCGCGAGGCGGCGTGGATGACGGCGGACTCGTGAGCGGCGGCGGTCCGCCTGGCCCAGGCGTTGGTCGCGAAGTACGGACTGTCGACCCAGGGGTCGGAGAAGTGGGCGACCCACGGCAACCCCGTCTCCTGATGCAGGCGCAGCGCCACCAGGTGATCGGTCCACGGCTGCGCGAAGCTGACCAGGGCGTCGGCCGGAACCTCAGCCAGCGCCCGGCGGCCCTCGGCCAGTGCCCCCGGCAACCAGACCCGCTTCTCGTCGGGCTGATGCTTGAGGGGCGGACACAACCGCCACAAAGCCCGGATGAGGAACCACTCCTCCGGCGAGGCCACCGGCAAGCGCGTCACGGCGCCGCGCGACAACTGCTCTACTGGCACGCGGTAGTCCTGCTGGTAGCGCTCTGAGCGGGGTCCAAAGCAAATCACCCGCGACTGCCACCCGAGGTCGCCAAGGGCCGACAGCGTCCGCGTGACCTGCACCGCGCGCGGCCCCGACAGCGGCGGCATTTCCCACGAAATGGCGAGCAGTTGCTTCACGAAACGGGCACGCGTTCGGTGAGTGCCTGGATGATGCGGCGCGTGTGCTCGCGCCACGAATGCCGTGCGACGGCCAGGCGCCGGGCTTCGGCGCCCAGCGCCTCGCGCCGGGTGGGATCTTCGACCAGCACACGCAGTCCTTCGACCAGCGAATCGACATTGCCGGGCACGGTCATCTGCGCGGCACGGCCATGCTCCAGGATTTCCCCGACCTGATCGAGGTCGGAGGCGACAATTCCCTTCCCCATCGCCATGTATTCGAACAGCTTCGTCGGCGACCCGAAGAACGGCGTGCCATCAGGATTTGGCACATGAGGCGAGGCGAGAATGTCGCACGCGGCCAGGTATCGCGGTCCCTCGGCCTGCGGGACAATGCCGGCCAGCACTGTGAGGTCACCGACGCCGCCGGCCTCAAGGGCTGCCGTCACCTCGCCCATCTTCACGCCGTCGCCGATCATCAGCAGGCGGACGGTCTCTCGGTACTCCGGATGCGACGCCAGCAGTTTCGCGAACGCGGCCGCCAGGACCTCGGCGCCGTGCCACGGCCCCATGGTGCCGATGAAGCCGATCACGGTCTTGCCCACGAGCCCATGCTGGATACGAACTTCGCTGCCGTCGATGCCGGGCGAGTATCGATCGGGTTCCACGCCATTGGGATTGACCAGAATCTTGTCTCGCGGGACCCCTCGCGCCATGAGTTCGTCGGCCATCGGCTGGCTGACGACCACGACGAGGTCCGCGATCTGCAGATTGGCCAGCTCGATTCGCTGCGACAACGCCTCGTGCTCGAGCGGTGATCCCCAGTGACGGCTCATCCAGATTTCCGAGCCGTTGTATTCCATGACGTACGGCACACGGTGGTGGACGGCGAAGCGGGCACCGGCGTAGCTGTTTAGGCTGTAGCGCTGGTAGACAAACGACACCGGGCGCGACCCAACCGTAGCGGCGGCCACCGACTGAAACTGGCTGTTCATCACCAGGCTGGGCAGTTCCGGGTATTCCCAAAACGCCTCAGCCGGTGGCACCAGGTGCACCTCGATCGCCGGGTCAACGGTCGGGACCACATCGGTGGTCAGCATGACCGGCGCGCCACCAAAGGCGTGGAGATGGTTGATGACGCCCGCGATGTGTCCCACCGAGCCGCCGGCCTTCAGCCCGAAGCTCAGGTCGGTGCGCAGGTAAAGCGGTTGGTGTGAGGACGTCAGTCGACGCGGCGGCTCGGCGGCGGCTCGGGTCACCAGTGCTGCAGCCTCGTCGTCGATCGATTGCAGCAGCCGCGCCTTCCCGAAGGGCTCGCGAATGGCCTGCCACGCCCAGCGGGCGATCAGCGGATACGCCAGTGGCCGTTGATGGCCGCCCTCGTCTTCGACAAAACAGCGTCCGCGGCTCAGCACGCGCAAGAACAGGGCGAGCTTGAGCGGGCGGCCGATCGTGTCGAGGCGATGCGTTAAGATGCGCGCCTCGTCGTAGCGGAACAAGTGTCGGAGCAGCTCACCGCCACGAAGGGACACCTTCAACCGGTCGACGGTGGCGACGGACTCGGTCGCGCCTACCTCCCAGCGGCCCGATCCGTGGCGCAACACCGTCATTCGCTTCGGTGCCACCGCTACTCGACCTCCAGAGCTTCACCGGCAATGAAGTGGCGCCACCACATCGCCAGGTTTAACAAGTACCAGGTCTTGGAGCCCTGCCCCGTTCCGACGAGATGCAGGGCCGCTTGCTTGTCGAGCAGACCGGTCTCATCACAGAAGCGCGTCAGCTCTTTCGTGGCGATCTGCGCGAGGCGTCCTGCGAACAGATCGTCAACCGGAACGCCAAAGCCCTGCTTACGCCGCTCGATCAGTTCCGCCGGCACCAGGCCTTTCACGGCCGTCTTCAACAGGTGCTTCAGCCGACCGTTCGGCGCCTTGCGCGCGCTCGGGATGCTCATGGCCATGGTCACGAACTCGTGATCCAGAAACGGCACGCGCGCCTCCAGCCCCACGCCCATGGTCATCTTGTCGACGCGCATCAGCAGCAGCTCCGGCAGCCGCAGGCGCAGATCGATGTAACTCATCCAGTTCAGGTTGGACGTCTCGTGCGCCTTGCTCAGGAAGTCGGCGCGAATCGGCGCCAGCGCGTCCCAGGACGTCAGGTCCTTGAACTGGTTGCGCAGCCGCGAGCCAAGCAATCGGCGTTTCTCCGCGTCGGGAAACGACTCGGCGCCGCCCCAGAACAGCGGCTCGCCCCGCGAGCCGCGCCGAAGATACTCGTATTGCCACGCGTGATCGTAGCCGGCGGCCTTCAGCCCGGCCGCCGCCATTCCTTTGACAAAGCGCGGCACCGGCAGGTCGTCGTATTCCTGCCGTTCAAGTGCTTGTAGCCAGTTCGGATAGCCGATGAACAGCTCGTCAGCACCCTCGCCGAGCTGGCACACGATGGTGCCGCTCTCGCGGGCCAACTTCGCGACGTAGTGGACCGGCACGCACACCGGATCGGCGATCGGCTCATCCTGCAGGTGAACCATCCGCGGCAGGAACTCCACCACGTCATCGCGCGTGAGGCGACGCTCGTGATGCTCGGCGCCAATCCGTTCGGCCATCGATCGCGCGAAGTGCAGTTCGTTGGCATAGCCGGGATAGTCGCGGTCGTAGCCGATCGAGAAGGTGCGGACCGGCCGGCTTTCGCCCTCGGAGAACAGCGCCGCGTTGGTGCTGGAATCGAGACCGCCCGACAGGAACACGCCGACCGGAACGTCGCTCACCTTCCTGAGCCTGACCGAGATCCGCAACTCGTCCAGAATCCGCTCAGCCAACGACGCATCGTCGGCCTCAGCTATGGGCCTGGCGGCATCCCAGACATCCCAATAGCGCTTCTGGGTCACTCGACCGTCGGCCGTCGCGCGCAGCCAGGTCCCGGGCGACATTTTGAGAATGCCGTCAAACAATGTCTGGTTGCCCGGCGTCGTCAGGAACGAGAGGTAGTGAAACAACGCTTCTTCGTGGACGGCGCGACGCTGGCCCGGCACCTCGAGCAGCGCCTTGATCTCCGATCCAAAGGTCAACCGGTTGGCATCGACCGAGTAATACAGCGGCTTGATGCCGATGCGGTCGCGCACCAGCCACAGCGCCTGCTCGCGGGCATCCCACAGCGCGAACGCAAACATGCCGCGCAGGCGATGGACGACGTCGATGCCCCATTCCTCGAAACCGTGAAGAATGACCTCGGTATCGGAGTGGTCGGTCAGCCAGCGGTGCCGGCCTGATTTCGACAGTTCGGCGCGCACCTCGAGGTGGTTGTAGATCTCGCCATTGAAGACGATTCGCAGGTTGCCATCTTCGTTGGCCATTGGCTGCGAGGCGGAGGTCGCCAGGTCGATGATCGACAACCGGCGGTGGCCAAGGCCGATGCGGCCCGTAGGGTCGACCCACGTGTCGCCGCCATCAGGTCCGCGATGGCGCAACGTTTCGCGCATCGCCGTGACCAGGGGCTCGGACACACGACTCACGCCGTGGTCGAACGCCAGAACGCCGGCTATGCCGCACATGAAGGTTGGAAGAAACTACTCGTAGTCCAACAGGACGCTGCGGAAGGCGCGGAAGAAGGCGGCGCCCACCGCAAATGTAACCACGGCCATCGCGACGTAGATGCCGGCGACCTGCGGCGTCGGGAAGCGACCGAACAGCAGGCTGTCGCGATACACCTCGAGCAGGTAGTAGACGGGGTTCAGATACAGGACGGCGGCCACGTTGGCCGGGACCATGTCAGGCGTAAAACCAATCGGCGACACCCACATCAACAGGAACAGGAACAGGCTGATGAAATAGCTGATGTCCGGCAGGCCGACCGCAATGCTCGACAGGATCCACACGATGCCGAACAGCATCACGATCTGCAGCGCCCACACCAGCGGCAGCCACAGGATGTGCCACGACAGCGAGCCGTTGAGCGCCGTCAGTAGGATCACGACCGCCAGTCCGACCGCCTGGCTCACCGTCGCGACCAGCACCGCGCGCACCGGGACCAGCTCAATCGGCAGCATCACGTTCTTGACGAGGTGGATGTTCTGCTTGATCGACACCGAGCCCGACGTGATGGCATCGATGGTGCCCAAGTAGGGGATCAAACCCGTAAAGACATACAGCACGTAGTCGAGGCGGCTGAATTCGGCGAACCGCATCTTGAACACGACGAGGTAGACGAAGATGTAGACCGACAGCAGCAATCCGGGCTGCAGAATCAGCCACAACGGACCGAGCACCGATCCGGCGTACTTCTTTGAAAGCTCAACGCGCGTGATCGCGACGAGCAGGCGGGCGTTGCCCGCAAGCGTGCGGGTCATCGCGGCACTGCCGCCAACGAGGGCCGAAACAGGGTTAGCCATTAGCGTGCGGTCCGATCACAAAACGGTAGTCAGGCGCGGACGCCACGTCGGCCGTCACCGTGACGCCAATGGCGCGGCACGGCACCCGCACACCATACGACGGTGAGTACCACGCCTCAGAGAGGCTGACCTTCAAGTGCTGGGGCGCCCGCAACTCCCAGGTTCGGTCGGCGGCCGCAAGGGTGAACCGTCCGTCGCCGAGCTCGGCCACAACCACGCCCGGCCCCACGTGAAAGTGCCACGCCAGCTCATGCCTCCCGTCGCCGGTCAAGTGATCGGAGATGGTCAACGTGCTGGTGTCCTTGGAAAGGGTAAACGCTCGCTCGTGCTTCACGGGCGACGGCAGCCGTTCATAGCCGGTGTGGCGGCCTCGGTAGGTCGTCACTGCTGGGGAGTCTTCAAAGGTCAAGTGCTCGACCTTGGACGTCTCGAACATCCGGAAGAGGTAATCGAGCCGGACATCGTTCTGCTCGACGTCATCGATGCGAAGGGTGTTGTGATACCCGGTCATGCGGAACAGGTTCCTGGCATCGGGATCCGAGGTGTACACATAGCTGCCTGGATCAACAATCAGCGGCACGCCATTGGCGTGGAACTCAAACGACAACAAGTCGTTGTGCTTGTGGTTACCGAATCCGTTCGTGCCGACGCGACTGTTGGTGACCAACAAATACGTGCCCCCGGTGCGCGACACGGCGATGCCGGCGTGCGGAAACAATCGTGCCTCGTCTGCCACTGCCCCAGGTGCGGCAGGGGCGGCAATCGGTGCGCCCCACCACGCCGCTTCCCACAGTCCATCGTCGCCACCAGCTGCGTTCCAGGACGCTTCGCCCAACACGAACGCCGCCGAACCGGCCAGGTGCCGAGCGTCCTGTGGCTGCCACGTGCCGTAGTCCGTGAAGATGTGCAGACGGCCATCATCCGCGTCACCAACCTGGGGCATCAGGCCGTCTGGCCGCTGCACGGCAATCAGGAACTCGACCATCCGGCGCAGGCTCGCAAGGTACTCGGCCGACAGCGGTTGGCCTTCGAGTTCGGCGACCCTCGCGCCACCCAGGAACAGCTCGGCGACCAGGCGATGGTACGGGATGGACGACTCGTAGTCGGCGCCATCCTCGAGCACCTGCACCCGCATCTCCTGCTCGAGCCACTCGCGACCTTGCCGCAGCCACCGTTGGCCGGCGGCAAGGTCCTGGAACACGAGACCGACGCCGTAGAGCCCGACCACGTTACTCAGGAAGTGATTGCTGGTGACCTCGTACTTGTTCTCGAGGTTGCCTTCGATGAACACACCGACGTCGAACAGTGACTCGTAGGCGCGGGTTATCGCGACAGAATCAAACGCGGCCGATCGGCGGATCAGCTCGAAGGCCAGCGCCCAGTTGAAGGCACGGATGGCGACGTCCATGGTGCAAACAAACTGCACCCCGATGCCGACCGGGTTGGCGGCCATGAAGTCGCCGTGCTGGCGCACAATCTCGACAGCGTAGCGCTCATCGCCGGTGAGGCGGTACGCCTGCCCCAAGGTAACCCAGTGCTGGCAGCGGCCAATCTCCCACGGCCACTTGATGTCGGCCAGACCCGGTCGCATACTCGGATTCCACTGCTTATGCGGAAAGCCCTCGGGAAAGCGTAGCCCCAAGATGGGATCAACCGCCCAGTCGATGGGCCGGTAGCCGAAGCCATCGACCGGACGAGCGAGGTCGGCGATCGCCCGCGGGCCGCTACCAAGCAGATCGAACTCGTGGGCGACCACCCGGTCAGCAGCCGCGAGTAACCGCGCCGCGCGTTCCGGCCAACGCGCGCGCAGCAGTTCGACCGCCTCTCCGGGCAGGTCGGCATACAACCGGCCGGCGGCGCGCCGCTGCTGCAACCAGGACTCCGTGGACACGCCGAGCGCAGCGATCTGCTCGCCCCAGCGCTCTGGTGGAGGGGCACCAATGGCCGCCGCAGGCATCGCGGAAGGCGGCGCCACGGCCCTGCCTAGCAGCTGTTTCAGTCGAGTGACAAGGCTCACGGGCGGGCGGGCATCATTCTGGAAGACACGATTTCATCCATCTTAACCTCACCGCCCTCCCCCGATCCGCCGGGCCCCTTCGTCGTAGGCCCAATGGTAGGTCCCAGTCTTCCTTTCAATAGCCAGCTTGTTGCCCCATTGCTGAAGAAATGACTCGAACTGTTCGTCCGGGGCAGAAGTCTGGTCGCCCTTCCAGGTCAGGAGGTAGAGGTCGCGCCGCCCGGTAGCTTCGTGCCTGACCAGTCGCATGCGAGACCTGATCGAATCAGGAGCGAACAGTGGTGCAAACCCGCTGAACATCACGTCAGAGGCTGCGACATCGAAGAGAAAATAATGGATCCCTGCCGCTCGATACGTGGCGGCAGCTTGCTCTTCAGTGCCGTACAGGATCGTGGTGTAATTCTTGATGTAAGCGCCGCCATCTGGCCGCTGGAACGGCGTGGCGGGCACCGCCGTGAAACCAGGCAGGAAGTTGAGCAACTCCACTTTTTCGTGGGCAGGAATGGCAACGGCCACGCGGCGGGCGGCGACGGTGTCCCAGTTCTGGTCGTACATCGCCGCGTACGTGTTCTGGCCCAGGAAGAAGCCGACACTCGGCCGCCACAGCTGCGCCCACATCGGGGTCGAGCCGTAGTAGAGGGCAACACACGCGACAACTGAAATGGAGGCGGCGAGCACTCGCCGGCTCAACCGGCTCATTGTCAAGGACCAGGCTGCGGTAAGGATCACGGCCCCGAGCGCGATGCCGAGGGGCGTCGTGAAGTCGGTGAACCGCGCCATCGACGACCCAGCTCCGCCTCCGAACAGCCGGAGAACCGTGACCATCATTAGGCTCGCCGCGAGGTAGAACGCGGCCCAGGCTGGCCCTGTTTCGAGGGTCTTGCCGCGTGGAGCGCCGAACCCGCGCCGCGCAGCGAACGCGCATGCCCCGATCACGGCGGCACCGCCGAGCCAGATCCCGGTCGATTGGTTCAAGACGCCACCCAGGATTTGCATCAGGGGCAGGACTTCCGGCAGCGTCACGGGCGAAGCGACGACGACGTCGTTCGCCGACACGACGAGTTGCAGAAACCCCAGTCGATAGTCGACAAACGCGAGGCGCGGATCGAGCCACTGGCTGAGCCGCTCGAAATCGACCAGCCGGCCGACCGCTGAAGGCATGTTGTGAAGTTCGGGGACGCCGACCTCGAAGTAGTTGTAGGCGCACACCAACGTCGTCGCGGTGAGCGCCCAGGCCGGATAGATCAGCGATCGCCTGGCCTCGGCGATGCGGCCCGTGAGGGCATGGAGCATGCCCTCGATCACGAAGATCGGCAGCACCAGCACGATGGCGAGGGGCGACAAGAGGATGACTGCGGCAGTCACGACGATGCGACACAGCGCGTGGCTCCTGGTGTCGACCACCTGGAAATACAACGACCGCGCGAACGAGAGAATCAGATAAAGGATCAGGATGTTGCGGACAATATGGCCCTTCGCGTAGGCCCCCTGCTCCGCAAAAAACAGCAGGTAGATGGCGGCGCCGACCAGGCCGATGGCCTGGCCACCAGACGCGTAGCGGGTCGCCAGCCGCCAGATCATTCCCGCTCCCAGCATCAGGACCAGCCAGGAAGCAAGCGCCGCTCCCTGGACGTCGGAGAGAATGTTGAACAGGAAGGCCAGGCCGTGGCCCTTCGATACAAAGTAGTGCACCCAGTAGTCGTTCGGGCCGTTCGAGTGAGCGCGTAGCACGGCTTCGTAGTACGGCAGGTAGTTCCCAGGTACGTCGTTGTCGGGCCCAACGTTGCCCCAGAGGGCAATCGTCAACAGCAAGCCAGCGGCGAACACCCCAATCGTGAGCCTGAGGAGCAGACCGACGACACCCCATCGCTCGTGAGGCTCCGCGCTCGCGGTAGCGGGGCGAGCGGCGCGACGATCAGCCACGAATTGAGAGGCCGCTAGGAAGAGAGCGATGCCAACCAGCGGCAAGATGACCCAGAGGTAATAGAGGCGCAGCGTCGCCAGCAGAGCCACGCCGACAGCCCACGCGGCGGCCCCGCAAACGGCCTGGTCAAAGAATCGGTCCGTCCAGTGTTCCGGTAGCCGCGCTGACGTCGGCCGAGCGGCCAGAATGCGGGAACCGGTTGTCCAGAACACCACCAGCAGAAGCGCGAGGGTCCAGAGCCGCGAGAGATTGTAGACAACGTATCCGTAGCCCTGCTGATCGTAGTGATTCCAGTAGAAGCGGCTCAACGACAACCACACTACCGGCGATAACGCGACCAATGTAGCCAGGGCGATCAGGAGGCTCGTCGCCCAACCCTGCTCGTTGCCGATGACGCGACGCCGGGCCGACGCCCACGTCGAGGCGACGGCATTGGCAGGCCAGGCACGTGTGGTCTCGCTGTTCCCGTACCGCAGGAACGCGAGCACACCGGCCGCAGTCAATCCATACCAGAGCAGGTAGGCGCCCATCATCGAGGGCGCGCAGAACTGGCTCCACAGGTTCTCGTACGACAGCGCCCATGCCGCTCCAGCCCAGCCAAGACGTTCCCATATTTCTGCGCCAATCTGCGGCGGAGCGACCGGACCGCCGATGGGCGAAAAGACTCGAGACGAGAGGGCCTGCACCAGCACGAGACTGGCCGTTGCCACGGCTGCCGGGCGGATCGCAGCTAACGTCATCGCGCGGCCAATTACGAGGTACACCACCGGCGACGCCAGCACGAGGAAGCGCTCGGTGTCGCCGCCACCCACCCACGCCAACACGGCGAACATGCTGACGTAGGCCAACAGCGCCGGTTGTTGCCACAGCCAGCCCAGGCTTCGCCGCCAGAAGTAGATCGGCACAGCCAGGAGGGGGCCAAAGACCAGGAACCAGGCCACGACGTACTGGACGATCGATTTGTCGCGCAGCCACCGAAGCAGTTCACCCGATGCTGAGTAATCGGAGGGCGTGGCAGCCACCCAGGCATGAATGGCTGCGAGCATCGCGCCCCCACTGATCAGCGGGAGCCAGGCACCGGTTCGATCGAGGAAGTGCAGCCGGTCACGCCAGCTCGAATGACGCGGGTCGTCGGGCGGTGTGGGGGTCGAAACGAACAGCATGCAGACGCCGACGATGAGCACGGCCTCGTGGAAGACCACACCGGCGCCGACGATCAGAGCCACCACTGCCGCGCGCCCCGGACCGGGGCGGGACTGGAACCACTCGATGCCAAGCAGACCGGCGAGCAGGCCGGCCAGCATCGCCGGCTCCACGCTCAACGGCTGGAAGTAGGACAACCGCACTGGCGAATGCGGCTCCACCATGAACGCGATCACGACCAGCAGTCGCACGGCGACGCTGGTGACGTGCCGCTGGAGCAGCAACAGCAGCAGCGCCACCGACAGCGCATTGAACGCAACATTCAGCCGGTCGAAGCCGGCGCTGATCACCCAGTCCTGGCTCTTGGCCAGGGTCGCAGCGAGCAACGGCGTCCCCAGTCGATAGACGAACGGCGCTACGCCTTGCGGTGGCAAGTCGCGGGGCATGCCCTGGGCCATGGCGTGGTAAACCTGCCCATCGACCCCCGGTTCCTCGTGCGCGTTGCTATCGAGAAAGGTGTTGAGGGGTTGACTACCCGCATACGCCAGGTTCAGTACAAGGAAAGCGAACAGAGCACAGCACCACTCCGCCGTTCGCGACATCGTCAAGGAACTGGTCAACTAGATTGGCTGGACCGAGGCAATCACGTTGCGGCTCCCGCCGTTTGGGATCGAGTGCAGCAGCGCATCGAGATTGGCGGGGAGCGCGGCGAACGACTCTTCGTCGTACAAGTGGTAGCCCAGGCCGAGGAACAACTGGGGCAAGTCGCTTGGCGAGTCGCCCCGCTCCTCGAGGAGATAGGGCGCCAACTCGAACACCACCACCGGATGGTGCTTCTCCAGCGTCGCGAAAGCGCCCCTCAGCACCGGGAGTTCGTTGCCGTCCACGTCAAGCTTGATCAAGTCCACCCGGGCCAGGCCCAACTCGGCGACCAAGCCGTCCAGCGTGGAACCCGTCGCGCTCGATCGCTCAGGGTTGCCTTGATGGACAGGATGAGCGTTGGCTTTCGCCTCGAGCGGCCAGCTAGCAAAGTAACTCTCGGCCGGCCGGTCACCCGGCGCGCCGAGGGCTCGATGGACCAGCGTCATCCGCGAGCGGAGCTCGGGGTTGAGAGCGCAATTCCCCCGCAGCCGGGCCATCGCGCTATCGGCTGGTTCGACGGCAATCACTTGTCCGGTCTGGCCGACTTGCAGGGCCAGCGGCAGCGCCTGGGCGCCAATGTTGGCACCCACGTCGATGGCGATTGCTCCCGGCCGTGCCACTCGCGCCAGAGCTCGGGTCGTCGAACGCTCGTAGACGCCGAGATACAGGGCCAGCTGAACGCCCTCGTTGAGGTCGAGCAGCCACCGTACGCCGTTCCGCCGGCACGCGACCTTGCGCGGGTCTCCCCCGGTTAGCACAAGCCACGCCCCCGCGAGCCGGCGGAGAGACCTGGCGATACGCAACTTGGCGGAAGTCGAGAAGCGGAGCACGCTCAGTGGCTTACCTCTCTGCGGCGAAGGACGACAAGCGCAAACATTGCCCACCGGTCGGCGCGCCGTTCCAGGCGACGGTCGAGCCAACGCAGGAGTCCACGCGTGGCGCTTGGCATCAGTGTGCGCAGCGACACGCCGCCCGACAGCAGGTAGCGAAGCGGCCAGCCGGGGCGTACCAACTCCACCTGCCACTCAGGGTACTGCCTCTCAAAACGCTCGCGATCGCGCACGAACAGAATCCATGGCAAGGCCCCGTTGGCGGCGGACAGCGGCCCGCCGGCTGGGAAACCCCACTGCGTCGCGGTGGGCTCGAATGGCTCGTGATGCAGATGGCGATAGACCCATTCCGACCAGGGCGACACCCAAGGCTCGATCGCGGTCAGCACGCCACCAGGCTTCACCGTCCGCGCGGCCTCCCGGAGAAACGACTCCACGTCGGAGAGGTGGTGCACGACGTTGGTCATCGCGATCGCGCCGAGCGCGCCGGTCCGGAACGGAAGCTGATGTGCGTCCAGCACGACCTGGGTCGCGGGCGTCGCCCGCACGTCAGACGTGACAATGCCGGGCACATATTCGGCGAGGTAACCGGCACCGCTGCCAATTTCCAGGACCGGATGAGCGGAGCCGATTTGCGCGGCTAACGCGTCATACCATTCCTCGTAAACGTCACGCAGGAGGGGCTTCTGACGGATGATCTGGCGATGAATGGACGGCGCCGCTGGATCGTCGGGGTCGATCGCCTGCGCCAGCGGGTGCGCAAGCGCATTCCTCAGGGCCTGGCCGACGTCACGAAAAGGCGCGGCCATCGCTAGATGAACTTCAGGCGGCGGGCAGCGAACATCGTCATGCGCAGCAGCAGCAGCCCGTGCGCCCAGCGTCGGATGTTGGTGTCGCCGTAGACCCGTTCCCGATAGCGCACAGGCAATTCGACGATCCGGAAGCCCTGCCTGGCCGCGCCGAAAATCAGGTCGAAATCGCCAAACGGGTCGAAGTCCCCAAAATACGCCCGATCCCGCGCGATGGCCTCGTAGTGGGCCCGCCGCAAGACCTTCGTCCCACACAGTGTGTCCTTGAGCGGCTGGCCGAGCAGGAACGAGAACGCGGCCGCAAAGAACTTGTTGCCCATCATGTTGATGAAGCGCATGGCGCGCTTCTCCATGGGATAGACCAGGCGGCTGCCGTTGATGAACTCACCGACGTCATCGACGATCGCGCGGTAAAACTTCGGCAGCACCTCAGGCGGCACCGAGAGGTCGGCGTCGAGGATCATGAGGATCTCGCCGCGCGCTTCGCCGAAGCCCAGCCGCACCGCATCGCCCTTGCCCTTTCCAGACTGCTGGTAGATGCGGATGCTCCGGCTCGCGTGAACGGTTGCGACCCGCTGGATCTCTTCCCAGGTGCCATCGGACGAATGCCCCTCTACGAAGATCAGTTCGTCGTTGGGCCCCATGGCTGGAAGCCGCTGCACCAACGATTCAATGTTGCCCCGCTCGTTCCGCGCGGGCACGATCACCGAGACCGAAGGCGCGGGACCGAGCCGCTGAACCTTGCGCCGGGCGACGGCCACGTTGGCAAGCGACAACAGGCGAAAGCCAGGGAGCGGCGCCAGCCATCGATTGATCAAGTTGCTCAACACCGGCACATATACAGGCACGAGCACGCGCTGCGATTCGGCCACGAGTTCGAAGCCCGAGAGCGCCAGCAGATTCTTGATGTCGGACGGGGAAAGCCAGTTCTGCTCGGGGCCCGTGTCAGCCAGTCCGAGCAGGGAGGCCAGGCGAAAGACAGGCTTCCACAGGCTGCTGTAGTAGGTCAGGACGATGCGGGTATCGGGTGTGCAGACGCCTTGCACGCGCTCGAGCAGATCCTGCACATCGGGCGTAAAGTGCAGGCAGCCATTCAATATCAATCGATCCGGTGGCGCATCACGGAGACTGTCAAAACCGAAAACCTCGGACGACTGAAATGCATCCGGGTTAAGTGGCGCGACGATAGTGACCGGCCGGACGCCGAGGGCCTCCCGAAAGCGTCTCGACGTCGGGCTGATCTCGGCAACCCGCGCGGCGGCCGGCAGGTAATAGGAGGCGTAGTGCGCCAGCAGTCCGTAGAGGTAACGTTTGTGGAAGGTTTGCACGAGGCCAAGCTCAACGCCAGAGTGAGTTTACCATGTCGACCGTCCGCGACCGTTCGTCTGCAACGACAATGATAGACTTTTTGTTCGAATGGAATCCGCCGCCCGAATCTTTGTCGCAGGTCACTCAGGACTGGTTGGCTCGGCGGTGCTCCGCAGGCTTCGCAGCGAGGGCTTCAAGAACATCCTGACCGCGACCAGAGACCAGCTGGACTTGAGGGATCAGGCGGCGGTGAACTACTGGTTCCGCGCCAACCGGCCGGACTACGTGTTTCTGGTCGCCGGCACGGTCGGCGGCATTCTGGCCAATTCCACTCGTCCGGCAGAATTCATTTACGATAATCTCCTGATTCACGCGACCACCGTGCACGCCTCGCACCTGTACGGAGTGACCAAGCTCCTCTATCTCGGCAGCTCCTGCATCTACCCCCGCGACGTCAGTCAACCGATGACTGAGAGCACATTGCTGACCGCACCACTCGAGCCAACGAACGAACCGTACGCCATCGCCAAGATCGCCGGTATCAAGTTGTGCCAGTCGTACCGGACTCAATACGGATCGAACTTTGTGTCGGCGATGCCCAGCAACCTGTATGGTCCGCACGACAACTTCGATCTGGAGTCGGCGCACGTCCTGCCGGCCCTGATGCGGAAATTCCATGAAGCTAAAATCGCGGGGCGTCGCCAGGTGACCATCTGGGGCAGCGGCAAGCCGAGGCGGGAATTGCTGCATGTCGACGATCTCGCCACGGCCTGCGTCTTCCTTATGCATCACTACAACGACGAGAGCCACATCAACGTGGGCTCTGGCGAAGACCTCAGCATCCGGGAGCTGGCGGAAACCATTCAGGCGGTGGTTCATCCCGCAGCAGAACTGGTCTTTGACGAGACCAAACCCGATGGCACCCGGCGGAAGTTACTCGACGTGACGCGGATGAGGTCCCTCGGCTGGCGCCCCACGATTCCGCTTCGCGCCGGTATCGAATCAACATATCGATGGTTCCTCGAGAACCACGCCGCTGATGAGCCACTGGACCGGACGCGGAGCAACGCTTGATACTGCGCGTCGCCTTGTGCGCCGTGGTGCCTGCCGCCTGGCTCGTGCTGGCAGGAATCACACAACAGGCGATGGGGCGGTACTCTCCGTTCGACCCCGACTACTACTACCTGCTGTCCTCCCTGGATCTTGCCGAATCCAAGAGCCTGGGGCTCTTTCAACACCCCGGCACCCCGGCGGCCATTCTCGGCGCCGCGGTCATGACTGGTGAGCAATTGCTGACGGGTTCTGGAGAGGGTGTCCAGGCGGACGTACTGAACCACCCCGAAAGATACCTGGCCCTGCTTCGCATCTGGTCCGCGATCCTCATCGCCTTAGGGCTGGCCGCCGTCGGCGTCGTCACGCTGAGGGCCACCCGAAGTCCCTGGTTGGCCCTGCTCCTCCAGCTTTCCGTCTTCATGTCACCGGTCGTGGTGAACGATTCCGTGGGCCGGTTCAAGCCGGAGCCGGTGCTGCTGTTTGCGTGCTTGCTGTTCGTGGCCGTCATGGTCGCGGCCGTTCGCAGTCCCAACCCGAGCAGCCGCTGGTTCACGATCGCGTTTGGCCTCGCGTGCGGACTCGGCTTGGCCACGAAGTTCACGTTTGCCTCGGTAACGATCGTGCCGTTCCTGCTGGCACGCGGATGGAAACAGAAAGCCGAAGTGATCGCCTGGACCCTGCTGGCATTCTTTCTGTTCACGTTGCCGATTGCCGATCGCTACGACGACCTGCTGATGTGGACCCAGACCAATCTCACCCACACGGGACTCTACGGTAGTGGCGAGCCCGGTTTCGTCGAGACCGACAGCTATCTAGCCGGGGTCGCTGCCCTGGCAAGAGGCAATGCCCTCTTTGGTGCCGTCCTCATCATCGCGCTGGCGGCCATTGCACTCGTTGCCACCAAGGACCGCCAGAGCCAGGACTTCAGGGCCTTGTGCGCGCTCACCGTGTCGCTGATCGTCGGCTTTGCCCTGGTGACCAAGCATGGCTCGTTCGCTGACGCCAATCGCTATTTGTTTTGCTCCTATTGTCTACTGGGACTGACACTTTGGCTGAGCGTGACCACTTATACGAGGCTCAGCTTTGCTACCCCCGCCGTCAGGTACCTGGTCCCCGCCGCCGTCCTCGCGGTGGCAGCCTCGGTCATCACGGTCATGCCACCCAGCCTCTCGGCCCACATCAACCGGCTGCACGCCGCAAAGGCGTCACAACTGGATCGTGACTCCAAGCTGGCGGTACTGGAGGAAGGAACCTGGAAAAACTACGTCCGGATCTACGATCTGGGCACCCAGCGGACGCCGCTGAACGGCTTGTTCCAGGCTTCGTATTATTCGACCAGCCACCTTGAGGCCCTCGGCAGGACGTTCCCAACCACGTACTTCTGCGACTCGGGGAATTGCACGGCGGACAACTGGAAGACCAAGCACATTGTCGGGCTCGATCACCAAGCCATCACGCCGACGGAGCTAATTGCCAGGCATGGCGCACACATCGTCATGATCTACGGCCATACCCCCACCATTGAAGCAGTGAAGTGAACGCGATCAAGCGCGAGGGTTTCTGGCCTTGATGATGACGTTCCAGCCCATCAGGCGTTCGGTCAGGCCGATCGGCAGCAAGCGGAGCGCGCCGGGGATTTCGCTGGTCATCAGCTGGCGCTTGTAGATAACTCGGTTCTCGAACCCGTCGAACACGCGCTTCAGCCGGGCAGCCGTATAGACCTTAACCAGCGGCCGCGCGTCGTTCTGCGAGACCTCGACGTAGCGCGACATGATCTCCGCGATCGAGTGGTTCTTCAACAGGTCGCGATCGAGCCCGAGGGCACCCACCAACTCGCGCCAGTAGTGAACCGAGTGCTCGGCATACATCATGACAATCGCCTTGCCGCCCGGTTTTAGGACGCGTCTGATCTCCGCGACGACCTGGCGAGTGTTCGGCGTGTGGTGGAGCACGCCGTTGGAATAGACGAGATCGAAGGTGTGGTCTTCGAACGGCAGGGTCTCGGCGTCATAGTGCACGAACCGTCCGCGCAGGCCGCGGCGTTCGAAGTTCTCCTGCGCCAGCGCAAGGTGCCCCGCCGACAGGTCGAGGTCAGTAACTCGTGCGCCGTGGCGTGCGAACTGACTCAGATCCGTACCGATGCCGCCGCCGATCTCAAGCACGTCGTGACCGGCGTGCTGATCAAACTCCATCAACGCCGGCATCCACGGAGCGTACGCGCCGTAGCGGTGTGACTCGACTTCCTGGAACCACTCAAGGGTGTGCGGCTCGGTCGTCTTCGCATAGTGCGTGCCGACCGGGTTGTGGTTCCACTGGTCCTGGACGTGCTCCTTGTAGGCATCGCCGGTCGTGACGCGCCCGGGATCGATCGCGGCGCCCGGACCCGCCGGTAGCTCGTCACGAACGAAGCGCCACACGTTGCCAACGTGACGCGCCCAAGTGAACCGGTCGAGCACGGCTTGCCGGGCATTTCGCCCGAGCGACATCGCGACGTCAGCTCGATCCACCAATCCGGTCACGGCATCGACGAGCTCGTCAACGCTGCCAGGTGTGCACAATACGGCGCGTTCTGATCCGACGCGCAGATCTGCCCGCACCAAGTCGGCAGGCTGCAGCGCAGGGGACAGGACCTCGCCCAACTGCTCCAGATCGCTGCCGACGATGCCGGCGCCCATTGCCATGTACTCGAACAACTTGGTCGGTGAGCCGAAGAACTTGCTGTCGACCATGTGGCTGTTGTGTGGCGACACAAACAGGTCGCACGCGCCCAATAGCCGCGCGCCTTCCTGTTGCGGCACCCGGCCGGCGCTGTGGACCCGCGACTGCAGCCCGTGCTGTGCCACCGCTTCGTCCAGCAACGGCTTGTGCGAGCCGTCGCCGATCAACAGGAACTTGGCTTGCGGCGCTCGCGCGCAAATCTTCGGAATCGCCGCCGCAAGGACGTCAATGCCGTGCCAGCCGCCGAAGGTTCCCGAAAATCCGACCACGCGGTCGTCGTCCGTGAAGCCGAGACTGGACCGAACAGCTCTCCGGGCCTCGAGCGGCGGCGGCGCGTATTGCACGGGGTCAGCGCCGTTCGGGTTGACCAGAATCTTCCGCGGGTCGACCTTGCGGGCGATCAGGGAATCCTTCAGCACCTGGGACACGACGGTGATCAGCGTGGCCTGCCTGAAGGCAGCATCTTCGGCGCGCACGAACAACTGCTCGTGCTCGAGGCTGGTGCCGTTGAAGCTGCGGCTCATCGAGATCTCCGATCCGTTGTACTCAAGGATGTAGGGGATGCCGAGTTCGCGACTGACCAGCGCGGCCGCGAAGTTGCCGAGGCACAAGCGCTCGTAGATGTAGGCCGGCCGTTGCATGCCGAACGCCACCTTGAGAATGGGGTAGTAGTGCCACGTCGCGGCGAGCAGCGGAATTTCGGCCGCGGAGTCAGAAGCGGACGGCATCACCACCTGCCGCAGGCCAAACTCGTCCAACATGGCGAAGGGGCTGGCCATCAGGCACGTGAAGCCTTCGGTGACCGCCGCCAGCTCCTTGGCCACGTAGCAGGTGTGCCCGTAACTGCCACCTGAGGTCAGCTGCACCCAATAATCAGTGCGCAGGTAGACACCGGTACCGGGGATCCGATGATCGGTTGCCGGCAGCGGAAAATCTGCCGCGAATGGCACCGGCGCTGCGACCGTGTACAGCTGCCGCAAGGCGTCACTGCAGCGTTCAACGACGTCGGCGCCGGGATCGTGCACTTGCGGCCGAATTAAGCCCGTGAGACGGCGCTGCAGCAGGTCGGTGGTGCAGAACACCCACAGCCGCCAGTAACTGCCGAGCGTGTCTCGATCGATGACCTCGACCGCCTGCTCGGCGGGCCAGTAGAACCACACGCGACGCCGCTGCTTGAGCACTGCGGACGCAAGCCGCAGGTGCGACGAGCCGGGCCAACCGCGCTCCATCGCCACGATCACGCCCAGCAGGTCAGGCCGCCTGGCGAGTTCTCCCAGCGGGTCAAGGCACGTCGCGAGCGGACCCAGGCGAATCGCCAAGTGGTGCCGCTCGGTCGTCCCCGCCAGCCCCGCCTCGGTAACCGTCGTCGCGGCGCCCAGGTTGGACGCGACGTAGAGGCACGAGTCCATGCCCTGGCTCATCCTCGAGGTTTGGTCGCCTTGATGATGATGTTCCACCCCACGAGCTTGCCGAGGGGACCCACCGGCAGCCATTGCATGGGTTCGGGCAACTCCGATGTGACCATCTGGCGCTTGAAGAACTGGTGCCCGGAAAAGTCCTTGAACATGCGACGGAGACGGCGAGCCCCGTAAACCTTGACCAGTGGCCGCGCGTCATTCTTGGTGATCTCGACGCGGCGAGACATGATCTCGCCGATCGAGTACCGCTGCAGCATGCCGCGCTTCCACCCCTGCTCCCACACCAGGCGATACCAGTAGTGCCAGGAGTGCTCGGCGTAGAGCATGATGATCGCCTTGCCTCCGGGCTTGAGCACGCGGCGGATCTCGCCGACGACACGTTCGGTGTTCGGGGTGTGGTGGATCACGCCGTTGCTGTAAACCACATCAAAGGTATTGTCCGCGAACGGTAACGTCTCGGCGTCGTGATGCACGAACTCCCCTGTCAATCCTCGCAGGGCGAAGTTCTCGCGCGCGTGACCCAGGTGGCCGGCCGAGAGGTCCACGTCGGTGACAATGCTGCCGTGACGGGCGAACTGACTGAGGTCGGTGCCGAGACCGCCGCCGATTTCCAGCACTTTCTCGCCAGCGTGACGGTCGTATTCCATGACCTCGGGCATCCAAGGTGCGTACTCGGCGTAGCGGTACCGCTCCACCTCCTTATACCAATCGAGGGTGCGCGACGGGTTCTCCGTGGCGTAGTGGCTCCCGACCGGATTGTTGTTCCACTGGTCCTGAACCTCTTCTTTGTACTCATCGCCCGTGCGCACCCGGTCCAACTTGTCCCCGCCGGGCGCGGCCGAGACGGCAGCCTTCCCCACGCGAACGGCCGCCGGCGCGGCCTCACCGGCGAGGAACCGCCAGACATTGGCGACGTGCCGCTGCCAGGAGTACGAGTCGAGCACGGCCTGCCGGGCGTTGCGGCCAAGGGCCGCCGCGAGCGCCGGGCGCTCTGCCAACGAGACGACGGCTTCGACGAACTCCGTGACATCGCCCGGGACGCACAACACGGCGCGCTCATTGGTCACTTGCAATCCGGGCTTGAGGAAGTCCTCGACGCGAAGGGCCGGGGACAGCACTTCGCCAAGTTGCTCGAGGTCGCTGCCGACAATGCCCCCGCCGACGGCCATGTACTCGAACAGCTTGGTCGGCGAGCCGAAGAACTTGCTGTCAACCATGTGGCTGTTGTGCGGTGACACAAACAGATCGCACGCCGGCAGCATGCGCGCGCCGTCCTGCTGCGGGACGCGGCCCACGCTGCGCACGTGGTAGGCCAGGTCGCGCTCGGCCACGACGTTATCGATCAGGTGCTTGTGGGTGCCGTCTCCAATGAGGAGGAAGCGAAGGCGGGGGGCGCGCGCGCAGATCGCCGGAATGGCATTCGCGAGCACATCGATGCCGTGCCAACCGCCGAAGGTGCCGGTAAAGCCGACCACGCAGTCATCGGCCGCGAAGCCCAACTCGTCGCGCAACTCCTGGCGGGCTGAACCGGTGAGCGGCGCATAGGCCACCGGATCGGCACCGTTCGGATTCACCAGAATCTTCGCCGGATTTACCCCTCGGGCAATCAATGAATCGCGCACGACCTCCGAGACCACGCTGATCATCGTGGCCTGCCTGAACGCGGCGTCCTCCGCCTTGATAAACACGTCCTCGTGAGTCAGACCCACGCCGCCAAAGCTGCGGGTCATCGAAATCTCGGACCCGTTGTACTCAACGATGTAGGGAATCCCAAGTTCGAGGCTGAGCGCGGCGCCGCAGAAGTTGCCCATGCACAGCCGCTCGTAAATATACGCGGGACGCAGTGCCTCCATGGCCAGCTTGAGCTGCGGATAGTAGACCCAGTGTGCCCTGAGCAAATCTGTTTCGTTACTCGTTTCCGATGCCGGTGGCAAGACCACTTGGCGCAGGCCATAGTCGTCGAGCATGGCGAAGCGGCTTCCCATGAAGCACACGAAGCGCTCGGTGACCGCCGCCAGTTCCTTCGCCACGTAGCAGGTGTGGCCGTAGCTGCCACCGGAGGAGATCTTTGCCCAGTAGTCCGTGCGCAAGTAGACGCCAACGCCAGCGATGCGATGCGCCGCATCCGGCAGGCCGACATCCATTGTGACGGGCGCAATCGCCTCGAGCAACTGGTCCAGCGCCAACCGCGAGCGCTCGGCGAAGTAAACTTCCGCCGGTGGTAACTCCACGGGCAGAGGCGAGGCGACCGGCGCCGCGACCGCGTCTTCATAGCCTGGCGGATACTCGAAGGCGGCGTCACTCGCCGCGCGATACATCCGCCGCACCACCAGGTACAAGCGGTACGGAGCGGTGATCCGGCGCCACAGCGCGCGACCGGCGCGCAGGATGGTCACGAACAGCCAGAGGTTCCAGTAGCTGCGCAACCGGTCCCGATCAAGGCACTCACACGCCGCCTCGTTGGGCCAGTAGAACCACGCCCGGCGGCCACGACTTAGGACCTTGGCGGCCAGGGTCAGGTGGGATTGGCCTGGCCACCCTCGCTCCATCTCGATGATGACGCCGGCGAGACTGGGAAGGCGGTCAAGCTCGGCCAACGGATCCGCGCACGGTGGCATTGGCGCGCGAGGAATCACCAAACGGTGCCGTTCCGTCGTGTTCTCCAGGCCATCACAGTCGACGACCCGGGACGCCTTCAACTCCGTCGTCAGGAAGAGGCACATTGCCATGCCTATTCGCCCCCTTCCGTTCGATGGTGCAGGAGGTCTTCGACATGCAGCGACACCGCGGTCGTCTCGATGATTTCGTCGAACGAGATCGGGGCGGCACCGCCGGTGGCGATCGCGTCACCCAGCAGGCTGAACTCCTCCGCGTGGCCCTTGTCGGGATCGCTGCTCTGCCACATCACGTTCCCGTCGCTGGCGCGGGTGAGCTTCTGGAAGTTGTCCACGACATAGGCGTCGCCGTCGCAGAACACCTCGATGCGTTCCTTGCTCATGCCGGTCTTCGGCCCGAGCGCAGTGTAGACGAGGGTCGCGACGCTGCCGTCCTCGTAGCTGATCGTCGCGGAGAAGTTATCGTTACGCAGATACGGCAAGGTGCCGGGATCGATCGAGGCCGCCGAAATCGAGCGCACCGGCGAACCGGTCAGCGACCGGAACACGTCATACATGTGGCACGCCTCGCCGATGTTGCGGCCACCACCTTGTGAGCCTTGCACCCAGCTGTCCATCGGAATGTAGCCGCCATTGAGCCGGTATTCGATCATCAGCGGCGCGCGGCGACCGGCCACGGCTTTTTTGATCTCGGTGACGGCCGGCGAGAAGCGCCGGTTGAACCCGACCATCAGCAGTGGCTTGTGCTCCAGGCTGTTGTAGGCCTTGACTACCTCGTCCAGCCCCTGCCAGGAAATCGCCAGCGGCTTCTCGACGAACACGTGCTTGCCGGCCTGGAGGCTTTCAATCACGGGGCCGACGTGCTCGTGGTGGCGGGTCGCGATCACCATTAAGTGGAACGACGGATCATCGAGGACGGTCTTGAGCTCGGACGCGAGCACCTCGACACCGTTCTCGCGCGCGAAGTTGCCGCCCTGCGCGTTGTTGCGGGTCACCACACCGCGGAGAAAGAAGCGGTCTTTCCGCTTCTTCATCTGCGGCACCAGCATCGCCATGCCGAACGCGCCGGCACCGACCAGCGCGTAGTTGATCAGTTCCGGGTTGGGCGGCTTGTGGCCACGCACCGTGATGCGCGTCGAATCCGCCGGCTCCGGCAGCGTGCGCGCATCATCGGGGTAACGAATCAGCACGCCCAGTGGCGGCTTGGCTCCGGCAGCAAGTTCCTTGTACGCGGCCGTCGCCTCGTCCACCGTGATCACGCGATCGATCAGGGCATCGAGATTGACCCGGCCGGAGCCGATCAACTCGAGATAGGACTGCATGTTGCGATTGAGCGTCCACCGCACGTAGGCAAAGGGATAATCGCGCCCGTCGGTCTCGTAGTTCGAGTCGTAGCGGCCGGGACCGTACGAGGTGCTCATCAGCAGGTCGATTTCCTTGCGATAGAACACCGCGCGCTGCACGTTCAGGCCGACGTCGCCGACGATGACGACGGCGCCCTTGGCGCGGGTGATGTCCATGGAGAGGTTGACGACGGAGTCGGATCGCGTGGCGGCGGTCATCAGGGTCTTGTCAACGCCTCGTCCTTCGGTGAGATCCCTCACCAGCGCCTTGAACGCCTCGGGATCCGACGCGCCCGCATCCATCCCGAGTGCCTTCGCGCGCGCCACGCGCTCGGCATCGAGGTCGAGACCAATCACCGTGCAACCGGCACTGCGCAGCAACTGCACCGTGATCTGGCCGATCAGCCCGAGGCCGAGCACCGCGATGCGCTCGCCCAGCTGCGGCGTAGCGCGACGGACCCCCTGCAACGCGATCGACCCAATCGTGGCCGACGCCGCCGCGCTGGTCGCGCAACCAGTGGGAATCTTGCAGACCAGGTTGCGCTTCACGTTGACGAAGTCAGCGTGATTCGCGGCGCCGGCGCCGGCGCATGCCACGAGATCACCGGGAACGAGATCGGAGATGCCCTCACCCACCGCCACGACCTCGCCCGAGACCGAGTAGCCGACGTTCCAGCCGGTCTGGTCCATCTCGCTGTACGGCAGCCCCCCCGGCGTGGCCGGCGCCATCTGCACGTCGACGGTATCAACCGTGACCGCCGACGGCCCGCCATTGGAATTGGCGATCACCACCGTCACCTGTCGAGAAGACCCCGGATCGAAAATCAGGTAGTCCTCGAAACGGCCCGCGTCGAACGTCTTCGACCCCATCCAGGCCTGGCGGCCTTCGTTGAGGATGCCGATGGCGATCGCTCCTGAGTGAACCGTGCCGGCCACCCGAATCAGCGGCACCAGTCCTTCTGGCACCGCCAGCTCGCGCGTCATCACCTGGTACCCGGCCGCGGAATCGTCCGTGCTGATCTCGAGCCGCCCGTCCTGCGCCGTGAACTTGACGGCGTTCGCCTGGGTCCACTGCAGGTCGCCGGTGCTGACGACGGGCGCGAGCGTCTGCTTCGCCTCGGGCTTCATCTGCGCCAACTGCCGGCGCGCGATGGAGGCCAAACGGCGGGCCGCCTTTTCGGGATCGCGCCACGACGCCTTCAGGTAGTGGGTCGCGAGGCTGGCGTAAGCAGCCCCCTTCTCAACGGCACTGGCATTCTCGGACGTCGGCGCCAGGGGCGCCTTCAGCGGCGCCAACTCGGTGCCGACGCTGATCAGCGAATAGTGGACCCGCACCAGCACACTGCCCGCTTCGACCGCGGGCCTCGGCACACGGGCGACCACCGCCCCGCTGCTGTTCATCAAGATCTGACGCATACGCTTCTCGTCCTTCAGTGGATGCGCGCACCGTGCGCATCGAGTTGGGCCACCGCTTCGCGGCGCGCCTCCGCCGACAGGCAACTGTCGGCGAACAGGCACGCCAGCGAGGTTGGCATCTTGTTGTCGGGAATCACCAGCACCGAGGTTTCCGCCCGCACGCCGTACCCGGATGACACCCACCCGCGCTCAAGCTGCCGCGGACGCGCATCGTGTTCGTCGGCCGCCAGCAGCCACACCTCGCGGCCCGCAGCCCGCAGGCGGCAGTCTGGACCGATCAGTTCCGCCGTCGCCGCCGGGTCAAAATGAAATCGCCAGGTCGTCGCTTTCGGAGCCGCGCTGGTCAACCGGTCCCTGACCACGACGCGGGGACGCATGGGATCAACGTAGATTTCCCGAACCGAACCGACCGGGGGCACCAGCCTCGCATAGCCATCGTGGCCCCCACAAAAGTATCCCCCGAATCCGCCTGTTTTCCATTGGCGATCGACAGGGTGGGCGTCGTAGTGCAGCTGCCACAAGGCGTCCGGGCCCAGAAAGCGATTGAGCTCCTCGTCCTCCACCTGCGCCACGTTATGGAACGCGGTGCTGCGGAAGCGATTTCGCCACTCGCGCGACGCGGTATAGAGGTACGCCCCGCAGTCGGTAATCACGTTCAGGCCGTTCATGAACAGCTCGAAGCTGGTGATGTCGCTGTGGCCATGGCCGCCGCGGCCGTGCATGCCAACCTCGCCGCAGTCGACCACGACGTGCGCCGAAGGACTGCGCAACACGTAGAAGCCGCCAGCAGGAAAGGCCACGGAGCCTGGCTCAGACTGGCTCTCAGCCAGCGCATCGAACGCGCCAGCCCCGGCCGGCCCCAGCATCCAGAACGACTCGGCCCAGAACTGGCCGGCGGCCGCCTTGAAGGCCGGCCGCGCGAACTGCACGGCCCCGGTTGAAACAAGGTAGCGATGGTCGTTAAGACGCTGCGCCCCCAACTTCTGCACTCGCCCATCGTCGGCATCGCCGATCAGCGGCGCCAAGCCATCGGGCTTTGTATAGGCCGTCACGAACTCCAGCATCCGCGCGAGCCGATGTGATTGCGCCTTGGGGATGCGTTCGCCATGCAACTCGAGTAGCAGATAGGACGTCTGGAACAGCTCGAGGACCAGGCGCTGATACGACGTCGACTGCTCGAAGTCGACACCGTCTTCGGAGACCTGCAGCAGCATCTCGTCGATCACGATCGACTTGCCGGTTTCCAGCCAGCGCTGGCCTTGCGGCGTGTGCTTGAAGAAGAGGCCGAGAAAGACCAGGCCGGCACCGTCGCTCAGGTAGTGGTTGCCGTTGACGTCGCCCTTCTCGAGATGCTGAAAGACGAACTCGCCGTGAAGAAAGAGGCTCCGCAACAGCAGCCGGCGGAACGCCGGGTCGGCGCACGCCACGGACCCGGCCATAAAGTAGAAGCCCCAGATCCAGTTGATGGCGCGCAGCGCGACGTCCATCGCGCAGGCCCAGTTCACGCTGAAGGCGAAGGGATTGGTGGCGATCCAGTCTTCGATCTCGGAGCGGTATTCGGCGGCATAGCGTTCGTCACCCGTCAGCCAATAGGCCTGCCCCAGCGCCGTGAAGTGCTGGCAACGGCTCAGCTCCCACGGCACCTTCACATCCGTGGGCTTCTCGAGTTCCATGTACTGGATGTCGCGGCAGTACTGCAGCGGGTAGTGACGGCCGGTCTTGAAGTCATCGAGCCACGGCAGCTTCGGTCCAAACGCCTTGACTCCAGAGCCGAGCAGGTCGAACTCGTGCCGCATCGCGGCATCGGCCGTGGCCAACACCTTCGCCACTTCGTCGGGATATCGCTCGCGAAACGCCGCTGCGTAGGTATCGCGGTTATCAGGCCCAAGAAAGAAGGGCGCCGTCATCTGCCTCTCCCACAACGCGTCGATGGTCGCGGCCCCGCTCTCGCCGAGGATCGTCTGATCCCGGAGCACGCGCGGATAGACCTGCGCCCACGGCCGGCGGGTCTGGGTCCGCACTTCCTCAGCCAGGCGCGCCAGCAACACTCTCGGCGGCATGCCCGCCGCCTTGCGCGCGCGCCTCACGAAATTCGACAGCGACATCAGGCCAAGAATTTCTGTAGCACGGCAGCCACCCGCGGTGCGGTGTGGCCATCCCACAGAGGCGGGCGCCGGTGCGGCGCATGCTCGGCGGCCATTGCCTCTTTAAACCCGGCGATGATATTGGCCGTCTGGGTCCCGACCAGCCGATTGGTGCCATCGGTGATCGTGACGGGCCGCTCGGTGTTCTCGCGCAGCGTCAGGCAGGGGATGCCGAGCGCGGTCGACTCCTCCTGCAATCCACCCGAGTCGCTCAGGATGATGCGCGCGTGCGACGTCAGGCTGAGGAAGTCGATGTAGCCCATCGGCTCGGTGAGCTTCACGTTAGTGAGCAAATCTTCCACGCCGAACGTGGCGAGGCGCTGACGGGTGCGCGGGTGCACAGGGAACACGACCGGCATCTGCTTCGCGACGTGCGCAATGGCCACAAGGATGCGGCGCAGGATGACCGGGTCGTCCACGTTCGACGGCCGATGCAGCGTCAGCACGCCGTAGCCCTTGTCGGTGACAGCCACGCGGTCCTGGATACGATCGAGCGTCGCCATCGGCAGGTGGCGCATCAGCGTATCGATCATGATGTTGCCGACGAAGTGAATCTTCTCGCGCGGCACGCCTTCCTTGATCAGGTTTTCGTCGCCGTCGGTGGACGGCGTCAGCAACAGGTCGGCGAGGCAGTCGGTGACGATGCGATTCACTTCCTCGGGCATGCCGCGGTCGTAACTGCGCAAGCCCGCCTCGAGATGCGCGATCGGGATCATCAGTTTCGCCGCCACCAACGAAGCCGCCATCGTCGAGTTGACGTCACCGGCGACCACCACCAGGTCTGGCTTCTCTTCGAGGCACACCTGCTCGAAACCGATCATCACCTTCGCGGTCTGGACGGCGTGGCTGGCCGAGCCCACTTCGAGATTGCGATCCGGCGCCGGTAACTGCAGTTCGCGGAGGAACGACTTCGACATGGCCTCGTCGTAGTGCTGCCCGGTGTTGACCAGAATCTGCCGGATGCCAGGGGCGCCCTTCAGCGCTTCCATCAACGGCGCGACCTTCATGTAGTTGGGACGTGCGCCGACGACGTGAACAATGGTTTTCAAAGTGCCCTTCAGGGTTGGCGGCTCAAGAGCCGGGGAAGTTTCATCGATTGATACAACGGCTGCCCGGACCAGTCGGCGTCGGCCTGCAAGTGAATCCACAGCGGCAAGACGGCACGCGCGCTGACCTTTGAGATGGGGCCGAGGCACGACCCGGGACCGCCGACGACCTCCAGGCCGTCGAACTTCAGGTTGGTCTGGTCGCCAAGCCCCTTCCAGAATACGGGAATAAAGAGGCGGGTTGGAGCACCATTCCCTGAGGATATCGGAAGGTCGAGGGTTGTGGACAGATCGTGGCGCGGGCCGTCGGCCTGGTAGGTGACCCGCACTGCCGGCGGTGCGGCGCCACAGAGAGCGGGCTCAACCGAGACCGACAGGAGGTCTGATCCCCAGTGCTGCGGCGACACCCCGTAGTCCTGAGGATGCCAGTCGACGCGGACGAACGAGCCGCGCTCGATGACGGAGGCCACCGCTTCGGTCGGAGCCGCGAGATACTCGCCAACCAGCACCTCGACCGAGTGCGCCTGAATCACTCGAGCTGCGCCAAGAGCCCCGGCCAGGGCAAAGAGCAGCCCGGCGACGCCCAACGCGCCACGCACGAACGCCGGCTGCGTCCAGGCGCGGCGCGCGGCTGGCAGGACCTGTGCTATCACCACGAGGGCCGCCCACCATGGCAGGAACCGCAAGTGAAACCAGTGCCGCTCTTCAAACCGGATCGCGGGATAGCCACCGAGAAACAACACGAAGATCGACAACGCCAGACCCAGGCGTGCGGATTGCGCCCACGCGATGCCGATCGCCACCATGACCAGCAGCGGACCTGCCGGCGCCAGCAGCGAGGTCACGCGGTTGACAATGGCATAGCCAGCCGAGGCGACAGCGCTTGCCGGGAACGGGGGCACTGGCTGCATCATCTCTGGCACGGCAAGGCCTACCCGCAAGATCATCAAGACCGACGCATAGGCGCGCACCACCAGGTCAGCGGGAAACGTGGTCGCCATCGTTGTGTAGAGCTGACCCGTGGCGGCGTCGTACTCGGCCGAGCACTGGGCGGGCACTGGCACATCGAGGATTCGCGAGGCGAAGTCGGCGGCCTTCACCTCAATGAACTCATCGGTGAGCTGGTCACCGAAGCGGTAGATCGATGACGTCAGCCTCAACTCCTGAGTCAACGGCGTCGTCAACCCCAGCAGCGAGAAGTGATACTGGCATCCTCCAAGCTTCAACCCGCCGATCACGGGCGCCGCCACCACTGCGAACGTGAAGAGGAGGACACCGGCAGCCAGACCATTGCGAAGCCAGTTCGCGCGGAGGGCGCCGGGTGGAAACAGCGCCACCATCAGGGCGCCAAACGGCACCATCAACGCCAGATCGGTGCGAAACCCGTATCCGAAGCCGACTACCGCACCATAAAGGCCGGCCAGCGCGAGCATCCTCGCACGCGACAGCGGACGAAGCAGCAGTACGGCGAGGATCCAGATCGCTGCGAGGACAAACGGCGCCTTGCTGTAATCGCGCAAGGACAACAGCCGCGTCAGGTTGGCCGGAGAAAGCACCAGGAGCAGGGCGAAGACCACGGACACAGCTGGTCCGGCGACCGTGCGGAACAGTCCGAACAGCATGACCGCGGACACAGCGCTCATCAACGAGACCAGCACATCGAGCGCCGTCCACGACACGCCGGTCAAGCCCCACACGCCGGCCGAGGCTCCGTACAGGTAGTACCAGTTCGCATTCGCAGCCGAGGTGAGCGGCCGTGTCGACGTCGAGTCGGGCAGCAGCGCGCAGTCAAAGGCATCGCGCTTGACCTGCAGGAACTCGGCGAGCTCCTGAGGGGGTGACGCCGCAATTCCGAATCCGCGGCCGCACGCCATCATCACGGCCGGCTCGAAGTTGGATTGGTAGAAGAACGGCTGAACCCCGGCCTCACGGAACTGTCGCATTGCCGCCAACGAGACGGCGAACGCTAGGCCGAACAAGGCCAGCACGACAGCCGCCTCGACCACGATTGCCCGCGGGCGTGAGGTCAGGGCCATGCCGACTCTTGTGCGATTCCCCGCCGGCGCGCCTGCCAGCTGGCAGATGTCAGCGTGCCCGCGGCAGTGTATTGCGGTGGCTGCTGAAACCGCTGGTACCATAGGCCCTCACGCCACGCCGGCGCCAGTACCGCGGTCAGCAGGGGCAGCGGCACGGCTGCAACCCGCGCGACCTTGCTGATTCCACGCAGGCAAGAGATCTGGGCCTTCAGTATCGCGACGCCCTGGAAGATCGTGCCCTCGCGGTGAGAGAAGGCCGGGGTCAGCAACCGCGAGTGCTCCACGCCCTGCGTCACGGGAACGTCAATGACGCGCGTGTAGGGGCGGTAGAACGCGGACTCCGGTGCGGTGTAGACCAGGCCCACGGCCACGTTCGGCACAGCACAATCGGCGCTCACATCCACCTGGAGATAGTCGACTGACACGCGGTCATCACCCGGTGGCGACTGCCAGTCAGCCGAGGGTCCGGCCAGACGAAACAGCGCGGCCGACTGCCAGTGCTCCCGATGCGATTCGGCACGACCCAGCCAGGGCTCCAGCAACCGGCCATCTAGGTCAACGGGGGGCGCAAACGGTTCCAGCACCAAGGGCACTGCGCTCCACGGCAGCGCCAACGTCTGCTCGAGCGCGCCGACGACCTGACGCTGTTGATACCAGCGCGCGGTCCACAACAGACCTGCCGCGGCGACGACCACCGCCAGGGCCACAGCCGCGATCCTGCTTGAACCAGCCAGGACGCGCCGCGCATCCCGCATGGCGACGGCCGGCGAAGTGGCCATGATGCCGCGCCCCCACTCGATCGACATTCGCGCCGCGATGACGTAGAGGCCGATTGAGACGAGATCAAGGTGGAAGGAATGCCGCCTGGAGAATTGCAGCATCGAGTAGCCGCAGAAATAGAACACGAGGCCGACGCCAACCGCGCCGGCGCGCGCCGATCGAAGGGCCACCACAACGAGCACCAACCCGGCGAACAGCAGCGCCCAGCCCTCGACCGCCTTCAACGCCGCGCTTCGAGCAAGTCCAACCGCCCGGAACACCGGCGACTCGTTGAAGGGCACGATTCGGAGATACTCGCCGCGGGACGCGCCATCAAAGGGATACCGAATCGCCTGTGCTGTCGCACCGAGCGCGCGCACCATTGCGTCAGCCGGAAACCGTCGGGCCATCTCGGCGGCGAACTGGCTCCCGGCCGCGTCGTAACCGGGCGACAGGAATCTCGGGCCAGCGCCGCCATCGTTGACCCTGCCCGCGTGGGCCGTGATCAGGGAGAAAGCCTGGCTGTCGCTGTAATGATCGCCGACGTCATACGAAGGAGGTTCCAGTCCCAGGTTTCTCGTGAACTCCCTCATCAAGCCGAGGACGACCACATGCGACGAGTTTGACCCGTTCGACATCGGCGCCAGGATCGGCGCACCGATTCCGATCGACACCATGATGAACAAGGCTCCGGCCAGTGCCTTGGTGCCGAGGGAACGCCGATCGAATCCGGGCACCGCCAGCAGGGCCACTGCCAGGATCGCCGGAACGAAGACCAGGACGTCGATCCGAAACCCGATTCCGATCCCCACCAGCAATCCGGCCAGCACCGCTGACGTCAACAGCTTCGGCGACGCACGCTCGATGTTTCGCGAGATCATCCAGCCAAGGACCAGCCACAACGCGAAGAAGGCGGGCGCCTTGCCAAAGTCCCTGAAACTGAGCAGGGCAAGAACTTGATCGGACCAAACCAGGGCCACCGTGCCCAGGGCGGCAAGGGCGGGGCCGGCCACTAAACGGAAGACCCCGTAGGCCAACCCCATCGTCAGGCCAAACAGGAGCCCTTGGTACGCGTCCAGCGTCTGCCACGACAGTCCACCAATCCGCAGCGCAAGACCCGCGGCGTGAATGGCGTAACGTTCCCCCAGGGCAAAGAGTGCGGGGTGGGTGGCGCCTCGCCGATCGACGGCGTCACAGGAAATGCGATCGCTGGTCCGAAACAGGAACTCCTGCAGTGGGGCCGTCTCGAGCGGTTGCACGAAACCCGCCCCGCAGGCGACCATCACTGCCGGTCCCAGTTCCCAGGAGAACATGGTGACGGCGCCTCTGGCGGCGAGAAACCGCTGGCCGACCGTGGACGCCCCCGCCACCACCACCAGCACGATCGCGAGGTCGGCCAACCTCCGGCGCCAGGTCAATCTCTCACCGTGCGTTCCCAGTCGGTCAGACTCTGGTACAGCGGCCGTTCTTCCCAGTCAGGCGGCAACGTGGCGCCCAGCACGAGCGGGAACGGCGCGAGGTCGCCGAGACGAGAGACCTGGGTGGCACACTCGTCGCGGGTTCCGGAGAACTTCAGCCCGCTGAAGTCGTAGAAGACTGGAATGTATATTCGCGTCATGCCGGCACGGAGCGGCGGGCGTACCGCAATCGTCCGCGTTAGATCCCTGTTCTCGGCGCCGGCATCGTAGTGAGCCGTGATTGCAGGAGCCACGGGACAAGTGGCCGCATCGATGCGAACCTCCAGCAACTGGGGCCAGGCATTCGCCGCGATGCCGGACAACGGCTGGCTTGGTTCTTCGATCACCACCTTCGGCGCAGCCACGTAGGCACGCATCAGGTCCCGCGCATTGCGCGCCTGATACCATCGAGCCGCAATCAACAGGCTGCCCAAGAGCGCACATGAGAAGCCGACGACGGCGACGCCTCGCGCGGCTTGATGCAACTGGGGTCGCCACTGGTCGGGGTGGGCCAGCAGCGCGCGCGCAGACAGGTAGCCGTGGTGGAGCACGACCCCAAAAGCCCACCACCCCAGGAATTCGAGGTGGAAGTAATGGCGCTCGTCGAACTGGATGGCTGGGTATCCGCCACAGTAGGCGAGAAGGAGGCCAAGGAAGAGACCCAGCCGCACGCTCCTCGTGGTGACCAGGATCACTGCGGCCAGCGTGAAGTAGGCGCCCCACCGGTGGTTGGGCCGCAGGACGAAGGCTCGCGCGCGATAGAACCCTGCCGACCACTCTGCCATCGGTGGGCGGACCTTCCTGATCGGCAGCTCGACAATCTGAGTGATCGAGGCAACGGCCCTGGTCGCAAGGTCGGCGGGAAAGGTGGTCGCGATATTTTGGAGGTACTGGCCGGTCGCCACGTCGTACTCGTGCGTGCAGTAGCCGATCGGCGCGGTCCCGGGCTGCGTGCGATTCACGAAGCCCTCAGTGACCTGCCTGATGTATCCATCTGAGTAGGCGTGGCCGAACTCGTAAAGCGCCGGCGACACGCGCAGGTAATCATCAAAGGGCGACTGCAGCCCCAGCAGCGCGACGTGCCACTGGCAGCCGCCCTTGGTGTAGACCACTGACGACGCGGGCCAACTGACCGCGGCAAACGTGGCCAGGCACAGCGCGGCCGCTGATGCCTTCAGCGCGAGATGCCGGGTCACACCACCCGGCAGAAATCCGAACAGCGTAACGAAGACCAGCGGCACGTTGATCAGGAGATCGGTGCGAACGCCGTAGCCCACGCCCAGCACGGCGCCATAGGCAACCGACAGCATCAACAGCAAGTTGCGGCGGACGGGGCGGGTCACCATCACGCCGAGTAGAAAGACCAGCGCCAGCGTGAACGGCGCCTTTGCGTAGTCGCGCAGGTGCGGCAGATTGGCCAGTTGCATGGGTGAGGTCGCCAACAGACACGCGCACACAACCGCAAGAGCGCGGCCCATCCCCAGGCGGAACGCGCTATAAGCGAGCGCGGTGACCGCCCCGAAGAGGAGACCGAAGAGGGGGCCCATTCCACTCCACGAGATCCCCAGGATTCGCCAGGACCAGCCGACGGCCGTCTGCAGATAAATCCAGGCCTCCTGGTAGAGGTACTCCCGGCCCACTTTCAGATCGTCGGGCAAGTCGTGGCAGTCGAAGGTGTCGCGGCGCAACGACAGGAACTCCTGGAGCGATGGAGGCTGGCGCAACGAGGCGACAAACCCCTTGCCACAGGCCACCATCACGGCAGGTTCGAAATAGCTCTGATAGAAGACGGGTTGGCCGCCACGAGCGGTCCACGTGTTCCAGAACTGAGCGGCCCACCATCCGGAGCCGAGCAGCAGCATCACCGCGATCGCACACTCAGCGGCAAGGCGGCGCCAGTCGACCGGTCGATGCGGGACGCGACTCGTCTCCGAGGCCTTAGCCACCGGCGCTGCGGCCACTGGTTGTGAAGGAAGGCTCGACACAGCGTCGTGCAAGTTCGGCCGTCAGTCGGGAAGGGACGTCACGCTTCCGGCGTGTTGATTCGGGTGTTCGCCTCGGATGACCCATCGATACCAATTGCCGAGAATGTCCCCGACCGAGCGCACGATGGCGCTCGCTCGCGTTCCCGTACCCTTGCCTCGCCCTCGCTTCTGGAACCGCACCGGGACCTGAAGGAATGATGCGCCACCCCAATAAAGCTTCATCATGACTTCGGGATTGGTGAACGAGCCCTCCGACTCCAGGCGAAGAGGCTGGGCCAGGCGGGTCGGACAGATCGTGACGTTCTGGAAATCGTCAAACGGCAACCGGAACAGGACGCGGATCAACGTGTAGTTGGTCAGCGACACGATGCCCTTGTAGAGACTGTCGGAGCGCCTGCGCAGCGTGCCCAGCGAATACTCGCCTGGCCTCACGCCCTGCAGGACATCATGGCGGAGCAGCTCGTCAAAGTGCGGCTTGAAGGCGTCGATGTCGTAGGCCCAGTCCACGGTCTGCGCCATGAAGTAGGCCTTGGTGGCGGCGCCGATGCCCGTCCGATAGCAAAAGCCGGGGCCGCGGTTGCGGTCGTTCTTGATTGGCCGCAGCCAGGGACGGGTCGACGCCAACTCGCCCACGATCGTCCACGTCCGGTCGGTGCTGCCATCATCGAACAGGATCAGCTCGTAGTCATCCGAGACGCTGGACAGGAACGCTTCGGCGCGTTGCACGTAGTCGGCGACGTTCTCTTCCTCGTTGAGCGCCCAGCCCAGCATGGAGAGGCTGGGACGGAACCCTGCGACGGACGAAGCCTGGCTCATGAGGGTTGCGCCGATGGGAACGCACTACCGAGACGGGTGAGCCAGCAGGGCCACTCCCCCCGCGTGGCTTGAGCGGCGGCGTGCGACGCACACCACGCCGACCAGGCCCCGAGGTCCCACTTGAAGAACCGCGCTCCGGCGATCTCGATGGTGGCAAACACCTCGGCGGCCGGACGCATGACGTCACCAATGGCCGATGGGGTCGTGAGCTGCTGAAATGGCGGCCGCAAGCACATGCGCCGCACCACGCGAGACACCCCTCGCCCGTCGATCACCGTAGTAGCGTACACGCGATCGTTGTAAACCGCAGCCGGATAGCCGGCAGCCGCACGAGAGTCGATCGCATGGATGAAAGAATTCGTGTTCAGGCTCACGCCCAGTCCCACCAGCGTGGTGCCGCGTCCGAGCATCCGCTGGTAACTCGAGTCCGCGCCGAACGGGTCCGGCTCGGCCGGCTCGCGGCCGACGATCGCCTCGGCCTCCGCGCCGAGGGCACAGACGCTGAAGTCCGGATCGAGGCTGCGAACCACGCCGGCCGTGCGGCGAAACATCTCCGGCATGAGGCCGATCCCAGCGGGCGTGCGGCGCACATCGAACGTGGGCGCATTCCGCAGGTACTCCTGATGCGAGCTGTGAAACGGATAGCTCGGCATGACCAGCGTGCCCGCAGGGCCGGTCCAGTCCAGCAAGGTCGAGAGCATCTCGGGGGCCCGGAGGCCCGCTCGCTGCATCCAGTCGACGGAGGACTGAACGTAGACGATCCCGCCGCGCGGGACTTCCAGCGCGTCGAGAACGGACGCGGGGACCTTGGGACTATCGGCCATCGGGCTTGGTCCGGCTAAAGCCGGACTCTACATTGGAACCGCTGGCCCGGCTAAAGCCGGACTCTACATTGGAGCCGCCGGACTCTACATTCGAAACGCCGCACCATTTCAGGGCGACGCATGCCAGGTTGCCCGCCACCAGCGGCAGGTGGGCCAACTCGAAGTACTCGTCCGCCCCATGGACATTGCGACCGCCACCCGGCCCGTACAAGCACGCCGCCGACGTCGTCGCGGTGTAGTGGCGAAGGTCGCAATGACCCGCGATCACGCTTTCCTGCAACACGGCGCCGTGTCGCCGGCCGACGGTCTCGACCAATAGCTGGACAATTGGATTGCGCGGGTCGCCGACGTGCGGCGCCATCTCGAGGCCCACGAAAGCTATCGACGCCGGTGCCGCGAGTGGCCACTCGGGCGACTGCGCCAGCTCTCGCAACACCTCACGGAGCGCGTCCTTCGCGCCTGCGCACGTCTCAGGCGGCGGAAATCCGCACTGGCCCTCGATCACACACTCCGCTGGTACCGATCCCGGCCACACGCCGCCTCGAACCATCCCAAGGTTGATGAAATGGGGGCGCTCGTTGGTTCCCCATGGCAAGGTCTGCGCCGCATTGCGACGCTCCACGTAGTCCTGCAGTTCGGACACGACCTGGCCCACAGCGGCGATCGGGTTGGGACCGGCCGACGTGGCATGACCGGCGGTGCCGGGCAGGCGAATCTGGAACGACACATGCCCCATGTGCGAGACGATGAAACGCTCTGGCCAGGTGCCGTCAACAATGACCACCGCGTCGCCGACGTGACCACGCTTGGCGGCCGCCAACGACCCGTTGCCCGTGGACTCATCCTCAACCACGCTGGCCACCAGGAGATCGCCTACCAGGCTGAGTCCGGCTTCGCGGATGGCGTGGGCCACCAGCAGGCACTCGACGATGCCGGCCTTGTCGTCGGCGGCGCCGCGGCCATAGATGCGGCCGTCGTCGACGACGCCGCCGTACGGCGGATAGGTCCACGCATCTGGCGCGTCGACCGGCACGGTGTCAATGTGCGCGTTCAGCACCAGCGAGCGGCCACCGCCACTGCCCTTCCGCTTCCCGACCACACAAGGCCGGCCGGCATAACCGCGAGGCGAGGGATTGAATCGCTCATCACCGGCCAAGACAGACGCGTTGATGTCGAATACGTCGACATCGAGGCCGATGTCGCGCATGTGACCGGCGACGATCGCTTGCGCCGCGCCTTCTTCGCCCACCGGACTCGGCGTCCGCACGAGCGACTGCAGCAGGGCGCGATACGCCGGCTCGAGGCGATCGATCGCCGCGAGCACCCGCGCTTCAGCCTCGGCCATGCATCCTCACTTGATGGGCTCCGCCGCAGGCGCGATCAGGCCCGCGCGCGACACGCTCACCTGGTTCTCGAGCGACATGCCGCGCAGGTTATTGGCCATCACCACCTTGTAGTCGCCGTCTTCCGGCACCTTGATCACCACCGAGAACTCGCCGGTCTGCACCACGTGGAGCTGCACGACCCACAGGTCGTTGCTGACCATGCCGAACGTCACGCCACCCTTCTCAATCGTACCTTGCGCGATGAACGTGGTCCCCTTGGCGAGGCGCCGGGGTTTCATCTCGACAAGATAGAGAAGGGGCCCACGACCGCCCACGCCACCCACACCCCTGGCGGTCCAGGCGGGGCCGTCCATCTCAAAGGTCGGTGAAACCTTGAGGATGTCCCCGGGGACAAACGCCGCCGGCGTGGCGGCCAGGCTCTTCTTGACCTCGCTCCGGGCCAGATCGCTCGGGAAGGTGTAGGTCTCTGCCGGATTCTGGCGTCCTTCGACGCCGCTGATCGTCGCGTACGGGGTCACGCGCTCCCATCCCGGTCGCAAGCGAAGGTCCAGCAAGGCCGGCAAGGCGGCGACGTCGTTGAGACTGGACATCCGGACGAGGCAGCTCGCGTGCTCGCCTGGCAACTCGAGGCCCGCGAAGCCAAACGGCTCGTCACCGGCACTGGTCGAGCCCGGATTTCGGAAGTAGGCCGGGAAATAGAGCGCCACGGGTTCATCGACCAGGGGCACCGCCACGACCGCCGAATGACTGAAGTCGTATCCCTTGGTCATCGAGTGGTAACGCTGGGTGACGCGCAGGTTCATGGCGTCGCAGTTCGCCCCGCCGAGGTAAGCCGCCACGTAGGCGGCATGCACACCGCCATCGGTGGGCAACCCGCGCACGAGAGCCGGGCTCTCGAATCGGAGGTCGCCGTTCGGAAGCGAGACCGGTGTCAAGTCAAGGGTGGTACGCGGCGCGGCGTGGACGGTGCCGAGAAACGCGCGCACGTGCCCATCCTGGTACCGACGCAGAAGCCACAGCGGGCCAATGATGACGCCGGCCAGAACGGCCCACATCGCCAGCGCCATGCCGGCAGCGCGCGGCCAGCCGGCAGCGGGCGTTGCGGCCGTGAGCCACTCGGACTGCCATTTGACAGGCAACCCTGAAGGGTTGCCTCCACTCACTACGCGCGTGATGACCGCGCCGGCCGTGCGTCCCGCCAACATCAGGCAGAAGCCGAGGGCCCACCACCCGACGAACTCGAGGTGGAAGAAGTGCCGCTCCTGGAATTGCAGTGCCGGATAACCCGAGAGATACAGGACGAAGACCCCGGCGAAGAATCCAAGGCGAAGGCTCCACACGCTGAGAGCCGTCAGCGTGATGACCAGCGGCCATGGCCACAAGCCGCCAATCAGCCGCAGGGCGTCGGCCTTCAGCAACAGCAACCGCTGCGCGGCCGCCGGCAGGAACTCTGGCACCACCAGTGCCGCCGTGGTGGTCGAGTGCGGAAGTTCCGTGATTCGCACGGCCGATGCGTAAACGCGCGTGAGCAGATCGGCCGGAAAGGTGGTGGCCACCTCGCGAAGCAACTGGGTTGCGGTGCGGTCGTAGTCGGGACCGTACATCGGCAGGAAGCGGTGCTGGCCGAGCCGGCGATCCGCGTAGTTGTCGATCATCGCAAGCGCCAGCTCGTCGCGATACTCGAAACCTATTTCGTAGAGACGGCTGTTGTCGACTCCCAGGTCAGCGCTAAACGCCGGCGTGAGACCGAGCAGCACGAGATGCTGCGTTGAACTACCGCCACCCGTCTGGTAGACCGACGACATGGGCCACATCGCGACGTAAACGGCGGCCAGGTAGAGGGCAATCGCGCCGGCCCGGAGGCCAAGGCGCTCGCGCGGCGCCAGCGGCAGGAACAGCGCGAACACGCCCACAAACGCGGGAATGGCGACGAGCAGGTCGTTGCGAAAGCCGATCCCCACACCTGTCAGCAGGCCCGCGACTAGCGAGAGGCCCATCGTGCGCCGGACCGTCACTTCGCTGCGAACCAGGCGAATAGCCAACAGGACCAGCGCCAGGACAAAGGGCGCCTTCGCGTAGTCGCGCAGGTGCGGAATGTTATGGAGATGCAGCGTCGAGAACATCAGCGCCGTGGCGCCGAGGGCCGATAGCGTCCGCCCCATGCCTTGCCGGAAGATCGCGAAGGCCAGCACGATGGTGAGGCCATACAGGAACCCGTAAAGCGGGGTCAGCGCACTCCAGGCGACCTGGCCGTGCAGGCGCCAGGTCGCGCCGACGGTCATTATCAGGTAACGAAACGCGCGCTGCATCGAGGTCAGCGGGCGCGGGGCCACCGTCTGGAGGTCGGCGCACGACACCTCGTCCGCCTTCAAATCCAGAAAAGCAGTCAGCGCGGGGGGCGCCGTATCCCCCGGGTTTACGTACCCGAACCCGCACGCCTCCATCACCGCAGGACCGAACTCCTGCTGGTAGAACCAGGGCTTGCCACCGGCGGCGACAAACTGCGGCACGTACCACGACGCCACCGCGAACGCCGCGACGAACAAGGCAGCCGCGACGGCGGTCTCAATCCCCCAGCGACGACTCAAGCTAATGAAGCTCGGCCTTCCCCGATCCGGTGACAATCGGAATCTCGCGCATCCAGAGTTGCTTCTCCCACACGCTGCGGTGCGTGCGGTACCAGTCAATGGTCTTCTGCAGGCCCTGCTCGAAGGTCATGCTCGGCTGCCACCCCAGGACGCGGCGGGCCTTGGCCGCATCGGCGGTATGGCGGAACACCTGCCCGGGCCGCTCGCCAACGTAGGTAATCAGCGACTCGGGCTTGTCCATCAACCGGACGATGTGATGGGCCACGTCGGCGACGCTGAGGCTGTGATCGGTGCCGATGTTGATGACCTCGCCGACTACGGCCTCCCGGGGCGCGTGCACGATCCGATCGATCGCGTCGCAGGTGTCCTCGACAAAGACCCAATCGCGCTGGGCGACGCCCTGGCCGTGCAGGCGCAGGGGTTCATCCAGCAGGCAGCTGGTGATGAAGCGCGGCACCGCCTTCTCGAGGTGCTGGCGAGGGCCGAAGTTGTTGAACGGCCGCACGATCACCGCGGGCAGGTGGTAGGTCGCCCAGTAGGAGTAGACCAGGCGGTCGGCTCCGCATTTCGCGCTGGCATAGGGACTGAGCGGCTTCAGCGGATGCTCTTCGTTCATCAGCGTCGCCTCGGCGGTGCCGTAGACCTCGGAAGTGGAGATGTGCACGAATCGCTCGATGCGGTCCGCACAGCGCAGCACGGCATTTGAAATCACCTGCGTGCCCAGCACGTCGGTTTCGAAGAAGTGGTAGTTGTCGAAGATCGAGCGGGTGACGTGCGTCTCGGCCGCAAAATGCACCACCACGTCGACGCGCCGCATCAGGTTCTCGACGAGCGACGCGTTGCGTACGTCGCCGTACCAGAACTCAATTCGGCCGCTGGTGTGCGCATCCTGAAAATCGGTCGGCAGGTTATCGACGCTGCCGGCGTACGTCAGCAGGTCGAGCACTAGGATGCGGTAGTCCGGATACTTGTTGAAGATGTGGTGCACGAAGTTGCTGCCGATGAAGCCGGCGCCACCTGTCACGAGGATTGTCTTCATGCCGTGGGTCCGCCCTTGAGAATCTCGGCGCTCTGGTCGCCGCAGTTGAGAATCAGGTCGATCGCCGACAGGAACGGCACGAACTCACCGTGGCGCTGAGGGTAGACCGGGTGTTGATAGTTTTGCCAGACCACCTCGACGCCCTGGCTCGCGAACAGCGGGACGTCCAGGTAGTCGCTGGCCGCATCGCCGCTCAAGTATCGAGTGGCGCCGAAATGATGGCAGATGTTGATCAGCCGCTGTGACGGCGTGCCCTCGATCCCAAGGGTTGACGTTCGGATCGTTGGCAACGGCAACTGGAGCCACCCGGCCATCAGGCCGGCCACGGCGATGTCGAGGTCGCCCAGGTGGGTCCAGGGACGACTCAACATCTCCTCGAGCTCAGGCAAGTAGCGCGCAGCATGTGGGGCCTTGGCATAGTACTGCTTCAGCGAGGCAATGTGCTTGCGTTGCCAGTTGGAGCGCGTGTCGATCAAGGTGTCGAGAATCAGGGGTTGCCCCTGGCCATGATGCAGCACCGGCACAGTGAGCCACAGCGGTCCCGCCGGCGTCTTGATTCGATTTCGGTTGCGCCACCCATGCTTGTTGAACTGCACATCGTCGTAATAGGCAAAGACGTCGGCGCGGCGCATCTGATCGAAGAACCCAAGCCACGGCAGGTAACCGGGCTGGAGCACGACGAGCGTCTTGGGAGCGGCAGCCACGGCGGCGGTCATGCGAGATAGAGATCGTACCACTCCTGAAACACCACGAACGCCAGCACCTTGTTGACGTCCGTGTAGTCGGCGCCCGGCTGATAGAGGCGATCGACAAGGGCGCCGATACGCGTCGCGTCAAAGAAGTCGTGCCGGCCAAGACGAGACGGGCTGAGCGTATCGCGCACGTAGGACTGCAGGTCGCCCAGCATCCACTGCGTGACGGGCATCAGGAAGCCTTCCTTCGGCCGGTCCACCATCTCCGCCGGGAAGTATCGACGGGCCGCCTGCTTCAGGAGGTACTTCGTGTCGCCCATCTTGATCTTCACGCGGCCTGGTAGGCGGGCCGCGAAGGTCACGACGTCGGTGTCGAGGTAAGCGCTGCGGACTTCGAGCGAGTGGGCCATCGACAGGCGGTCGCCGTAGGTCAGCACCTGGTCTGGGAAGATCGTCTTGAACTCGGCTTCGAGGATGCGGTTGAGCGGATCGGTTGCGGTCAGGCGCGCGAAGGTCTCTTTTAGGTAGTCAGCCGTGCTGCTGGCGGCAAGTTCGCGCTGCAGGTCCGGGTGGTAGAGGCTGCGCTTCTCGTCCTCACCAAACACCAACAGCTTGGCACGCCATTCCCAATCGAGCGCCGCCGTGTCACCACTCCCGAGGAGTCCCTGCAAGTACTCCGGCCGGCTCTCGAACGGCCGGATCAAGTCGGCATTGCCGGTGCGCTGGTATTCGGGAAACTGCGCCATCGGCTGCGCCAGGCGATGCGACAGGTAGCTGCCGAAGATCTCGTCGGCACCATCGCCCGACAGGGCGACCTTCACGTGACGAGCAATCAACTGCGACAGGAAGTAGCTGGAGACGACGCCGGCGAACGGCTCGTCGAAGCAGCCCAGGATCTTGCGCAAGTTGTCCGGGTAGTTGCTGAACTCGATGGTCTCTTCGTGATGCTCGGTGCCGTATTTCTCGGCTACCCAGCGCGCCCACCGGCGGTCCTGCTCCTTACCGGGCGTCGTCGACTCGTTCGCGTAGGTCAGCGTGAAAGTCTTGATGCGCCCGGTCGCCTCGGCGGCCATCGCGGTGGACAGGCTCGAGTCGAGTCCGCCGCTCAGGAAGAACCCAATCGGTACATCCGAGAGCAGGCGGCGCTTCACGCCCTGACCGAGCAGGCGAATCAGCTCCTCGGTCAGCGCGTCCTCTGGCTGGCTGTCGAGATCGGGATCGACGGTGAAATCCACGTCCCAGTAGCAGCTGATGACCGGCTGCTCGCCGGGGCGGAACGTCAGCCGGTGAGCCGGCGGCAGCATGTAGACGCCCCTGAAGATGGTCAGCGGATGCGGGACGTGCTTGAGGCTGATGAAGTGGTGCATCGCCTCCAGATTGATCGTCCGCGTGAAGCCGGGGACGGTGAGCAGCGCCTTGAGCTCCGAGGCGAAATACAGCACGTCGCCGCTATGCCAGTAGTAAAGCGGCTTCTTGCCCATCCGGTCGCGCCCCAGCAGGCCGGTCTGCGTCTTCTCGTCCCACACCGCGATCGCGAACATCCCGTCGATGTGCTCGGGCAGCCCGGCGCCGTGCTCCTCGTAAAGATGCGGCAGCACCTCGGTGTCGCAGGTGGTGTGCAGGTGATGACCTGACTGTAGCAACCGCGGGCGAAGCTGCGGGTAGTTGTAGAGTTCGCCGTTCTCACAGGCCCAGATCGAGCCGTCCTCGTTCGACATCGGCTGCCGGCCGTGTTCGACGTCGAGAATAGCCAGGCGCCGCGCGCCCAACGCGAATCGCTCGCCGTGGACCACGTGGCTGTCATCCGGACCGCGGTGGCGCAGGGTCGCGAGCATCGTCTCGGTGGTGGCGCGATCGCCGCGCCCGAACATTCCGCAAATGCCACACATATCAGGGATCGGGGATCAGGGATCAGGGATCGGGGATCGGGGGCCGAGGATCGGGGGCCGGGGATCGGGGGTCGGCAAGGGGCGCATAGCTGCCGGGCCGCACGCCTTCGCGCACGGGCGACACGCTTGGGATGGCCCACGCGTTGGTTTCGTCGCTGAGCACCCGATCGACGACGGTGCCAGCGTCGAGGTCGACGACGAACTCCGTGGCTGGCACGAACTCGAAGCGATCCGGGCGCGTCGCCACGCTGACCCATTCGAAGACGAGGCGAGCGCCTGTGGCGCGCGGAATGGTGCGGGCATAGCGCAACAACCGCTCCACAAACAGCGCGCGGTTGCTGGGGTAGTACTTCAGCGTGGTGAACACGCTGGTCAGCGCGATGCACTCCGCCACCTGCGAGAAGCGCCAGGGGCCTGTCATCCGGTAGTCCGTCACCAGTCGCCGGTCGCCACCGTCGGCTGGCGCCTCCCAGATACGCACGAAGAAGTTAACGACGTCGGCGGTGAACACCCGCCACAGGATCAGGCCAAAGGCGTTGGCGTAGCCATCGAGGGCCCGCTGGACGGGCGGCGGAAGGGACCGGTGTTTCAACTGGTTGTAGAACATGCCGGTCCGCACGAACGGCAGCAACGCGAGGTAGCCCCAGCACAATGCGGACAGCGTCGACTGCGCGAGGGCGGGCAGTGGCTGGCCGCTGACGGGCGCTGCCGATGGCAGGACGGCCAGCAACCAGGCGTTGACGATGGTGCCTTCGCCGACGAACAGCAGGCAGCACACCATCACCATTTCGGCCAGGAACCCGAGACGTATCTGGGTTGCGATGAAGACAAAGCTGGCGAGCATGACGAGGCCGCCCAGCATACGGGTGGCGGGAATCAGCATCAGGATGCCGCAGGCGACTTCGGTGCCCCACGCCATTTCGTTGAAGAACCGGAACAGCGGATGGGCCGGGGGCCACCTGGACCAGAAGCGCCACCAGTAACCCCATTCCGGGTTGGCCATACCCAGTTCCATGCCGCGCTGCTGCCGGTATCCGGCGAAGAGCTTGTAGAGGCCGGCCGACAGCATGATGGCGGCGAAATCGACTTGCAGCGTCAGCAGCGCCAAGCCTCGCAGGCCAGGCGCGTGGCGCGTCGTGAGTTCGAGCAGCAAGACCGCGGCGCCAAGCCACAGCGAAATGAAGCCGGGCGCGCCCATTCCTCGCGACACGCTCTTCCAGCGCATCCGGTTGAAGAAGTAGTAGCAAAAGACCAGGTTGACCAGGGCCGAGGGAAGGACCGCACGCCCCGAGATGAGACCGAAGGCCGCGAGCACCCACAAGGCCAGCACCACGGGAATCACGACGGGGTTCTGGATGGCGTCGGCCAGTGCGCTCGATTGCGCATACCCACCCCACTTCTCGCTTCGGAAATAACGCCGGGCATGGGGCAACGCCGCGCCCAGCGTCAGGAGCATCAGGACGCCATAGGCGACACGAATCGCCGCCTGCAATTCGAGGCTGAGAGTCGGCGCGAGAAGAGAATCTGAACCGAGCACAGAGTGACTGCTAATTGAAACGAGCGCCGGGCACGATGCCTATCCGGCGAAGGTCGACGCGACTGGCCGGCTGCGCCGGCAACTCGACTTGCAGCAACTTGAGGTCCCCCGAGCCGGTCGACACGACCGGCCCTGATTCGTCAATGCGAACCACCGTGCCGGGCGCCGAGACGCCGGCGGCCTCGATCGGCTCACCCCGGCGCACCACCAGTTTCGCGCCGCCGATCGTGGTGAACGCGCCAGGCCATGGCGCGACCAGCGCCCGCACCAGGTTATGGATCTGGATATTGGACTGCGACCAATCGATCAACCCATCGGCGGGCGTGCGCATCCGGTAGTAGTGCGCGCGCGATTCATCCTGGGCTGTTTGCGGTGCCGTCCCATCCACGAGGGCTGGCCACCACTTGGTCAGAAGAGCCGTGCCGGCCACCGCCAGCTTGCCCTGCAGTGAAGCGATGTCCTCATCCGACTCGATGGCAAACCGTTCTTCGGCCACGACCGGGCCGGTATCGATCCCGGCATCGACCCGGTGCAGCGTGGCCGCGCTCTCGCGCTCGCCGTTGATCAGGGCCCAGATCATGACGTGGCCGCCGCGATACTCAGGGAGCTTGCCGCTGTGAATGTTGAATGCCCCGTTCACTGCGAGTGAGACCAGTTCCGGAGGCAGCAACATCGGGTACGACCACACCAGCATCAGGTCGGGGCGAAGTAACTGGATGGTTTCAAGAAACGGCGCCAGGTCCTTTCGGCGCGGCTGCACCAACAGCCTCAATGACTTCTCGCGCGCCCGCGCGACCACCATCTCCACATCGGCGCCGCTGCGAATACCCGGCACCACGACCGCGACCGGCGTGACGCCGAGTCGTTCGAGCGTGTCGAGGGCCGCGAGCGCCAGCCGCCCGAACCCAAAGACCACGACCCGACTTGCCGACATCCGTTACTTGGCTGGCGGCAAGTCGTGATGGGGCTGGTAGACCTCGACGTCCACGCCAAGGTCCTTCTTCATCACTTCCTTGACGTGATCCCCGGAGGTCTTGAGGACCTTCAGCCAGCCGTGCTCCCAATCGCGGACGCCCGCCAGCCACGCCGAACAGCCATTGCACGGCCACGCCTCGGCGCCCTTGCCTTCGAGGTGCAGGCGGCGGTACCAGTTGAACCGCTCACCTTGCCAGATCTCCTTGAGGCTGGCATCGTTTACGTTCGGGAAGAGATCGGCCGTGCGGAACGAAATGTCCTGCCCGCACAACGCTACGCGCCCAAGGGTATCGACGTTGAGGCGTTCGAACGGCCATACGCACGGCTCCTTCCGCTCACCCGGCATGTGCTTGTAGAGATGCGGATCCATGGCGTGGCCCAGCTGGATGGTGGTGTTGTCGTCCCACGACAGGAACTTTCGGGTAATCACCTCGTCGACGCCAACGTCTTCCATCCAGAACTTCACCGCCGCTTCCATCTTGCCTTCCATGATGTCCTGCCGAATCATGGAGACGACAATGCGGTTGGTGGTGCGAAATTCCTTGCGCATGGCCAGCGCCGCACGGACGTTGCTGACGTGGTTGTCGAACCACTTCTGCGGATCGCGAGGCGCGCCGCCGTGTGGCGGACGCACCTTGGCATAGGTCTCGGCATCACCAGCATCCATCGAGAACTCGACCAGGTCGATGCCCGCCTTCAGGATGCGTTCGAGCTTGTGGCGGAACGCCGGCAGCGGGCCGAACATGCTGCCATTGGTGTTCATCCAAATGCGCGCGCCCTTGGCCTTGGCGTACTCGACCATCTCCACCATGTGCTTGTGGAGCATCGGCTCGCCGCCGCCGGTGCAGCGCATCCACGCGCCGTAGGGTCCGCACTCGTCGGCCATCTTCTCCCACAACTTCACCGGCATCAGGTCGCCATCGTGGGCGTGGTAGAACTTTCGCAGGTCCGAGTTGCCGTCGGTGTACGGGCACATCGGGCAGCCGAAGTTGCAGGGGTAGATGATCGAAATCACGACCATCAACGGGAACTCTTCCGCGCCGGGCCTGAGGCCGTACTGTTTCTGAACAGCTTCCTGATGCTGCGTCCTCACGATCGCCGCCGGGGTCTTGATGTTAATCATCGTTCCACGGTCATCACGCGCTCGTGATTCCTGCTGTGTTTGTTCGTCATGGCTCCCCGTCCAAGACCGCGATTCTCGAGATCGTGAAGCGGTTCCGGAGTGAAGTGTTGCTCAGGTAATTGGCAATCACCAGTTGATACCGGCCCGCGCGCGGCGCCTTGATGACAGCCTTGAATGCCCCCGGTGTGCCGATGGCCATTCGGGCCGCCCAACCGGCACTATCGGTTAGACCAATCGCCAGGCCGCCTCGAACCAACTCGCCCTCGACCAGCACGATATCCGCTTCATCGAACGGCCAGTCCGCCCAAGCCGCCAGATACGACCCGGCCGCATCGGCGACCCCCGCGACGTGCACGCTCGCGTCCGGCGCGACCCGCGCGATGCTTGCGGCATACGCCAACGGGGCCGCAAACCGCTCGACGGTGGCTCCGGCGCGCGACAAGCGCTCGCTGACCACGGTGCGGGAAACCGCCGGCCCCCAAAAAGTCTCTGGCTCCCGGCCCGCGCTCGTCGCATCGCGCTCCCAGCCTCGCAGGCTCTGGCGCAGCGGCCGCCCGCGCCAGTCGGGCGGCAACACCACTGGCAGCAACAGCGGGAGCTGATCGGCCAGGGCGAATCGGCGCAACCCCGTGACGCAGTGTTGCTCGGCTTCGGCCATCTCGATCCCTCCGAACTTCAGCGCGTCAGCACCCGGACCGGTTGGGCTGGAACGGTAGATCGGCACAAAGACTCGCGCGACACCTGCGCCGGCAGCCGGCACTTCGATGTCGTAGGTGCGCGTGAAATCCAGATCAGGATTCTCCGTATCGTAAGTAAAGCTCATCGCAGTATGGCTGACGGGGCACCTTTCAGCAGACACCTCGGCCACGATCACATCCGAGCGCATCGATCGCCTGGGACCCTCTGGCAAGGCGTCCTTCACCAGGCGTACGACCCCGGGCCCGGCCGACGTGACCGCCCCTACGAGCGGCTCGGTAGGTGCCGCGAGATAGCTGTCCATCAGTGCCGTCGCCGCTCGTTGTTGATAGGCGCGCAGGACCTCAAGAGGCAGTGTCACGATCGCCACGACGCTAAGCGCAAACCCGAGCGGGCGCCAGATGACGCCGCTCCCGGGCACCGCATCACTATCTTCAGCCGGAACGCCGCGCCAACTGGCGACAATCCTCGAACACGCGGCTGAGATCAGGAAGGCGAGAATCCAGACTGACAATAATTCCAGGTGGAACACATGCCGCAGTTGAAACTGAATCGCCGGATAGGCACCCAGTAACGCGACCACCCCGAACAGGGAGGCCGCCAGGCGAACGCTTCGCACGCTCAGCGCCAGAACCGCGGCCGCAAACAGCGCCGTGCCCAAGCCGGCGAACATGATGCGCACACGGCCCACCAGGCCGATCACGCGCGTCATGAACTCGGGGAGGATTCCCTGAGACAGGGAGTGCATCCCGCTGAACGGCAGGTCCAGCACCTGGATGATCGCCGCCCAGCCGCGTAGGAGCGCGTCGGCTGGAAACGTGCCGAGGAGCGTTGTGTAGTACGCGCCGCTGGCCTCGGCATAGCCCGGGACGCCAACCGATACCTGGGCGAAAGAGCCGAGCCTCCGTCCCGCGAACGCATCAATCGTCGTCGCTACGTAACTGTCGCTGTAGAAGTACATCGGCTCGTACGGACCGGGGATGATGTTCAGCGCACGGTCCCATTCGTGGGCGTAGCCCAGGAGCGCCCAGTGCCACAAGTTACTCCCCGACGACTGCGAGGTCAGAATCGGAAACGCGACCGCGACAAAACCCAGCAGGCATGCGGCCGCGGCGCCGATACGAATCCGCCAGGTGCCGACAAGACGGCCAGGCAGGCAGGCACAGGCAACGCCCACGAGAAGCACCAGGTTGACGACCACGTCGGTGCGAATGCCAAACCCAAAGCCCAGCAAAGCGCCGCCGGTAGCGCACCAACCCACCACTACCCTCGGCGGGCTGGGGCGCGTGATCAGCACGCCGGCGACGAGCAGATTGGCGAGGAAGAACGGCGCCTTCGCGTAGTCGCGCAGGTCGTAGAGGTTCGCGAGCTGGATAGGCGACAATAGCAACACCACCGCCACCGCGGTTGCGGCCACTCGTCCCATGGCGAGGCGGCCGATGAGATACGTGAGGCCGACCGAGGCCCCAAACATCGCGCCCTGCAGGTAGTCGATACCGGCCCACGTCAGGCCTGTCAACGCCCATGTGCTGACCACCAGTTGCAGCAAGTAGCGCGATGCTCGCTGCATCCCATCAAGTTCATCGGCCGGCTGATCCGCTGGAATCTCGCTGCACGCCAGCACCTCACGGCGCTGCTCGATGAACTCGACCAGCGGCCGATGTTCCGGCCGTGCGCGGGTCATTGCGTTCGCGGTTACGTCAGGCGTTTGAAGGCCGTGGCCGCAAATGCTCATGGCGGCGGCGCCGAACACACGCCGGCTGAAGTCCGGCATGTCGGCGACGAGGTGGGATTGACGCGTGATGCGGACGTAGCTGGAGCCAATCGCCAGGCCGGCGGCCACCAGCAACAGGCACAGTACTACGTCACTTCGGAGCGGCCTGCTCAGGGCCGCCCGTCACTTTCCCAATCCGTCAGCTGCTGGTACAGCGGATGGCTTGCCCAATCGGATGCCAGCGTGACGCCGAGCAGCACCGGGAATCGTTTCAAATCAGTGACGCGCGAGACGCCGGTCAAGCAACCGGGCCGGGGATCGACCAAGTCGAGACCCAGATAGGTCTCGAACACCGGCATGAAGAGCCGGGTCGTACCGGGCGTGCCCGACGACGACGCCGCCTTCACCGTATGCGTAAAATCAGCGCCGGCGGCCTTCTCGTCGTACCGAAACCTGACGGCCGGCGCTCCGCCACACGCGGCCTCGTTTAAATCGACTTGAAGCAGCTGCGGCCACTCCGTCTGGTCGAACTTCGGCAGGGGTTGCCCGGGCGACGTCACCGGTTCTTTCGGCGCCGCGAGGTAGGCATCGAGCAGTTGGCGAACCTGACGGGCCTGATACCATCGAGCGCCCCCGAGCGCCGCCACCATGATCAGGGCGGCAATGGCAGCGTAAACACCAGATCGAGCCGCGGCCCTCGCGAGCGCAGGCACGTCCGGCGGCGCGTGCCTGAACTCTCTGGCGACACGCAGCGCTTGGTGCAGCACGAAACCGATGGCCCACCAGCCGATGAACTCGAGGTGGAAATAGTGGCGCGGCTGGAACTGGATAGCCGGATACCCGCCGAAGTAGACGAGGGAGAGCATCAGGACGAGTGCCAGCCGGATGCTGGCCATTCCCGTCAGCACGATGGCCCCCGCCGTGAACCACAACCCCCACCGGTGATCCGGCTCCAGCAACCAGGCGCGCACCGTATACACCGGCGTCAGCCAGTTCTGCAGCGGGCCGACAAAGGTGTGAAACGGCAACTCGACGATTTGCAGCACCGAGGCGTAGGACCGAACGAGGATGTCGGCGGGGAACCTCAACAGGATGGCCTGCAGGTAACGGCCGCTCTGAACGTCATATTCGTGAGAACAGAACACCATCGGCTGCGCGCCCTGGACGGTCCGGTATTGATAGCCATTGACGGCGCGGTCGACGTAACCGTCGGCATACGCATAGCCGAAGTCGTACGGCGCCGGCCGGACTCTCAAGTAGCTATCGAAGGGCGACTGCAGCCCCAGCAAGGTCACGTGCCATTGGCATCCACCCGACCGGTAGACGGTGGACGTGACCGGCCAGCTCACCACGGCAAAGGTCGCGACGAACAAGACTGCCGAAGCGGCCTTCAATCGCAGGTTGCGGGTCAGCCCGCCGTCGAGGAAGCACAGTATGACGACAAGCATGAAAGGCAGATTAATGAGCAGGTCCGTGCGGAATCCATATCCGACACCGCTTACCACCCCAGCTACTGTGGCGAGCGCCAGCACCGTCCAGTTGCGCACGGGCAACGTCACGAGCAAGCCGGCGAGCAGCACCAAGGCAAGCGTGAACGGCGCCTTGGCGTAGTCGCGCAGGTGCGGCAGGTTGACCAGATGTAGAGACGACAGCGTCAGAAACACGGCGCCCACAATCGCCAGGGCGCGGCCCATGCCCAGCCTGAAGATTCCATAGGCGAGCGCAATGACGGCGCCGAACAACGCTCCGAACATCGGCCCCATGCCGGACCACGAGATGCCCAGCAGGCGCCAACCGTAGCCGACGGACACCAACAGGTAGGTCCAGGCCCCTTGGTAGAGGTAGCGCGTTCCGAGCGGGTGATCGGCTGGAATGTCGGCGCAGTCGAACGTGTCGCGGCGCTGGAAGAGGAAGTCTTCGAGCGACTTGGGCTGCGTTTGCGTCGAGATCACGAAACCTCTTCCGCACGCAATCATCACCGCTGGTTCGAAATAGCTCTGGTAGAAGACGGGCTTTCCGCCCTCAGCAATCCAGGCGTTCCAGAAGCGGTCGGCCCATACTGATGAGCCGGCGAACAGGGTGGCGGCGATCAGCAGGTCGACGGCAATTCGTCGCGGAACGACCGGGAAGCCCTGGCGGACGAGCGGCGATGTCACGGCCGGAATTCCAACCGGACATGGCGGCGACGGGCAACAACGAGCAGGGAGCCGCCGAACGGCAAGGTCGGGCCGGCCCGGAGGACCCACTCGTCGATGCGCATGATCCAGTCGAACAGAATATTGAGGGGCCGCGGCAGCGTCACGCGCTCGGCGAACTCGGTGGTGGTGTCGGCAGCCCGCGCCTCGCCCCGATCGAGGAGCCGCGACATCACCATGAACGGAAACAGTGTGGTGACAAAGGACGTGGCGTAAATCACCTCGAACCCCGCGCGGTGGAGTCGCTCGGTCAGTTGGCGGCGGGCGTAGCGCCGCTTGTGGTTCACAATTTCGTCGAGCGTGCTCCACATCCACTGGTACTGCGGCACCGTCACGACGAACAATCCATCTGGGCGCAGTGCCGCGTGCACTTGTCGCATGACGAGTTCGTCCTGCTCGATGTGCTCCAGCACGTCGAACGCTCCGACTACATCGAACCCGGCGTGGAACGGAATGCTCGTGGCATCGAGCTGAATGAAGTCGACATCGGGCATCTTGCTGCGCGCGTACTTGAGACCCTGAATATAAATCTCAGACCCGGTCAGTCGTAGGTGCGGCAATTGCCGAAGCGCCCCAATCACGCCGCCGATACCGCAGCCGATCTCCAAAACGTCCAGAGGTCGCGAACTATCGGTGAATCGCCGGAACAGCTGCGTAAGCACGCGGTTGCGGGTCCGGCACCAAAAGCTGCGCGCTTCGACATCGGCGGTGACGTCGAAGCCGCCGCTCGGGTAGTCGCTGTAGTCGAGCGCCACCGCAGGTGCATAGCACCTGATACCGTCGATGACCTGGAACGGCGCCCCGTCCAGGGGCGATGGACGTGAATCGTTCATGGGCGGCATGAGGACATGATGTCGCGACGGCTCATCAGACGGGGCGCATAGTCCGAGGGGTTCCGCGCGGGCAGGGGAGCGGCCGCGCGGGGCCAGCGCCCTGAGTCGAGGCGCGTAAGGATGACCGGCACCAACTGCTGTAGATAGATCCACGCCTGCAGCCGCATGCCTTCCTCTCGAAGGTGAATCGCGTCCGCGAACAATAAAGGGTCGGGGGGGAAATCGCGGGCAATGTCAAAGAACGGCAGGTCGTATCGTGCCGCGTAAGAGGCGAAGACCCGGTTCTGGAAGTCTGCGGTCCGGCGGAGGTGGGCGTAGGTCGCCGGCCAGTACATGTCATTGAGATACCGGTACAAGGTCAGGTGCTTGGACAAGTCGAGCTGCATGCCAGGGTAGACCATCCACAGGAACGACGAGACGCCCAACTCACCATCGCCCAGGGTTCGTCGCATGCGATCGAGGTTGCCGACCACGGCGTCGAGGTCCATCGGCAGCGGCTTCTGTGTGATGTCGGGATGACTCTCGTCGACACCGCCGGGCCACACCACCGGGTAGTCAGGCTTGGGCGCCTCGTAGCCATTGCCGCCGGTCCACATATCGAAGGCCGTCAGCAGCCGCCGGGCGCTGGCCAGGTAATCCTCGAGCGGCGAACGCTTCCGAAAAGTGGTGGTCGGCCTCGGAGCCAAGGCCGGCGGCATCCGCATCAACTTCCCAGGTGCGAATTGATTGGCCCCCTCGTAGTAGATGACCAGGTCGGGGTCGACGGGCGCGACCTCCAGCCGCACGACGGCCTCGATCGAGGCGGAATCGATGCCCGCTCGGCCGGCGTTAATGACCTCGAACCGGAGCGGCAGGCCGCGAGCTTGCGACCACAGGTTCAGCCAGTGGCCCACGTGCTCAGGATGGGAGTTCGCTGCGCCGTGGACTCCGATGGTGGTCGAGGCGCCGACAAACGCGATGCGAATGGTATTGGGCGGCTTCTTGAGCGCCAACGCGGGCCCTCGCCAGCCGAAGGCGTTAGAGGTGAACCAACTGGGTGCGCTGTTGTTCGGCAGGTGCCGGTAGATCGGAAAGGTGCTGTCCTCGATTGGATCGAAGACCAGGAAGTCATCGAGGATCCCCAGCGACCCAGCAGTATTGCCGGCGCAGATCTGCTGCTTCAAGTACAACGGGTTCCAGACCAGCAGCGCCCCGATTGGGTCATTGGGGTACCGCTGCAGGCGTTCCATGACCAGGGGATCGTCTGGGTATCGCGGAATCGGGGTCGGGTCACTGTCGTACCATTCCGCATCGACGCCCGGAGCGAGCGGCATGGCCAATGCCGCCTGTCGGTCCCTTCGTTCCTCTGGCTGGCTGGCAGGCTCCGCCGGCGTGGTCGATGACTGACGCAAGCGGACCGACACCAGGGTGAATCCGTCCAGCCTCCTCACGGCAAGCTCGCCGGCCAGCAGAGCCGCGACGAGCGACGCGCTGACAACCATGACCCGCGTCAGGTGGTTCATTGCGGGCTGCGACCGTCACCGTGGGTAGCGCGCACGATGTAGTTCGGCTTCTTCTTCACTTCGTCGTAGATGCGCCAGACGTACTCGCCGATGATGCCGAGCATCAGCATCAGCAGGCCGCCGATCACCAGCAGCAGGATCATGATGGGCGCCCAGCCGGTGAAGGGCGTGCCATGCTGAAAGCGCGTGTAAGCGATGTTCAACGCGTAGAGAAAGCCCAGGCACGCGGTCGCCGCGCCGGCGACGCTGATGAAGCGAATCGGCAAGTACGACGAATCCAGGATGGCGTCGAGCGAATTCTTCAGCCGCTTCGCAAAGGTGTACTGCGAACGGCCGATGGTCCGCTTCGCGCGCGTATAGGGAATGAACGTCGTCTTGTAGCCCATCCAGAGCAGATCACCCTGGAAGAAGCGGTTGCGCACCTCGATGCTGTTGAACGAGTCGACGACGCGCCTGGCCATGAGGACATAGTCGAAACCGCCCGCCGGCATCTGCGGAAAGGACATGCGGATAATGCGATAGAACAGGCGCGAGGTCACGCGCGAGGTCCATTGGTCTTCACGCTCGGCGCGATGGCCGATCACCAGTTCCGAGCCGGCTTCGTAGTCGCGCACCATCCGCGGGATGAGCTCGACTGGGTCCTGCAGATCGGCGGAGAGGTGCAACACGAGGTCGCCGGTGGCGCCCTTCAGACCGGCCAGGATCGCCGCCATCTGGCCGAAGTTGCGCGTGAACGAGATCACCCGCACGTTGGGGTCGGCCTCGCGGAGCCGCAGCAGTTCCGCCAGCGACCCATCGTCAGACCCATCGTCGACGAACACGAACTCGTAGTCGTACGCCGCCAGTTCGGTTGCCAACGCGCCCCGGATCTTCTCGTAGGTCAGCGTGACCGCGCGCTCGTTGCGGTAAACGGGAATCACGAACGAGATCGTCGAACGGGTGCTCATGCGCGCGCCTGATTCTCAAGGACCATGTCGCAGATCCGGTCGACGTCCCCAAGCGCCAGGGTCCCGTAGAGCGGCAGGCACAACACCTGCGTCACCACTTCCGATGCCACCGGCAGCCGGCCGGGCCGCGCCGACGGCAGGTCGCGGTAGCACCCGTAGTCGGTGCAAAGCGGATAGAAATATTTGCGGGCCAGCACGTTGTAGGTCTTGAGGTGATCGAACACCTCGTCTCGAGTCCGGCCAAACGCCGGGCCGTCAATCCGCACGACAAAATACTGGCAGCTACTCTCCACTCCCGCGGGCTCCGGCATGAGCGCCAATCCCGGCACCCCAGCCAGGCGCTCGCGGTAGCGCGCAATGATGGCCCGTCGCAGCCGAAGCTCGTCGGTGACGCAGTCGAGCACGGCCAGTCCGAGGGCCGCCTGCAGCTCGTTCATCTTGCCGTTGATGCCCACCACGTCGACTTCCTCCTGGTTGAGGATGCCAAAGTTCTTTAGGTGGTCGAAGGCGGCCTTGCTGTCGGCCTTCGGTGCCGTCAGCGCCCCGCCCTCGGCCGAGTGAAACAGCTTGGTAGCGTGAAAGCTGAACATCGAGGCATCGCCGAAGTTGCCAATTCCCACGCCATTGATCTTCGTGCCGAAAGCGTGCGCGGCATCGTACACGAGCTTCAGGCCCCGTCGGTTGGCAATGGCCTGCAGGGCGTAGACGTCGCACGGGATGCCATAGACGTGGACCGCCAGGATGCCGGTGGTCCGCGGTGTGATGAGCTCCTCTACCTTCGCCGGATCCAGGTTCATTGTCACCGGATCGATGTCGCAGAACACCGGCGTCGCGCCGCTCCAGCTGATCGCGTGCGGCGTGGCCGGAAACGTGAACGGTGTCGTAATTACCTCACCGCGCATCCCCAGGGCCCGAACCGCGGCCAACAGCGCGATGGTGCCGTTATTGAACAGCGACACGTGCGGCACGGCCAGGTAGTCCGCAATGGCCTGCGTCAGGCGCACGTGCTGCTGGCCGTCGTTGGTGAGCCAGCGCGCTTCCCAGATCTCGGCCAACCGCGCTTGCAGCGCCGGCAGGGGCGGCAACAACGGCCGCGTCACGTAGATGGGTTCGTCAAACGGCTTGATCGTCACAGCAGGTCGTACTCCCCGAGCAGGCGACGCACGGTGTCTGGAGAATTGAACATCATGACATCCAGAATCGACAGGCCGGGCACAAACGGCTGGCCGAACTGCGGATACATCACCGGCCTGGACTGGATGAACTTCAGCTCGACGCCGGCCGCGGCGAAGGCGTCGGCCTCATACAAGGTCCGCCCGCCGATGGTGTTGAGGTAACGGTTGGCGCCGAGCGCGCCGCACACGGCGAGCACCTTGTCGCCGGCCTTCAGGCGGTGGTCGACCGGCACCGTGGACGAGACAATGATCGGCGTCTTGATCTCAAGGTAGGCGGCCGTCATCACCAGGCTGTTCAGCAGGTATTCGAACAGGTTGCGGGGCGCCGCGGTGACGATGGTCTCGATCATCGGAAAGACCGCATCAAAGAATGGCGCCTTTCGGTACGACTCGCGAAATGGATTCAACAAGGTCGCGGGATTGAAATCGTCAGCCAGCGACCGCTCCCTCACGTCCAGGAAATCCGACCCTTTCTTGAGCGGCAGCGTGAATGTGGCGTCGGCACCATTGCGGAGGAACCGGTTGCGGTTAATCCAGCCCTTCTTCGTGTACTCGATGTTGTCGTAAACCACGAACCGATCCACGGCCGCCAGCAACTGCCAGTAACCGAGGTACGGCAGGAAATACGGCTGCATGATGCCGAGGGTCACGTGCGCATCCAGCCTACTGGTCGCCTGCTTCACACAGCAGGAAGATGCTCGAGCACAGATCAGGATAGACGTGACCAAGCTGGTAGCAGCCCTCGAGATAGTCAGGCGAGATAATGTCCGTAGCGAGCAGCCGATCCCACTGAAAGTTTGCCAGCGCCTTGAAGAAGATTCCCGAGCGATGCACCACGGTGAGGCCGGCGGCCTTCGCCTCGCGCTCGAGCGTGTCGAGCGAGTAGGTGATGCGGTGGCCATGTGCCGCCTCGGCCGGTGTGACCGCGGCATGGTGCGTGATCAGGCCCATGCGGACCGCGATCTGCCGTGATGCCGCGTTGGCATTGGGGCACACCAGGAAGAAGCGGCCGCCGGGCGCCAGCCACTCGCGGTTGACCCGGGCCATGACCCCAACCGGGTCGTCCAGGTGTTCGAGCACGTGCGTCAGGATGATGTTGTCGAATCGGCGGCCCAGCGAGACGGCTTCAAAAGTCCCGTTCACCACGTTCACCTTGTCGCCAAGCGCTTGGCGGGCGGCGGTGACCGCCTCGCCCGAGCCCTCCACGCAGGTGATGTCGGTGAAGTGCGGCAGCAGCCGTTTCGTGAAGTCGCCGCGGAAACTGCCAAGTTCGAGCACGCTGCCCGGCCGGAGGAACGGCTGGAACGAGCGCAGCATGAACGGGTGCATGACGTCGAAATCAAATGTGTAGGCGTACTTGTGGCCCAGCGCGTCCTGCGATTCCCGATCTAAGTCTCTACTCACGCTCATCTATTGCTCCAGGACCGCCACGCCAAAGCCGTCGCGACCGAAGGCATTGCCGTTGTACAGCAGGTAGGCCTGCCCATCGCTCCAGAATACATGAGGATAGCAGAGCATCTCGGCGTCCCAGCCATCGGCAGATACGTCAATTCCCGCGCGCGCATCGTCGCGGGTCCAGTGCTGCAGGTCGTCTGACCAGGCGTAGCCGAGCCGGTAGCCGCGCGCCTTGTTGGCCCGGAAGTCGGTGGCCTGGCGATAGCAGAAGTACATGTGCCAGCGCCCGTCCACCTCGATCACGGTGGGCAACGCCTGGCATTCATCAGGCCCGAGCGCGTCATTGATAATCGTCTGCGCGTCGCGCTGCCATGACACGCCGTCGGCCGACCGGGCATACGCGAGCTTGTAGACGCGCGCCGGCCCCGGATCTGACGGACTCTCCACCCAGTTGGTGCCGAAGATGTACCACATGTGCCAGACGCCATCGCGCACGGTCACGAACGGGTCGCCGACCAGGAAGGGTTCGTGCGGCGTGGGGCCCATCACGGGGCCGGGGCCAACCCGCGCGAACGTCAGGCCATCATCATGGCTGACCGCCAGACCAATGGCGGTCTCGACCGGCACCGAAACGCGGCGACTCCAGCCACACGTGAAGGCGTAAATGTGGTGGTCGTGGCGAACCATGTTGACGGGAAAGATGCCGTGTTCGTCGAAGGCGCCGAGTTCGCCCTGGGGAATCACCGTGGCTGTCGATGTCCGCAGGACCCGAGACACGGACTTGTCCACGTCCACAAACGCGATGTGGCTCACATACTGGCCGCCGGCATCGCGGCTGCGCGTCGAGAAATAGATGCGGACGAAGTCGTCGAACACCAATGCCTGTGGCGACTGCGCGAACTCGGTGCAACCGTTGGGCAACGAGTATTTCTGCGGCTCGAATAGCAGGCCGCACTTGGTCCACTTCACGCGAGCACGCCGTCCAGTTCCGCGAGGCCAAAGCCGTGACGGCCGACGCCGTTGCCCAAGTAGAACATGTAGGTCTTGCCATCGAGCTCGAAGACGTGGGGGTAACTGATCATCTCGGAATCCCAGCCCTCGGTCGACACGTCGATGCCAGCCTTGGCATCGTCGCGGGTCCACGTGACGAGGTCGGGTGAACTCGCATAGCCGATACGGTAGCCCTTTTCACGACCGCGATAGCCGAGGCTGTAGCGGTAGCAGAAGAACATGTGGTACTTGCCGTTGGCGTAGATCACGTCGGGGCTCGCCTGGCACTCGTCGGCTTCGAGCCGGACGGGAATCAGTTCCTGGCCGTGCCGGTTCCACGTCAGACCGTCCGGCGACGTCGCCATGCGGATGCGATAAACGGGTTCGGCGCGACCCTCACTGGGAAGCCACTTTGTGCCCGCGATGTACCACAGGCTGTAGAGGTCGCCGAACTGTCGGATCTTCGGGCCGCTGATCACGAACGGTTCGTGCAGGCTCGCACCCAGGACCGGCCCGCGGCCGTGCTTCTCGAACGTGACACCCTGATCGCGGCTGACCGCGTAGCCAATGGCGACGTCAAACGGCACCGACGAGCAGCGCGTCCATCCGCCGTAGTAGGAACGGACCTCGTCGCCATGGCGAATCACCGACATCGGATAGGTGCCGAACTCGTCGAACGCGCCGAGCCCGCCTAGCTCCATGATCGGCTCGGGCGACACGCCTACCACCTCGAACAGGTTGTCACGCTTGAGGTCCACGTAGGCGGCGCGGCTTACGTACTGCCCGGCGGCATCGGCGGGCGGGCGGCACGAGAAGAACACCCGCACGAAAGTGTCGAACACCAGTGTCGCCGGTGCCTGTGCGAACTCCCGCATCCAGTCGGGACGGTCGATCCGCTCGGGGTCGAAGACGTGCCCGAGCTTGCGCCACGAGAACATCAGAAAGCGACTTCCATCAGGTCCTTGGCCGCGCGCGTCTCGATCACCCCAAAGCCGAGAGACCGGTAGAGCGCGTGGGCCGTCACGTTGTCCCGCGCCACTTCGAGGCGGCACGACGTGAAGCCGCGGCTCTTGGCAAGGTCCAGGGCGGCGATAACGAGCGCCCGGCCGATACCCAACCCGCGATCCTGGGGGTCGACCAAGACCAAGGTTATGTACGCTTGCCTGGTTTTCTGGTCGTTGCAGTAGAACGCCACCAGCCCCCGGCAGCGTCCGGGCGCGGAGGCCTGCACGAGCTCGGCGCGGTCAGCGATCTTGGCCAGGTAGGCATCGAGGTCGACGTCCGCGATGAACCGGCCGCCCTGGCGTGCTTGTTCCGCCCGGATCAGCGCGGTCACCTCCTTACAGAGCATGCGCGGCCACCGACGCCTTGACATTCTCGATCACGAAGTCAATCTCAGCGTCCGTGAGCTTCGGGTAGAGCGGCAAGGTGATCGTGGCATCGCCGATTCGCTCGGCCACCGGGTACGTACCGCGCGGAATCCCCATGGTTTCCTGGTAGTACTTCATCAGGTGCACGGCGCGATAGTTGACAGCAACACCTACCCCGCGGGTCTGCAGGTCGTGGAGAACCTCGTCACGCCGGGCGGGCTCGACCCAGATCGTGAACAGGTGACGCGCGGACCGGGAGCCCGGCAGGACGGTCGGAAACGAGACGCCCTGGACGCCGCGCAGTCCCACCTCGTAGCGCCGCGAGAGATGTTCGCGCCGCTGCCAGAGCTCGCCAATCCGCTCCATCTGGCCCAGCAGGAGCGCGGCCTGCAGGTTGGTCATGTTGTACTTCCACCCGAGCAGCTCTATGTCGTAGTGGCGGTAGAGCCCGGTGTAACGGTCGCTCGCGCCCGCTGACATCCCGTGCTGGCGCAACAGTCGCAGCCGCGTATTGATGTCGTCCGAGTTCGTGACAACCGCGCCCCCTTCGCCGCTGGTGATGTTCTTGGTGGCGTAGAAGCTGAAGCTCGCCGCGTCAGACAGCGCGCCCGGCTTGACGCCGTCGCGTTCCGACTCAATGGCATGGGCGCAGTCTTCGATCACCGAGAGCTTCGCGCGATTGGCGATCGTCTTGATCCGCCGCATGTCGGCCATCTGACCGTAGAGATGCACGGGCACGATCGCCTTTGTTCGCGGCGTCACCGCCCGCTCGATTGCCGCGGGACTGATCAGGCCAGTGTCCGGCTCCACGTCCACGAACACCGGCGTTGCCCCGGTGTGCAGGACGACGTTGGCCGTTGCCGCGAACGTCATCGGCGTCGTGATCACCTCGTCGCCAGGGCCTACGCCGACGGCCAGCAGCGCGAGGTGCAGGCCAGCGGTGCAGCTGGTCACGCCGACGCTGTGCCGGGCGCCCAGATATGCCGCGAACGCTTCTTCAAAGCGCTTGGTGTCCTGCCCCGTGGTGAGAAACACCCCGCGGCAGACTTCAACCAGGCGGGCGATGTCGGCCTCGTCGAGACTATGCCGGTAGAATTCGACCTTCATCCTCAAGATTCCCTTGTGCGGTGCGAGGGCGCTCAGGTGTTGACGCTGCCTTTGCGGCCCGACACAAAGTACTGGCCGCCGAGAGGTAGCCAGGCCAGTGCGGGCTCGATAAACCCCAACCAGCGCCACAACTTCTCGGGCAGGAACAACAGGTAGCCTTGCTCCACGGCGTCCAGGCCCGCGTCTTCAAAAATCTGCCGGAGCCGGGCGGGCTTGATCATGTGGCAGCCCCTATCAATTGGGGCCCGCTCGAAGATCCGCTTCGTGACCGGATTGAACGGGTTGTGCTCGAAGATGCAGACGCGGCCGCCTGGCTTCAAAACGCGGCGCAACTCGCGCAAATGCCTGACGTGCTGCGCGTCGTCGATATGGTGATACACACAGAAGGCATAAGCCCCATCAAACGTTCCGTCGGCGAACGGCAAGTCGAAAGGCTCTTGCACCGCCACGGGGCCGCAATGAACCGCCTCCCGCACCATCGGCAGAGACACGTCGGTGCCGATGACGCGCGCTTGATTGCTGAGAAAAGCGATTGCTGTCCCCTGCCCGCAGCCGGCGTCGAGCAAGCGAAGGGTGCGGCCGACCGGCATCCGCGCCTTCAGGTGGCGCATCAGGACGCGGCATTTTTGATGGATGAAGAAAGCGCCGTCGCCGGCAAACTTCTGACGCAGGGGATCATCCAACAGCTCGTCGTAATCACGCGCGTAGCGGTCAAAGGACTCCATGTGCTACTTCAGTCGTGCATGCCCGGCCGGCCGGCGCCGTCGGGCAGGTTCCGCGATTCGCGGACCAGATACAAGGGCCGCCGTTTGGTTTCTTCGTAGATGCGCCCGATGTACTCGCCGAGAATTCCAATCGCTACCAGTTGAAGGCCACCGAGGAACAGGACTGCGACGGCGAGGGAGGTCCACCCGGGAATCAGTCCCGTGCCACCAGTAAATCTGTAGACCGTCAATGCCACCATCAAGGCCATGCTCGCGGCGGCGAAGAACAGACCTGCGTGTGAGGCCAGCCGCAGCGGCTGGCTCGAAAACCCGGTAATGCCATCCAGCGCGAACTTGACCATCTTGCTGAGCGGATACTTCGTCTCTCCGCCGTAGCGACGGTCACGATCGTAAAATACTGGCGCCTGATTATAGCCGACCCAAGTCACCAGTCCCCGGACGAAGCGGCTCTGCTCCTGGAGACGTTTCAGGTCTTCCACCACGCGCCGTGACATCAGCCGGAAGTCGCCCGTGTCGAGCGGAATCTCGATGGTGGTCATCCGCCGAATGAGCCGGTAAAACGCGGTCGCCGTCGTCCGCTTGAACCACGTCTCACCATCGCGCTTGCGGCGTTGAGCGTAGACCACATCGAAGCCCTCCCGGTACTTCGCATAGAGGGTTGGGATCAACTCAGGCGGGTCCTGCAGGTCCGAGTCCATCACCACGACCGCGGCGCCGGAGCTGACGTCAATACCCGCGGTGATCGCGATCTGGTGCCCGAAGTTTCGGCTGAGATTCACGGCCTTCACCGTGCGATCGGCGCTCGCGAGATCCAGGATCCCTTGCCAGGATCCGTCTCGGCTGCCGTCGTTCACGAGAACAATCTCGTGGGTCAACCCGGTCCCGACCAGCACTGCCTTTACCCGGCGGTAGGTCTCGGCCAGGCCGGACTCCTCGTTGAACACCGGTAAGACCACGCTGATCTCAGGCGTCGTCTCCGCACCGCCTCCGCCTGTTCCGCTCATGCTTCCCTCACTCACCGGGGCGCTCCTTTAATTTGGCTCAAAGCCTAGCGGCCAGCCGGACCCGGCTTCGCGACCAGTCCGAACTTGTTGAGCACAATCGAGGTGTCGAGTCCTTGTGGCAGGACGTTGGCGACCAGGATCGAATAGGCCCCTCGGCCGGGTGGGGCGATGACGACGGTGAACTCACCCGCCTCGGTGACGTTGATCTGCGACACCCATTTGTTGTCTCTCAACAGGCCGATCGCGATCCCGCCCTTGGTGACATGGCCACTGACGAGCAACCGGCTGTCCGCATCGAGACGCCGTTCCCTGGTTTGCACCAGGTAGGTGTACGCGCCTTCGGCTTGTCCCTGGAAACTCCAGACGCCGGCGTCGTGGGTGACAATGCCGGCGCGGTAGCCAAGCTCTTCAGGAGTGACCGGCTCGATCGGTCCTGACACGGCGGCCGCGCTGACCACCAAGCCAGCGGGCACCGTCTGCACGTCTGGGCCAGCGCGCTCATCCAGCTGTTCCAATTCGGGATGCAGGGCCGCCACGACGAGTCGCCTGGCGTACGTTGCCGCTGGCGGTTGGTCGAGAATCTCTCCAGGCGACACGGCGAATCGGCTGGGCGGACTTCCCTCGCGCGGATTGCAGTTGGCGTACACCACCCGGAAGGCCTGCGTCTCGTCCACCGTGAACTGGAGCTCGCCTCGCGTGCGGTCCGGGGTGACCAGCCACTGCCGGCCGTCACCATTCAGGATGCCCGTGCAGACCCGGCCGCTCAAGGTCCGCATGGAGATGCGGATCGTCACCTCGTGGGATTCACGGACGCGCACAAAAGGGCTCATGAGCTGGTAGCCTGACCCGCTACCGTCGCCGGTCACCACCAACTCGTTGCCCTCGACTCTGGCTTGGTTGCCAGTAGTCGCCTCCCATTTCTCGAGCGAAGGCAGCGGGAGCGCGCGCGAAGGCAGCTCATCGCGTTCGAGGAGCCCGACCACGGGGTAGGCCGTGACCGCGGCAATCCGCGGGGCCGCACCATTATCGAACTGGCTCACAGACAACGGACCTCCGTTGTGATCGGCGAGCAGGAAGACCAGGGTGTCGCCGGCCAGATACGGCGCGAAGTCCCCTTCTGGGCCGAGCTCGCTCATGGTCTGAACCAACATGGACGACGAGGTGGCCGTAATCATCCGCCGCTCGGTGTCGCCGGCACCCGGCACCACCGACACCCGCAACAGGTAGGGCCCCGGCGGGAGCTCTCCGGCGAGCGTTATGGACGGCCGGGTCTCGGGCGGCTCCGCTTCGTACCCGACGCGCAACACGACGGGCGCGACTTCCTTGAACTCCGCTGGCGACGGCGGGCCGACGCGGTGCAGCCATTGTTGGCGTCCGGGCACGTAGACGCTCACGTGGGGCACGGCCCGGTCGGGATCGACATTGCCCGCGTGACGCGCATAGGTCCTGGAGACACCGTAAGGGGTCGCCGCGACGAGTGACACCAACCGGAGGTTGTGGCCCGGGATAAACTTCTGCGTCTTAGCCAGGAGCCCCTCGGGACCACGGGTGGTCATGAGCATGTTGTCCCGCAGCTCCGGGTACCCAAGCACCACGTAGTCTGGGGACAAGGACTCGCGGCGAGATTCGGGCACCCTGGAGAGGAGTGCCATCGCATCGACCCAGTTGATCATCTGAATGCGATCCGGGGCTTGCAGACCGAAGATGACTGAACCCCACGCGGTGGCGCCATCCGGAAGTGGTTCGATGACCTTGGCGGCGTACTCGGAAAACGACACCCAGGTGTCGATGCGGCGAATCCGCCAACTGTCGGCCGACAGTTGCCAGGCGAGTTGCCGTCCCGCCTGGGCCGTCACCAGCACCAAGGCGACGACGCCAACGACAGACCCAATTCGCGGGTTCCACTGACGGGCGAGCCACAAGGTTAACCAGAGCAGCGTCGCCGCTGTCCAAACGAAGAGCACCTGGTGCAGCACCGCGTAGCCGGAGTGGTAACTCGTGTACCCACCGCCCGTCAGGGTGTAGCCGGTCCACGCGACAAGGGGCGGCAGCATGCTGGCCCGAACCACGCGGCGTTCGGGCGCGTTCATCCGCTCCCCTACTCCCGCCAGCACCCAACTTGCGGCAAACACCGCGCCGACCACGTAGCGCATGCCCGGAGAGAGGTAGACGAACGCGTAGTTGAGGTGATGACCGATCGCGACCAGGAACGTGTCCGATCGCTTGGTCAGATCCCGATAGGCCGTCAGGAACTGCCACTGGGTTCCGAAGTCGAAGCCAAACGACGCATAGAACATCGCCAATCCGAGGGCGATGCCGAGGATCAGCGCCAGGCTCGCGCGCCACAAGTATCGCCAGGTGCTCGGGCGATCGGTGCTCTCGCGCAGGTCCCCCCAGGCGACCACGGCCAGCACCAGCACCGCGCTCGGGATGAGGCTGGCCGCGATCAGGTGGGTAAAGGCCCCACACGTCGCGGCAAGGCCCGCACCGAACCAATAGACCGGGCGTGACCGGAGCGCGCCGAGGCCGGCGCACACCACAAACGCGAGTGCGAAACCGGAGACGAGAATGTCGGGCCTGGCCATCGGCCACTGGCTGGCTTCGAACGCGTACAGCATCCCGAGTCCGTAGAGCACGGCAACCGTCGCGCGGTCGCGTCCGCTGAACCACGCACCAGCCACGCCGATGGTGGCCAGCAGCACCCAGAGATGGATTGACCTTACAAGGGTCAGGCTGAAACCAAACAACCACACCAGCCCACCGGCCAGATAGAAGTACCAGGGGCCATAGTTGAACTGGCCATCGAGCCGCGACATGTCCGCCAAGACCGGGCTGGCGGGAAAGCCGTAGCGACCGTAGGTCGCCAGGTCATAAGCGATGTTCGCCTCACTATCGTCCACGGCGACATAGATGGAACGATCGACGTAGCGATAGAAGTCGTGCGTCATCTTGGCCGCGGAGATCACCAGGGCGAGCCACAGCGCCAGGTACATCAACCGCCACAGCCCGCTTCGCATCCTGGTCAGCATTTGGACTTCGCTCCGTGGATCTCCGGACTCACAATGGTCACATACTCCCTGCCGATGAGAGCGAATCGCTCGCGCACCGACCACCCGAACTTGGCGTACATCGCGATGACACCGTGATTTGCCGCCAGCGTCTTGGTGCGGCAGCGATTCACGTGATGGCGCGCCAGGTGGTCCAGGGTGGCCTGGACCAGCGCCTGGCCCACACCAAGGCCACGCCACTCGCGGTCGACCGCGATCAGAAAAATCTCGCCCTTGACCGGGTCAGACTTGCTGGTCAGAACCGACGCGAACACTTCGGCGCTGAGCCTGAGATGACGGGGATCGCGCAACGCCGCGCGCACGGCATACCAGGCAATTTTCACAACCGCGCGCCGCATCACGTCGCGCGAGAAACTCCCGGCGTCGTGGGCGACGGTCACAAAACCCACGGGCCGACCGCGGGCGACTGCCACGAGGTTGATCCCATGCTCCGATGTGAAGGCGGTGGGATAGTGCACCCGCTCGAGGAAATCGAGGCCCAGTGACGGGAGAAAATCATCGGGCAGCGCGTGGTAATGGATCGCGGCAACAGCTGGAATCTCGTCGAGGGTCGCCTGGCGGACGGTGACCTCGGGTCGCGCCAATGGCTCCCTGCCCATCAGGCGACGCGGGCATCCGTGGCCCCGACGGTCCGCGGCAGGACGTTGACCTGCGCTACCACCCGCGCGCGCGCAGCATCTGACAAGTCCGGATGCACCGGTAAGTTGATCGTATGGCGGCTATTCGAAAGCGAATTCGGGAACTCGCTCTCGGCCGCGGGTCCGTACTCGGGCAGGTGCGGCATGCTGTACTCAATCAACTGACCGAGTTGCACGCCGGCCGCCAGAAAGTGCTTCAAGGTCTCATCGCGATTGGCCACGCGGATGGGAAAATGCGAATAGCTGGTGCCGGGCACCTCTGGGGGGATCACCCAATCGGCCGGCGGGCGCAGGTTGGCGCGGTAGAATCGCGCGTGCTCGCGGCGCCGCGCGGCGAACCCCCGGTAGCGAGCGAGCTGCGCCAGCCCGACCTGTGCTTCCACATCGCTCATCAAGTCGAGCGCATCGGGCGGAAGCCGGATCAGGCCATCAAGGTGGTAGGCCTTGGTCAGGCCGTCGAGCAGCGGCGTCTCGTCCTGCAGCCACCGGACGAAGCCATAGCATGGCGGGCTGAATGCTATGGTCGAGGCCACGAGATAGGCCTGCTGGCCGCGCCGTTTCCCACCCGAAGACTGCGTAAAGTGCGTGTCCCGGTACTGCCTGATCGAGGCGGCCAGCTCCGCGTTGTTGGTCGTCAGCATGCCGCCGAAAATCGACGTCATCACCTTGCTGATGCCCAGTCCGAACAACGCGACGTCGGCCGCGGCGGTAACCGCCCGACCGTTCCACTCCGCGCCGAAGGAATGCGCGCAATCCTGGACAATCCAGATCTTGTGCCCCCACGTGGCGGCGGCGCGATCGACGATGGATTGGATGCGGTCGATGTCGGCAGGAATGCCAAAGAGGTGGGTGGCCAGCACCATCCGCGTGTCCGCGCCAATGGCAGCCTCCAGCTGCTGAAGGTCCATGTTGTAGCCGCCGGTCTCGCTGTCGACAAACCGGCAGCGATTGCCGCTGACGACCACGGCATGGGCCACGACAGAGCAGGTGTAGGCTGGGATGATCACTTCGGCGCCGCTCAGCCCCAGAGCCTTGCACAACGCGAACAAGCCGCCCCGCCCGTAGTTAAACGCGATGCCGTGGCTCGCGCCGAACTGGGCCGCAAACGCCTGCTCGAACCGCGGCACCGCATCCGGCTGGGGCCGCATGGCGGCGGTCAACTCGGCGGTGGTGATCGCGGGCTTGAAGCGGGGAATCATGATGGCGTTACCGGCGCGCCTCGATGACCTGGTAGAACCCCCACAGCCCTGCGAAACGGCGATCGATCCAGCCGAGCACTGGTGCGCCGGCCCGCAACACGGGAATGATGTCGGCCATGCGGCGGAACCCCGGCTGCACGTTGCGAATCTCCACGACGGAGAAGCCCCGGAACATCGCCAACGCCTCGCGGTTGGAGTAGGCCTTGAGCGTCGGCACCCCGAACAGCTCGAGCAGCGCGGTGCCACGGCTGTCGTTGACTCCGTGCTTACCGCGCGCCCGATCGGCAATTCGATCGCGCTTGGCGCGCCGGCGATCGCGCGCGTGCCCCCACGAGCGCAGCAGCGTCGTCGCCCACCACTTCGGATTGCCCGTGCGATACAGCATCACGGTCGCCGTGCCGCCGGGCTTCAGGACGCGCCGCACTTCCTGGACCGCGCCGTCGGTGTCCGGCGTGTGATGCAACACGCCAAACGAAACGACCGCGTCGAAACTGGCGTCGGCGAACGGCAGCCTTTCGGCGTCGGCATGCATCAGCGTGAGCGTGTCGTTACCCAACTCGCGCTTGCCTTCGGCGGCCCGGCGCAACGACGCATCGGACATGTCCATCCCAACTACGATGGCGCCAAGCGACGGCAAATGATTGGCGAGCGGCCCCTGGCCGCAGCCGACTTCGAGTACGCGCCGACCCTGCCACGAGTGCCGCGCGACCGCGTCGTACATGTACGGCTCGACGGTATGGTACCAATTCATGAACTCGCGGTAACTGGCCCACTGGCCGCCGCATGGATTCGAGTTCCAGAACTCGCGACCGGCTTTTTTCTGGGGCGGGTTGGTCGTGCTCACAGCGTCCATGCTCATACCGTCCTGGCCCACTCATCAAGCGTCACGAAGCTGTAGTCTGCCGCAATCAGGTCCACGGCGCGTTCGAAGAGCTCCAGCTTCTGCTTGAGCGGCACCCGCAGCGCCTGCGGCACGTAGACACCGGTGTTGACACCCGGCACCTGGTCGGCGAGGCCATGCTGGTTGTAGTCAACGAAGTCGGAGAGGTGAAACTGGTACTGGATGGGGTACTGCATCGACCGCAGGATCCGATAGCACCTGGCGAACAGGTCGAACCCACTGGCGAGCAACAAGGTAGCCCAGAAGGGAAACCGCACGCCCGGCACCACGGTCAGCGGCAACTCGATGAGTCCGTTGCTGCCGCGGCGCGCGAGGCTGGTCGCGTCCGAGCGATACGGCTGCAGGGGCGCGAACATATAGGACAGGTGCCCCAGGGTGGTGCGATCGCCGCCGGTTCGCTGTGACGTGTTCCACCAATGGAGAAACTTGAAGAGGGGCGTCAACGACATCGGGTGCACCGACGAATCGTACAAATAGCCACGCCGCTGCAGGATGCCGATCGCATCGTCGCCCATGTTCCAGCCCGGCGACCGAAACCCAATCGGGCGCTTGCCGATCACGGCGTAGCAGGCGTCTTCCATCCCGGCGATCTCGCGTTCCTTGTCGGCCGCGGACAGGAGACGGAACCCCTGCGCGTGGGTCATCGTGTGATTGGCGATCTCATGCCCGTCGTTCGCGACGGCGCGAATGACACCGTGATCAGCCGGCCGGGTGAAGTCATCACCGACCATGAACAGCGTGGCCTTGATGCCGTACTTGTCCAAGAAAGTGCAGGAGTTCTCGAGGCCGATGCGCAGCTCGTCGTAGGTATACCCGCCGGCGCGCCGGCACCCACGCCCGCCATAAATGGACTGGAGCGTGTCGATGTCGCTGGAAATAGCTCCGCGAAGCATGCGATCAGGAACAAGAAAAGACGAACCCCGTCCGGCTACTGCCGGACGGAGTGAGGATTGGCGTCGTTGTTGGCAAACCGGTCCGACGAGCTGACGACGTGGGCGCCGCGGCCCTTGCCCATGACGGTCGCCTGGAACAGGCCGAATGCCATGGCGCCCTTGCGCCGAATCTCGCCGATGCTGCCCGACTGGCGCAACTGCTTCATCACGTACTTCGGACGGAAGTAGAACGAGCGGGTCGCCTCGTCACGGATGTCGAGCAGCTGCCGCTTGTTGAGGTGTTCTTCCCAGAAGTGCGGCACCACGAAGTTCGGGGTCGGCTTCTTGGCAAACTCGAGCCAGAAGTCGTAGGGGATCACGCCCTGCTTGAGGCCGTCCTCGTACATCTCGGTGCCGGCATACGGCACGGTGACCGAGAACGTCGAGTAATCAGGGTCGAGACGCTTGGCGAAGCGAATGGTCTCGCGCATGTCTTCGACGGTTTCACCGGGCAGGCCCAGCATGAAATACGTGAGGACCTGAATGCCGTGCTTCTTCGCCAGCGCCACCGCGGCGATCGCCTGGTCGGTATCGATCGACTTCTTGATCGTCTTGAGCGTCTTGTTCGAACCCGACTCAATACCGAAGTGGATGCGCTTGCAACCGGCCTTGGCCAGCCACTCCATGGTCTCCGCCGTGGGGCTGCTCACGCGATCGCGAATGGCCCAGTCGAACTCCAGGCCCTCTTCGACGATGCCCTTGCAGATGTCCACGAGGCGCTTCTTCGACCAGGTGAAGGTGTCGTCGTAGACCTCGATCTCCTTGATCCCAAGGGCCGCGATTTCCTTCATCTCGGCGACGACGTCGGCGGCGCTGCGCGACAGCACCTTCTGAAACGACAGCTTGCAGAAGGTGCACTTGTACGGGCATCCGCGGCTGGTGATCATCGTCGTCACGTAATCGCCCTTGGCCAGCACGCTGTGATACGACTTGTACGGCAGCATCTGGCGGTCAGGGTGAGGCAGCGAGTCGAGATCGCCGTGGATGTAGAACTCCTGCTCGCCCGCCTTGACGCCGTGCTCCTTGAAGTGGAGGCCGGGCAGGTGATTCGGCTTGTAGTCGTTCGACAGGCCGTTGACGAGCCAGAAGAACGGAATCTCGCCGTCGCCGACGATCACCGAATCGCAGCCGGAGTGCTCGAGCGTGACTGCTGAGTAGATGCCGACGTGCGGACCGCCGACCGTGACGTGAATGTTCGGATCCACTTCCTTGGCAATCTGGATGCAGCGCCACGCGTCGTACCAGAAATCGGTCCACGCGCACACGCCAACGACGTCCGGCTTGTATTCCTGGATCTCCGCCTTAATCTGTGCTTCGGTCAGCCGCAGAACCTGGCAGTCGATGATCTTGATGTCATGATCGGTCTTGGCCTTGAGGTACGCCGCGACAAACATCGGGCCGAGCGGTGGCTTCACGCCAATGCCGGTGTTGTCATTATCCTGGAACGTATACATAGCCCGCACGGCGTGCTTGTCCGGGGGGAAGATGAGCAACGTACGCATCTTCTTCCCGGCACGTTCGACGCGCGGATCCTGAAGGTTCAGGAGATTTTCGGCTTTTAGCAGCATTGGGTACTCAAATTGGACTTTTAGGACTCAAATTCTAGCATATTCGTCGCACCTGGCTGACAAGTTCTTTCTGATCAACAAATTACAGCCAGTTCCATCTGGGCCGTCAGCGACGAATGACGAAGACCGGCCGCCCGCCAATGGTCTTTTCGACGATCGTCGCGGCGGGAAACTCGGCTACGAACATCTGCGCGATCCGGGTGGTCAAGTCTTCGGTAATCACACAGTCCACTTCGCGGAAGTGCTGCCGGAAATACTCGAACTCCTGGTCCCACATCGCTGCGTTGAGGATCATCGTTGAACGGTTGAAGCGTTGGGGGGCCGGCGTCAGGTCGAGCATGAAGTAGATCAGCCCGGGGTCATTGGCGGGAAAGCTCTCCACGAGGGTGGGCCGCGCCCCCACCAGCTCACGAATACTGGTCGCTACCTCAAGGAACTCGCGCATGCTGACGCTGCCAGCAGCCAAAACGGGCTCATCGGTCAGAAAGGCGGTCGCTCTCTGAAACGGAATGCGCGTCTCGGGCCCCGGCGCGGCCGGAGGCGTATCCGCGAACCTGGGCGCCGCGAAGAACCTCTGCAGAGGCGCCGAAATCACGGATACGTAGGTGTTTCGCAGCGTCAATCCGATGGGAAATACGTACCACAGTGAGGCGGCAAGAATCAGGCGGGCGGTCCACTGCACGGCGGAACCGCGAGCAACCCACGTCGGCACGTCCCGGACCGCCAGCAACAGCACGAACGGCAGGGCCAGCATCGTGTTCTGGAGATGAGCCGCATCGCTTCGAAAGAGCGCGGTCATGTATGAGGCCGCAAGCGCGCTGAGGAACGCCAATACCCGGAGTTGCGCGGCGTCGAGACCTCGCCGCAGTTGGAGCCGTGACAGGTCGAAAATTGTAATCGTGCCAAGGGCAGCGATCACAAAGGGGGTCAGGTGAAACGTGCGCAACTGCGGGGTCGGCCCATCGCTCCACCAGGTATTGCTGAAGCCCATCGCGACCGCGCCCGACACGAGGAAGTAGTTCTGGATGAACTCGCCGGCGGCGCCGTGGACCAGGTAATAGAAGAGGATGGGGGTCCACATAAGGGCAAACCCGGCTGCCATCTGGCCAAGGATTGCCACGAGGTCGGCAAGCGAGCAGTTCTCAGCAGCCCAGGCCATGGCAAGAAAAAGCGCGATGGCAATCAGCGTGGTGGATCCGCTTTCTTGAGAAATCCAGGCACAGACGCCCCAGCCGATGCCGGCGCCAAGGGCCGCCCAGGCCGGAAAGGGCCTGCTTCCCACCTGGCGAATCGCGAGCGGCAACAACGGCACAACCAGCAGGGGACCAAGGTAGCGCGCACTGTTCCCCCACCCCCACCAGCCATTGATGATGCCGTCCTCGCCGAACTGAAAGAACCCCAGCGGCGAATAGGCCACTCCCAGCACGGCCACGAGTGGGACGGCGAGAATTCCGAGGTGAAAATACGCCAGCAGCATGACAGCCGTGAACACCACTAGGTGAATCGCTACGGACGACTCACGAAAGCCGACGATGTCGAAGCGGCCAACCGCCTTCATGAACGTGTAGGTGAACAACTGAGAACCGGCGCCATATTGGGTCGAGGCCGGCCCGATGTACGGGAGGAACCCCTTGTCGATTGCCTGCAGGGCCCCGAGGTGTGCCTGTGCGTGGTGGTCGATCATGACGTGCCGCTGCTCGACATGCCATGGGGGGCCGACAAAGAACCAGGCCACCAGAACGGCCACCATGAGTCCCACGATCGGGTGCCAGCGAGAGCGCCGGGCCTCGAGGGCCGGCGCCCCTGGCGGCTGACCGTCAGTGTGCAGGCGGCGAAAAACCAGGGGGAAGACGAGACAGGTCGCGAGGAACAGCAGGTACAGGCCCCCCAGCCATCGCTTGTTCAACAGGCCATACGACGACCACTGCTGGGCGTCGTAGCTGTTGCGCCACACGAGCAGCCAGAGGGCTACGGGCAACAACAGGATGGCGGCCTGCAGCGCAAGGGCGTAAGCCTTCGATGTTGCGTCCGCCGGAGACAACCCACGGCCGTCGACCGTATCAAGAGGCTTGGCCGCGGGGATCAGCGCCACGGAGACCACCAAGGCCGCGACCACCCAGCCCACGAGCGTGTGGAGCGACACCGGCGGCGAGGCCGGCTGCAGCACTCGCTGGATCCCCAGCACCGCTAGCGCCAGCACCGCGCTGCCGGCCGCGGTCTTCGGCATCAGCGCCCACGCGCCCTCCGCCGAGAGCGCGCGCAACCATGGCAGCGGAGGGAACATGTGTTCGCTACTCTGGCTTTCGGGCGCGGATGATGATCTCGCCCCCGAGAATGTACTGGTGATCCTCGACCACGAGCCCGAGACCACGCAGGCGGCTGAAGAGCGTGGCGCGCGTGTAGTGCGTGATGTGTTCGTCCGCGTACCCGGTGGGCTTGGCCACGCTGTAGGCCCACTCGATCAAAGGCCATTGCCAGCCGCCGTAATCCACGGTTCCGAGCACCAGGACCCCTCCGGGCCGGAGGCACCGGACCAGTTCGTCAAAGATGGTGTCGTCCTCAGGGAGATGCTCGATCACCTGGCTTGAAATCACCACGTCAAAGGCCGCGGTCTTGAACGGCAATGCGAAAGTACTGCCGCACACCAGGAGCCGGCCCTCGGCTCGCAGGAATCGTAACTTCCTGCGCTGCGGGTCCATGCCGACAATCTGTGGAGAGCCGGTGAGGATCTGCGTCGAGCCGCATCCGGCATCAAGCACCTTCAGGGCGGTCCCTACATAGCCGCGAATGATCTGGTAGCGGCGCCTTTGCCAGTACCGCTGGAGCGGGATCTTGCTGAAGAACGCGCGGCTGTCGTAGTCGCAACTCTCGGTGCTGTTGCGAAGCCGCCACATCGCGCGGAAGGTCTTCAGGTAGTCCGCCCCGAGGCGCCAGAAGCGCTGGTCCGGCCGGCTGGATTCCGGCGCGTAGTGCATCGGAATCTCCCGGATCTTCAGGCCGTCGCAGTACCCCTTGATCAGGATCTCCTGCAGCACCGCGTACGACGACATCTCCAGCTTCTGCCCGGTCACCAGGCGCCGGTTGTACAAGCGATAGCCGCTCGACAGATCGTGGACGGGCAGGTCGAGCAGCACCTTGAACAGGCGATTCAGCCCTCGCGATAGCACCTGGCGGACCAGTCCCATGCGCGCGAAACCCTGGGGCACGTAGCGAGAGGCGATCACGATGTCGGCCTGTTCGCGCAGTCGGTATAGCCGGTTCAGCAACTCAAGGGGATGGGAACCGTCGCCGTCGAGCGTGATCAGGTAGTCATCGGGCACCTGGTCGAGCGCAACCCGGATGGCTTCGCCGTAACCCAGTGGACGCCGGCCAATCACAACACAGCCAAGCCGCTCGGCCACGCCGGGCGTGTCATCGGTGGAACCCCGGTCGATCACGTAGATCGTGGCCGGAATTCCAAAATGCCTCAGGACCCGCTGCACGACAGGCAGAAACGACTCGAGCCGCCTTGCCTCGTTCAGGGCGGGAACGACAACCGCGACGGTGCTCACCGAGCCTCCCACTTGAATCGCTGATAGAGTCTGGACTCCCGCCATTGGGGATCGAGGGTGGCGTACAGAAACGGGAACGGCAGGTCGCCGGGCTTGTCAATCCTCGACACCTGCGACACGCAACCCGCAAGGCGGCGCGGTACCACGATCCCGTCAAAGTGAATCCACTGGTGGCCGTACTCATAGAACGCCGGCGCCAGCACCCTGGCCGTATCCCCGGGGGCCGGCGTCACGACCTTGAAGTCACGATCGAACTGCTTGTCGGTGGAGTTGTTCACACCGGTGTATTTCAGGCGCAAGGGAACCGGCTGGTTCGCCTCGCAGTCGCCTCCCCGCAGTTCCACGACCAGGTACTCCATCCGCACATCGCGATCGCCCTCGGCCGGTCCCGGCGTGAGCCGCTCGCCCAGCCTGTCGTCTTGGAGCAGCACATCGAACTCACCCGCCGGAGACGCGACTGGGTTGAGAACCGATTTCGGGGCGGTGAGTGTCGAATCGATCATGGCCGTCACGTGGCCGGTTTGGTAGCTCCTCAAGAGCCACAGGGCCGCTGCCAGCACGACTGCACTCACCACGACAAAGCCCGCGGCATTCACCGCCCCGCGCTTGATCGCGGTCACAGGAGGCCATTCGCTGCGCGGTCGGCGAATGACCAACACGACCAGCGTGCAGGCGGACTGCAGCAGGAACAGCAGCGCCATGATCGGGAACACGTCCAAGTGGAACGAATGCCTCCGGAAGTACTGAAGCACTGCGTAGCCGCAAAAATACAACACCGCTGCCAGCGCGAGCGTGGCGAGGCGCAGATCCACTGCCGCGAGCAGGACCAGGGCAGCGGCCATGATCCAAAGGCCGTAATCGGTCAATGGGCCCAGCACCGCCGCCCGTGTCCTGGCAATCGCCTGCAAGGTTGGCGGTTCCTTGAAAGCCGGCAGGTTGCGGGACCAGACAATGCCTTCGGCAGTGAACGGAAACCGGACCGACTGCAGGACGGCGCCATAGGTGCGCGTGAGCATGTCCGCGGGAAACTGCTGGCCGATGTCGACGGCGAGCTTCACCCCAGCGGCGTCGTACTCTTTCCCACCAAACGGCATCGGCCCAAGGTCGCGATCGCGGACCCGCGCCTGGGCGGCAATCAAGGTGTAGGCGTAGCCGTCTGAGTAAAGTTCGCCAACGTCATAGGCCGGATTCACCAGGCCCAGGTGATCCGAGAACTGCGACGTGAATCCCAGCAGCACGTGGTGACCGATGCTCGAGCCACCCGAGATACTGGTGAGAATCGGCAACCCTGAGACCACGAAGGCACCGAGGAAAATCGCCACGGCCGCCAAGCGGTTGACGATCCCGCCCTCGGCCTTGGCCCAACGCACCAGGGCCAGCAGGCTCAGCCCGACGAACGGGGCGAAAACCAGCAGGTCGATTCGACAGCCGATGCCGATCCCCATCAGGACACCGGCAATCGCCGCGCCCGACCAAGCTTGTCGCTTCGTCCGCTCGCGCAGGCACACCCAGAGGACGACCGCCAGCAACGCCAGGAACGGCGCTTCCTTGATGTAGTCCCGGTATCCGGTCAGTTCGGTGAGCTTCACCGAGCAGGTCAGCATGATCGCGCCGGCAATGGCGAGCGGCCAACTGCAGAACAGGCGCAACAGCACGTAGGTCAGGATCGATGACACACCGTAGACCACGGACAGGTGCCAGTGGAGTGCTGACCAGTCGGTGCCGCGGAGCTTGAGCGACAGGGCGACGGCGTAGACGCCGTAGCGGGTGCCACTGGCAAATGGGCTGGCAGGCACCGTGACCAGCCCCGGCGGAAGGGCGCCACAGTCAAACGCGAACCGGGTGTTGGCGGCAAACGCCTGCAGCTCCGGGACCACCTGCGCAGGCTGAGAGAACCCGTGCCCACACGCGATCATCGTGGCGGGAACGATTGTCCAGTCGAAGTAGTAGTTGAGGCCGGTGGAGGTTCGCACGAACTGCGCGGCGGCCATGGCACCAACCACGAAAGCCAGGATGGCCAGGCCGCAATCGATGAGGAAGGTCCGTTTCGTCATCGCAGATTGCTCGCAAGCGATGGCCGATCGATGAACTCCCGGCTCCAGAGCTCAAAGCACATCAGGCCCCAGACCGCGCGGCCGTAGTCTTCGTTCTTGCCGACCAGCGATTCCAATTCCACGTTGTCGAAGATGCCGCGTTGCCGGGTTCTGGCGCCGAGCAGGGTGTCGTGGATGAAATCCCGCACGCGGCCGCCTTTGGCCCATTCAGTCAGAGGCACCGGGAACCCCATCTTGTCCGTTCGCGCGGCGATTGGCGCCGGCACGATGCCGTCGAGCACTTCCCGGAATACGTGCTTCAACCGGCCGCCTTTGAACTTGACTTTCGGCGGCATCGCGCCGACGAGTTCGACGATGCGGTGATCGAGCAACGGCACCCGCGATTCGAGCGACACGGCCATGCTGGTGCGGTCTTCCACCTGCAGCAGCGCCGGCAGCAGGGTCTTCATGTCGAACCGGCTCATCTTGTTGATGAGCGCGTGGCAATTGGGATGATTGAAGAGTTCCCGGAACGCCTCATAAGGGCTGTAGCCGCCCGCCTGCTGCCAGACATCCTGCGAGATCAACGGGCGCACGCCGGCGCTGCGGTCGATCAGGTCGAAATACCGGCGATCGGGCTCATCGAACAGGTCCTTCGCCCAGAACCGCTTCAACAGCGGCTCGTAGCCTCGCAGCTGCGGCAGGTTGGGGAGAATCGACTCGAAGGTGACGACATACTTCTCGTCTTCCTGCGAGCCGTGGATGCCGCCCTTGATGCACGCCTCCAGGTAGGCGATCAGATAGCGGGTATACCCACCGAAGATCTCGTCTCCCCCCTGCCCGCCAAGCACCACTTTGACGTGCTCGCTGGCCAGCTTCGAGACGAAGTACTGCGGAAACAGGCCGGGCCCGGCCGCGGGCTCGTCCATGTGGTAGATGAGGGTCGGCAAGGTGTCCACGAACTGGTCCGCCGTCGCAAACACTTCATGCTGAATCGTATGCGCAAAGTCTGAGGCAATGCGCGCGTAGCCCGTTTCGTCGTAGCCCGTTTCGCGAAAACCGCCGCTGAACGTGTGAATCTGCGCGCTGGAGAGCGAACTTGCCAGGCAGGTGACCGCCGTCGAGTCCAGGCCGCCACTGAGATGCGCTCCAACGGGTACGTCCGCCCGGAGTTGGAGTCGAACGGCGTCCTTGAGCAGGTGTGCCAGCTGCTCGACATGCTCGGCCTCGTGCGTGCGATCCACCGTGAAGTCGATCTCCCAGTACGGCCGCGTCGTGAGCCCGCCGGGCCCGACGTGCAGGACGTGGCCGGGCTCGAGCTTGTGCACGCCTTGGAACAGCGTCTTGGACCCAAGACAGAACTGGAACGTAAGGTAGTCAGACAGGGCCTCGGCATCGAGGACCGCACGCACATGCGGGGTCGCGAGCAAGGCCTTGATCTCGGAGGCGAAGACGAACGTGCCGTTCTGCAGCGCGTAGTAGAAGGGCTTGATGCCGAAGCGATCGCGGGCGGCGAACAGGGTCCGTTCGACGCGATCCCAAATGGCGAACGCGAACATGCCATTCAGCTGCGTGACGCACGACTCCCCCATCTCTTCGTAGAGGTGGAGGATGACCTCGGTATCGGACTGCGAGCGAAACTGGTGGCCGGCCGCGACCAACCGCTCCCGCAACTCGAGGTAATTGTAGATCTCGCCGTTGAAGACAATCCAGTAGCGGCTGTCTTCATTGGTCATGGGCTGATGCCCGGCCGGTGACAGGTCGATGATGCTCAGCCTCAGGTGGCCGAGACCGATGTTGCCTTCGACGTATTCACCACGGTCGTCGGGACCCCGATGCTGAAGGGCGTTCGCCATCCCGCGAACCTCGTCGGCCTGGACCGGCCGATCTCGCTCGAGGTGAAACACGCCACAAATGCCGCACATGAGAAGGACTCCGGTTAGAAGCTGACCCGGCTGGCTGACCGCCGTCGGATCGCACTCAACTGATAACGCTCCACGGCGGCGTCGGGATTGGCGCGGTAAAGGGCGGCCAGGCCCTGGTACTGTCCGCGCCAGCCGCCGAATGGCCAATGATAGAGGAACGCCATCAACAAGTATCCAATCGTCGTCAGGCTCGAGACCATCTTGCTCGGCCCCTCCTTCATGTCATACCGGAGCATGAACGGGACCTCGGCGAACCTGCAGCCCAGGATGTGCAGCTTGACGATAATCTCGAGCGTCGAGGTGAAACCAAGGCCGCGCAACTGGATGAAATTGTTGCCGAAGATCTTCACCGCGTCCTGGATCACGCGTCCACGGTAACCACGGTAGCCACAGGAATAGTCGCGCACGTTGGGAATGCGGAACATGGTCTGCATGAATAAGTTGGCGCAGCGGCTGATGAAGGCGCGATAGCCGTCGACGCCCTTCTGTCCCCCGCCGGGCTGAAAACGCGAGGTGTTCACCACGTCAAAGCCCTGGCCCAGCTTCGCGACGATGGCCGTGACGTACTCGGGACCATGGGTGTCGTCGCCTTCGACGCGGACGATGATGTCGTCGGCGGCGCACCGCGCCGCGGCAAACTCGAAGCCATCGCGTTCCGTCTCACCCAGGCCCCGGTTGATGGGATGCGTCACCACGTCCATCGGCAGCCGCGTCGCGAAGTCGGCGAGGATCGACGCCGTGGCGTCGATGCTGCCGTCGTTGACGGCGACCAGCCGGTAGGCGATGCCGTCCGCGCGCAGGCGTTCGTCCAGTTTCGGCAGCAACTTTGGCAACGATGACTCTTCGTTGAAGGCGGGGAGAACAATCCAGATCATGGCAAGGCGCTCAGTTCACTGACACAGGATACGGACAATGCGTTCGGAGGCCTGACCGCCCCCGTACAGCGGAGGGTGCAGAGCCGGTGGCGCAAACGACGTGGCGGCGCGGATGATCCGTTCGCGATCGGCGCCGACGAGGATATTCCAACCGGCATCCACCGTTTCCACCCACTCGGTCTCGTCGCGCAGGGTCACACAGGGAATGCCCAGCCAGTAGGCTTCCTTTTGCAGGCCGCCGGAGTCGGTGAGGACGAGCCGGGCGTGTTGCGTCAGTTGCAGCATGTCGAGGTAGCCGAGTGGGTCGATTACGGCGATGTGCGATTCCAGGCGCGCGTCAATTCGGTCGAGACACCCCTTGGTGCGGGGATGCAGGGGCAGAACCACGGGTTCCTCAAGGGCGTTGAGCGCGCCGACAATGTCCGTCAGTCGCACGGCATCGTCCGTGTTCTCGGCACGATGGAGCGTCGCCAGCAGGTAATTCGCGGGAGTAAGTCGCAGCCGGGACAGGATGGTGGACCGCTCGCGGGCGCGCGCCGAGAGTGGCGCCAGCGCGTCGGCCATCACATCACCGACCTCGTGCACGCCTTTGGTGATGCCTTCGGCGCGCAGGTGCGCCACAGCCACCGCGCTCGGGCAAAACAGCAGGTCGGACACGTGGTCGGCAACGACGCGGTTGATTTCCTCCGGCATGCGGCGGTTGAAGCTGCGAAGCCCCGCTTCGATGTGCGCCACCGGCAGGTTGAGCTTGACGGCCGCCAGGGCGCCGGCAAGCGTGGAGTTCGTATCTCCGTAGACCAGCACCCAGTCAGGAGCGGCTGAGACAAAGATCGGTTCAAGCGCCGCGAGCATGGCCCCCGTTTGCGCACCATGAGGCCCTGAGCCAATGGCCAGGTCGAAATCGGGTTTCGGCAGCGCGAGCTCGTCAAAGAACACGGCCGACATGTTCGCGTCGTAGTGCTGACCGGTATGCACCACGACGTGGTCGTGCGCTTCGAGAGCCTTGGCGACGGCGGCCACCTTGATGAACTGCGGGCGGGCGCCGACGACTGACACGACCCTCACGCTATCGGCCAGCGCCTTCTGTGGAAGGGCCCAGTACGGCGTACGTCACTTCGGCAACCGTAAATCGCAAGGCCTGTCGATCCGACACCGGCCGACAATCCGCGAGCACCAGACGAATCTCGTCAGCCTGATTGGTCTCAAGTGTGAGCCCCGGAGGCGTGCCATCCCCGAAGGCGAGCCACTTCTGCTGCAAACGATCAAGCGCACCTAGACAGACCCGGCCACGTCCGTCGGTAAGATTCGTGCGAATCGCCAGACGTTGCCCGGTTGGTACGCGGATCGGTGGGCTAACCAACTGGTAACCACCGTTGCCATTGCCGTCCACCCGGTATCCGCCCGCCACCGGCGTCAGCCTCACGCCGAGCGAATAGGTCCAGCTCTTTAGGTCTGGGGCCTGCTGAAATGGGGGCGGCGGTGGCTCGATCGCCGGCGCTTGATACTTCGTCAGCAAGTACCACTCAGCTCCGGGTGCGGGAACGCTGGACATTCCCAGACGCGACTTCAGCGTGGCCATCGGATCAGGGTACAGCCCTTGGCCGAGCCCCACTTGCGCGGCCTGGTGTGCCAGGAAAGCTGGGCGCGCCAATGCCGAGTAAAAAATGGTTCCCCAAGTGGCCAGAATGAGGGCAGCGACCGCGACGCGGCTTCGGATCCGCGCGGCGGCTGTCATCAGCGCGAAGGAAATGACGAGCGACATGCCCAAGACACCGACCAGCACATGGTACCCGAGCACCGGCATGCTGTTCATGGGACGGAACTTGATGAAATCGTGGGTCGGCCCGCCGGTGCCCGCCATGATCAGGAAGACCGCAAGCGCCACGCCGCCTGCTGTGGGCGCGTTCAGAGACTTCCGAATCACGTTTCCCGTAACCAGCAGGAAGATCACCATCGCCGCTCCGGCGTAGTATCGCCAGAGGAACATGTGGTTCATGACCACCAGATACGACATCTGTGCGTGGTAATTGACCTGGAGGTCGACAATTCGATCGGGTCCAAGCCAATAGAGAGAATTCGACGAAACGAACGCCGGCGGCAGAAAATTCGTGAACACGATGTAGGCATGGCCGAAGACCTTCGAGATCAGGTCTTCGACTGCGATGATGGTGTTCGGATAGTTGAACACCACATCGGACTCGTTTCCCGGTATCTGACCGTAGCCAAGGGAAATCTTGATCGCGATGTAGGCCACTCCGCAAACCGATGTAGTGCCGACGATGCCTGCTAGCCGCCACAATCGCCCACGATCGCCGTGCTTCCACAGAACCGCAGCGAGGTACGCCCCGGCCAACCAGACGAAGACGAGGAAATCCAGCCAGCCTTCGTATGAAAGTACGGTCGCAAACAGCGCCGGGACGAACAACGTTCGCCACAGCCACGGGCGCTCGCCGGACACCACCTTGTACGCGCACAGCAGGAACACTTGGTAGTACGACAGGAGCAAATAGAACCCGATGGTTCCGGAGACGCCGTAGGTATGGTACAGATGAGTGCCAAAGCCAATGCAGATCGCCAAGGTATAGCTGAAAACCCACGACCGGAAAATGATCCAGGACGCCGCGAACGACACGATAATCGCGATCGCATTGAAGAGAAGCCAGGTGTTTACGACCCCAATCCTGAGCTCGACCAAGTGCGTCAGCATCAGGGTCGTCGTCGTCCACGAACCCGAGATCTGTCTGACTGGTAGCAGGAGTTTCCACCTCGGGAATTCCGGAGAAAAGACGACCTTAGTCGCATCCGGGTACGACGTCTCGAGAAACGAATGCAGGAACTGGCCTGGATTCTCCAGATTACTGCGCAGGTAGTAGTTCAGGGCCAGCAGCGCCGCTAGGCCCACGACAAGGCCGAGTCGACGGAGTGTCCAGCGCGAAGGCATCACGACCTCCCTGAACGCGCGAAGCGCAGCTTGACCATCTCCCACAGCACTTTCACCACAGTCCGGACATTCGTGACCTTCGACTCGCCGCTCAGTCGTGGGCTGGCATACATCAGACCTTCGTTAATCCGGACCCCGCGTTGGTGGCACTGCAACAGGATCTCGAGATTGACGAGGCCCGTCGAGGAGTGGAGCGTCATTTGCTGTACCAGGCTGGTCCGAATCACGTAGATGCCGTCTCGCCCGCGCAAGTCGGCCCCGGCCAGTAACGTCATCAAGACATTCCATACCTTGGTCAACACTTCGCGACCCGTCGAAACACTGCGCACGCGCCGGCTGATCACGACGTCGGCATCGCCCAGCGCGGCGAACAGCGTCAGAGCCTGCTCGATCCCCACTTCCCCATCGGCCGGAATCACCGCGCAGTAATGGCCGCGCGCCCGCCCATATCCCGAGCGCAAAGCGGCACCAAACCCTTGATTCGAAGAATGATGCACGACTTGGACTTGCGGCAGCAGCCCTGCCAGTTCGTCCGCGACCCTGCCGGTCCCGTCTCGGCTGCCGTCATCAACGATCACGATCTCGTACCCTCCGGGCGGAAGGGCCGCTTCGAGTGCCGCGGCGGTGCGCTTGATCACGGGCGCCAGATTGGCCTCTTCATTGAATGCCGGCACGACGATGCTGAGTTCGATGGAAAGGGGGTCCACCCTACTGTCCCTTTCCAATGAGCTGTCGTGTGCCAGCAAACCCGCAGTGCATCAGGGCATCAAGGCACGAGAGACCGGCGACGAAGGTGTCGCCTTGGTCCCCCTGGGAATAGCTGGGATGCACAAAGTTTTGATAGGTCAGTCGCAGACCTGCGTGCGTGAATGCGTCGTCGTCCTGATAGCCGCCCGCGCCGCCACCGCATAAGTACACCGTACCGCCAACGGCTCGGACGGCGGCGATCAGACGATCGGTGGCCCGGCCGGTAACCTGAAGGGATGACCCGAGCACGAGCTTGTTGGTCTCAATCTCCATCAGTCGACACAAGGTGGTGAGCACGTGCAGATTGAAGTCAAGTAGCGAGGGAGTTTCGTTGGCGACCAGATCGGCAATCTGCGGAAACACGGTATTGAAGAAAGGTGCCCGGGCATAGTTCGATCGCAGCGTCTGCAGGAGCTTTCGCCGCCATGGTTGCCGATTGTCGATTTCCATTTCCCGGATCAGGCGGACGCCGTGGTAGGTGCGGACGATGGGCAGGGTCAGCCACTTCGCTTGTCCACCGGCCAGCAACTGAACCCGATTCGACCAAGTTCCGCCAGTCTTCGAAAACTGCACATCGTCCAACACCACGAAGATATCCGCGCGCACGATCTTGTCGAAGTAGCCCAGCCAGGGAAAGAAGTTCGGCTGGTGCAGCGCAACCATTCTCTCACCGTTCATCAAGGTCCAATACGAACCGTTCCGACGGTCCATCGACAACAACGGTGCTGAGACCCAACTCGTCGCGAGCGACCCGGCGGATCAGCCGCTCGACCTCGGGCCACCGGCCCGAACGCTCCTCCCACCATCGCAGAGTCACCGACGCCGACCCTGCTGACCAATCCACTGACCACCCGCAGCAGCCCATGTTCTGCCCACTCCGATCGACGACGAGAAACGCGAACCAGCCGTTACCTGACTCCCAAGCATCGTCGGGGGGAATCGGCAAACCCGCGGCAATGAGCCCTGATCGGTCGCCGGCGCCGCACGGCGTAAGCCGCGTCCCTCCCGACTCGAGCCGGGCGCTCCCAGCCTTGCCGAACTTGAGGCCGAGCACCTCGGGGATACGGAGATAGGAATCGATCACGACCGTACCACCGTCCGTCTCGTAGAACGCGCCCGGCAACGGGCTCACCAGCGCGCGAATCAAGTTGTAGATCTCGACCACGCTTGACCGCCAGTCGATCCGTCCGTCCTCCGGACGGCGGCGCGGAAAGGAGCAGGCATGACGTGAATCTTGAGGCGTCCTGGTGCTGCGCCCGGCCAGAAGCGCGGGCAACGTCTCGGCCAGCAGGTGTTCAGTGGCAACCTCGAGCCTTGAGTACACATCCCGCCATGTGTCTTCGAAGGCAATCGGCAAGGCCCGCTGGGCCACGATGTCGCCGCCGTCGAACTCTTGAGACAGATGGTGCAAGGTGACCCCGGTTTCTCGCTCGCCGGCGATTATTGCCCACTGGACGGGATTTGGACCGCGGTAGCGAGGCAGGAGAGCCGAATGCACATTGACTGCCCCCTGCCTGGCGCAGGCCAACAGATCCGACGGAAGTCGCCGAGAGTAACTATGGACAATGATGAAGTCGGGGTCCAAAGAACGAATCTGGCGCAGGAAATCGAGGTATGCAAGCGAGCCACTTCCGGGCTGAATCGCAAACGGCACCTGCTCTCGGCCTGCAAGAACGCGCAGACCCTCAAGGCAATCGGGGCGCAGCGCACTCGCTACGATGCCTATGAGCGAACCGGCCGGCAGGTGTGGGAGCAGCCTCGGAAGACCGTACTCGTCACCAAACACCAACACTCGCGGCATCCTGGTCACTCGATGTTCAAGCGACCAGTTCGCCGCAGGGTTTCCTCATAACGGCGTCGCGTCCCCTCGGCCCGGCCGTTAATGCATCGCTCGATCCGCTGCCGGGGCGACAACACCTCGTCCTGCCACCATTCCGGATGCGTCAGCACCTGCAGCCGAGGATCCTCGGCGCTGGTGAGTACGTCCTCGAGCCGTCGGAATCGCCAGAAGCCGTTCGAATCCGAGCAATAGGCGACCTCCGACTGGAAATACTCGGCGTTTGCGTTGATGAGTGCGCCGTATCTCATCTGCCGACACGCCTGGGTAAAGGGAGTGGAAATGTGGAACGAGAAGACAGGAAACGGGCATTCAAACAACTCCTCGCAAAATTGGCGTTCACGTGAGAGTGGCTGCTCGATCTCGTCCTCCTTCTCGATGCCGTAATAGTGGGTGTCGAAATGGATGCCCATCTCGTGCCCCAAGGCCGCGATACTACGGATACAGTCCGACACTTCCCGCTCGAAGGGGTTGTAGAATTCGCTGTGTATGTCGATGAGGTAGGTCGCACGGACACCCTCTTCTGCTTCTATCCGCGCGAGCCTGAGTGCCGCGTGGACGGAGAAGTCGAGATCGTGGCGCCAGATCACAAAGGCCTCGTCCCGGCGAAAGTCCGTCATTCTTCGAAACACGTATCGCACACTCGCGAGGCGCAACAGCCGTCGGTAGTTGGCACGCGTAAAGTCGGCAAAATGATAGCGGTCGGCGTTCGTCACTCTAGCCTCAAGGCGCGGTAATCGCTTGGCGGATGCCATCCCGAAACCTGACTTGGGGAACCGACCCGAAAGCCTCTCTTAGTGCACTCAGGTCCGCCAGCCAGCCACCGGGCTCAGGTCCCCTCAATTCGTTGAAGACCGGTTCCCGTCCAACCGCTTGGCCAATCTGTTGACTCAGTTGGCGCAGGTTGAGCCCTTCTGGCCCACCGAGGTTGAACACCGCGGCGCGACCTTCACTGCGAAGTTCGATGGCCTTGGCCAGAAAGTACGCGGCCTCGTCGACCACAACCGGGCTCAGGCGAAGGCCGTCTGCCCCCTGAAGTTGGATGGGGTCACCCTTGCGGATTCGGTCCACCAGCGACGGTATCAACGTGCCAGCTTGGCCGTGGCCGTAGACCGTAAACAGGCGGAGTGTGGTGCACTCGAGGAACTCGGCGTAGGAGCCAACCAGCATCTCCCCGATCTGCTTGGTCTGCCCATAGAACGAGGCTGGCGCCATTGGCGCTGACTCCACCAATGGCTCAGGCCCCGCGCCATAAACGTTGGCCGATGACGCATAAACGAACGAGCGGACGCCGCACGATCTCGCCCAGTCGAGCATCGTGAGAACGGCGTTCGCATTCACGGCCAGAATGTCCCTGGCCTGGTCAGGAAACTCACGGTAGCGGCGCGATTGCGCCAGGTAGATAACAGCATCGGCCTTCACGGATTCAGGAGGCACCTGTAAGGCGGCGAGGTCTAGCACCAACCATCGGTGCGCGCCCGCCAGGGCGGGCTTTTCGCGAGCACTCCGGGCGACGCAAATGACATCGTGCCCTTCTTCGACCAGCCGAGGGATCAGCCGGGTACCGATGAAGCCCGTTGCGCCGGTCACGAGAATCTTCACGAGATCAATCGAGAAACGTCCTAAGCCACCACTCGAAACTCAATGCCGACCAGATAAACAGGCGGTCGTTATGATGCCCCAGCGTGTGCTCGGTCAACCGATGGGTAACATAGTCGTGATTCAGGTACTCATAGATCCGCGCGCTGGGGTCGCCGAGCAGTCCGTTGACATAGTCGATGCTCTCGCCACGGAACCAGCTCGCGTCAGGTGCACTGAAGCCCTGTTTCGCGCGTTCGGCCACCGCGGCCGGAACCAGGCGGGAGCACGCTTGGCGAAGAATCTTCTTCCCGTCCTGAGACTGACTATTGTAACGGAGGCGTTTGCCAGGTTCATTCTCGTCGACCGCCGCGGCCGGCGGGGCGAGATCTCTCAACTTGAAGGTTGGCGGGAGCTGGCAAGCTAGGTTGACCAAATCGTTGTCGAGAAATGGCACCCGCACCTCCAGCGAGTGGGCCATGCTCACCTTATCCTCCACGATCAGCAAGCCGTGAAGGAACGTCTTCAGTTCGAAATGCAGGGACGCGTTAACCCGCTGCTCCGGTGTGTCGGAGGGCATCCCCGCGGGAAAGACGTTGCGAAAGACATCGAAGGTCGAATGGTCCTTGAGGTCCCGATGCGTCGATGGCGCGAACAGGAGGGCCTTCTCGTCATCGGGCACTAACCGTTGCCAGAAGTCATAGTAGCTTCGATAGTAGTCGCCGCCGCCTTCACCACTGATCCCGCGATAGTACCGCCACGGATACCCTCCGAATAGCTCGTCGCCTCCGGTGCCAGACAGCACGACCTTCACGAACTTCCCTGCCAATCGGGCCAAATAGTAGTTCGGATAGCATTGGCCAACCCTCAGGTCTTCGAGATGCCAGATAATCTCCGGCATCACGTGCTCCATGTCGCCTGCGTGGAGGACCATCTCATAGTGCTCGGTCTTGAGCAGGTTCGAGAGCCTCTCGGAGTTGGCCCGTTCGTCGAACGCCAACTCAAGTCCCGATGCGGACGACAGGTCGAAGCCACAGGTGAATGTCAACATCCTGCCCAGGTGCCGCGCCGCGACAGCGGTGATGGAACTCGAGTCCAAACCGCCGCTCAAGTAGCTTGCAACGGGCACGTCGCTGACCAGCTGGCGCGTGACCGCTTGCGTAAAGAGGCGGTAGACCTCGTCACGGGCGTCCGCTTCTGAGAGCCTGCTCGACCCGTGGAGAGTGAAATCCCAGTACTGTTTCGTGACTACTTGTTTCGTGCGAGCGTCAACAACGAGCAGGTGCCCCGGCATCAACACTCGAACGCCCTCGAACAAAGTCAGATCGGTCAGGATGTTCTGAAAAGTGAAGTACTCATTGAGCGCATGGGCACACACTTTTCTCGGGATCCCGCACTCCAGAATCGCCTTGATCTCTGAGGCAAAGACGATACGCGCTCCGTCAGAATAGTAATAGAGCGGCTTGACGCCGTACCGATCCCGGGCCAGCGTGAGTCGCTGTTCGACGCGGTCCCAGACGGCGAACGCGAACATCCCATTGAGTCTGGCGAGGCATTCTTCACCCCATTGCGCGAACGCATGGAGCAGTACCTCGCTGTCGGTGCGCGATCGAAACTGGTGGCCGAGCGCTTCAAGCTCGAGCCGCAGCTGCTGAAAGTTGTAGATTTCACCGTTGTACGTCAGGACGTAACGGCCATCGACCGTCATCATCGGCTGATGTCCAGCCGGAGTGAGATCGATGATGGCAAGCCGTCGATGGCCTAGGCCCACCGGCCCGTCGGTGTAGCAGCCTTCGCCATCGGGCCCGCGGTGAGCGATCGCATCCGTCATCCGCCGAACGACGCCGGCCGGTACCGGCTCGTCGTTCAAGGTCACAAGACCGGCAATGCCACACATCGGTCTAAACCCCTCGGCTCCCCGTCGCGGTCCGCCAGCGGACTACGCGTTCAAGGCCTTCAGCGAACGACGTCGACGCCTTGAACCCGAGTAGACGCTCGGCTTTTTCGGTGCTGCCAATCCGGTGGGTCACGAAGCTCTGCTCCTGCGGCCGGTACTCCGGCTCGAGCTTCGAGCTGGTGGCCTGCAGCAGCGTGGCGACCAACTCGTTGATCGTCGTGCCAACGCCCGTGCCGACGTTGAAGAACTCGTCCGCACACTCGGCCGTCATGCCGCGGACATTCGCCTCCGCAGCGTCCTCGACGTAGATAAAGTCGTAGACTTGGGTCCCGTCGCCATAGATGACCGGCGGCTGGCCGGCGAAGATGCGGTCGAGGACCTTCATGATTACCGAGACGTAGACGCCCCGGTAGTCCATGCGGGGGCCGTAGATGTTCATGTAGCGCAAGCCGATGTATGGCAGCCCGTGCTGTTCGTAGATGGCGCGCAGCATCTGCTCGTTCGCGATCTTGGTGGCGCCGTAGGTGGTGCGATTGTTGAACGGGTGCTCCTCGGTCATCGGCGTGGAGACGGCGTTACCGTACACCGAAGCCGAGGACGAGTAGACCACGCGCTTGACGCCGGCCTTGAGGCAGGTCTCGATCACATTGAACGAGCCGACGGTGTTGACCTCCCAGGCGCTGCGCGGCTCGGACACGCATTCACCGAGCCACAGTGACGCGAGCAGGAAAACGCCGTCGGCGCCGTCCAGGGTCCGCGCCAGGGCGTCACGGTCGGTCATCGACGCCTCGACGATGCGCACCTTGCTGTCCTGGCTTGCGAGGGCCAAATTGCCGCGGGTTCCGCGCACGAAATTGTCATAGACGACGATCTCCGCCACCGGCTCCTTGAGCAGCCGATCGACGATATGCGAGCCGATCAGTCCGGCGCCGCCGATCAGGACAATCCGCTTCTGCTCGAGATTCATAGACAGTCCTCACGGCCCTCAATCCACGACGCGTGCCACAACACAGCGTTCATCACCGTCCACAGCTGGAAGCTGTAGCCCCCACGGCCGGCCATCTGGCCTTTCAACAGGTCGACAAAGTAGCTGTTGTCGAAGAAGCCCTCCTTGGCGAGCGCCGATCGCTCGAAAGCCGCCAGGCAGCGGGGGCCGAAGTCGCCTTCCTGGAACCACTCTTCCATTGGCGCGCCGAACCCCTGCTTCTTCCGGTACACCAGGTCGTGGTCGAGATATGGCTCGGCGGCCTTCTTCAACAGCCACTTGCCGACGCCGTCGCGCAGCTTGTACGACGGCGGCAGCCTGGTGGCAAACTCGACCACGTCGTGATCGAGGAACGGGACCCGCGCTTCGATCGAGTGCGCCATCGTCAGCTTGTCCACGCGCATCAACAGGTGCTCCGGCAGGCGGAGCTTCATTTCCATGTACGGGATCTTCTGCAGAACGTCCGGCTCCAGCAGCCGGCCGTCGAGATCACCGAGGTAGTTGCGCACCACGTTGTGGCTGTCAAGGCTGCGATGCGAGTCGGGCATCAGGCCTTCGACCGGGCAATCGATCGACCCCTGGAAGGCGCTGCTATCCGGCGTGAGCCGCTTACGCATCTCGCCCCACCAGCAGGCGGCGCCGCCCCAGAACAGTTCCTGTCCGGCCTTGGCCCGGTTGATGATGTCGAGATCCTCGGCGTTGGCGCCGGGCGCGGCGGCCTGCGCGCGCGCGAAGAGCTGCTGCCACCATCCGGACGCGCGCGCCGGCTTGTAGACCTGCTCGTGTTTCTGGCGGTAGTGCTCGCACCACCAGTAGCCGAGGAAGTTTTCGTCGGCGCCCTCTCCGACCTGGACCACCGTCGTCCCTGACTGCCGCACCAGGCGGGCCAGGAAGTAGAGCGGGATACACACGTTGTCGGCGATCGGCTCGTCCTGGAGCCGGACCAGCAGCGGCAGGAAGTCCTGGGCCTCCTGGCGGCTGATCAGCGTCTCGTGATGATCGGTGCCATAACGCTCGCTGACACGGCGGGCGAACTGGAACTCGTTGTAGTCTTCCTTCCCTTCGTAGCCGATCGTGAAGGTGGTCACCGGCCGCGACATGAGCTCGCTCATCAGCGCCACGTTCAGCGACGAATCGACGCCGCCCGACAGCAGGACGCCGAACGGGACATCCGACACCATCCGGCGCGCGATCGACTGCTTCAACAACCGTGTCAATTCCGCCACCGCTTCCGGCTCGCTGAGGTCACTCTCGGAGAACAGGTTGGCGGCGTCCGGCCGACAATCCCACCACTGGCGAGCGGTCGCGCGGCCGGTGTGATTGATCGTGATGGTGTGACCCGCCGGCATCTTGAAGATGCCGCGAAACAGCGTCATCGGCGCCGGCGTGACGATGAAGGTGAGGTAGTGCCAGAACGCGGTCTGGTCCATTTCGCGCGAAACATCCGGGTGTGCGAGCAGGGCGCGGATCTCCGACGCGAACAGCCACTCACCGGCGGCGGTCTTCGTGAAATACAGGGGCTTCACGCCGACCCGGTCGCGAATGAGGTGCACCACGGGACGGCCGGCATCGCGGGAGTCGTGGATGATCACCGCGAACATGCCGTAGAAGCGCTTGGTGCACTCCAGTCCCCACTCTTCGTAGGCGTGGAGCAGCACCTCGGTATCGGAGTGGTCGGTCGTCCACTCGTACTTACCAAGCGTTTCGAGCTCCCGTCGGACGTCGGCGTGGTTGTAGATCTCACCGTTGAACGCCACCGCCACGGTGCCAGCGCGGTTCAACATCGGCTGGTTGGCGGCCGTGGACAGGTCGATGATCGACAGGCGGCGGTGGCCGAGAACACAGCTGCGGTCGGCAGACGTCCACAGGCCCACGCCGTCAGGGCCGCGGTGCGCCATGCGGTCGCGCATCCGGCCGAGCACCGCTTCGCTACACGCCTCGCCGCCGGGTTTGAAACTACCTACGATTCCACACATGTTTGAACGTGACCCCTGAGCCGAAAAAAAGCGAACTAGCGACGCAGCAGTTTGCGAGCGAGGCGCCGCAGGCGGGCGTCGAACGTCCGGTCGAAATTGGCTCGGAGCTCGTCGAGGAGGCGGTCGCGCAACTGGATCTCCCCCTGGAGGTATCCCTCGAGCTGCCGCAACATGTCGTCGCGCCGCGTTACCTCAGCCTGAATCGACTGCTGCAGCGCCACCTCCTTCAGCAGCGTGGCCTGCGTCTCGGCGAGCAGTCCGTCGCGCTGATCGATTTCGCGCTGCAGCGCGATCAGCATCTGCTCGCCTTCCGTTGAAACCGACGGCCGGGGCAGGTCTGCAGGGAGAGCTTGCTGCCAGTAGCGCTCCGGGTCCACTAGGGCCGCGGCCCAAACCGCATCATCGACACGCGCCGGCGGAGTCGCCGGCGGTGCCGCCGGCTTGGTCGATACGGTGAGCAAATACTCCCGCATCGTCGGGTCCTGCACCATTGCCCAATGGTTGGCAACATCACGGCCCAGCAGGGTCGCCTGTTCGTACGCGCTGTAGTTAAACGCTTCGACACGGAGGTCGTCGTGTCCCAGTTGCGCCAGCATCCACGACAGCTCAGCGACCGTGTATTCCCGGTGGTGTCCCTCGAACGGCCGCTCCGAGTAATACTGCGCCGGCAGATCAGCCATCACGCTTTCACCACGAGAGAACTTCTGCCGGTTGTAGATATGCGCAAAGTTGGGTGTGTCGAGCACCAGTTGGCCGCCGACCTTCAGCACTCGATCCAGCCCGGCCAGCAGGAACCGCGGGGTGTGCGGAATGTGCTCGATCACTCCTGTGCACAGCACCACATCGTACTCGGCCGCCGGTAACTGCTCCAACTCACGTCCAACCGCGGCGAAGTCAAGCAACCGAACGCCCGCTGCCCGCAGCAGCGCGTTGGGACCATCGAGGGCGGGCGCATAGCTGCCAAAGGCGTCGAGCGCATCAACCGAGAAGCCCTGCCGGGCCAGCAGCAAGCTGAAGTTCCCGAAATACGCTCCGACATCCAGTGCCCGGCCGCCGGTTATCCCGCGCTCCCGCAGCGCCGATGAGGCATGGACCATGCGTGCCACGCTGCATTTCAAGTACGTCGACCACTGCCACTGGCTGGCGTCGAGCGCCGGCGAGTTGCGGGCCAGCGACCGGAAGTCGGCCCCGGCGATGCTCGCGACAATGTCGTCCACTACCGCAAGGGCGGCGGGAACGTCCTGCGGGAAGTCCGCGGCCAGACAGTCGGGGAAATTCAGGTCTACGCGGTCAACGCTAGACATACCGGTTTGGCTCCCCTGATTACCCGTGCGATCACACCAGCGACCAATCGCCCAAGGCGAGGTGGGCTGTGCCCGAGCCGATGAGGCCCGATCCCGTCACTGAGACGTCAAACATGCGTGAGACGCAGCAATAGACATCAGGGTTGATTGTATAGAACAGCGAGGGACTCGAGTCGTAGTACCCCTCTTTCGCGATCATGATGGTGACACTGTATTCGCCGTCGGTCATTCGTAGCGACGGCACCTGCAGCCTGATCGTCCCCTCGCTGCGGTCGGCGGCTCTAAACATGAGATCGCGGGTGATGAACCGACAGACGTCCTGAACGCCGTCCTTATGAAAGGCAATCACGACTTGCGCATTCTCACTCAGGCTTGGGTCGTGAATCGTGTAGTCAATCTCGAGCCTCGCCGCCTCCCCGTGCTTGAGCAGATGCAGTTCCGAGCCGTCATTGTCGACGAACCGCGCGTCGCGCAGCGTGAAAGTGCCGGTCCCGTGGACACCCGTAATGTTGAGCCCACCGGCGCTGCGGCCCACCGCCACCTGCGGCGAGGTCACGGGGCGCCACGTAGTCCAGGCAGATGACGCTGCAGTGATCACTCCCAGCTCAGTTTCCTGGTCGCGGTAGAAGAGCCGCACCACCAGGTCGCAATCCGCAACCGAAGCGTATTCGACCTCACAACTCATCTCGGTCAACGCCAGTTCGCCGTGCGCCGCGGGGATGGCGAAGACGCCGGCGACTTTGTGGAACGGAGTGCCGTAGTTCAAGAGCGCCCTGCCTGGCTTGCCGGCCCACTCCAGTGGTGTGCCCCAGGCGGTCCCAGACTGTTCCAGGTGCGAGTTGTCCCGCCTCTCGAAGGCATCCTCACCAAGAGGCAAGGCGGCCACGGGCTCGTCCTTCACTAGGAGCCTGATTGAACTGAAGTAGACCAGGTCATTCTGAGGCCGCCCACTCCGGCTCGCGATCTCGACGATCGCGTACTCTGGTCGCTGTAATACCGGGAGCGTCTCGCTGATTTCCTGCAGCTTGCGCTGCTTCTTCACCCGGAGCCGGGTCTCTTCTTGCTGACGGATTGAGTCCTCATAGGCCTTGACCACGGTCCCTCCGTCGCCATCCATCAGGATGCGGCCGCGGTCGACCCAGATGATCCGCTCGCACATCTTCACCGCGGAATAGACGTCGTGCGTAACCAGCAGCAAGGTCGTGCCTGCGCCTTCGCACAGCGACTTCATCCGCCTGAAACTCTTCGCGGCGAAGTACGCGTCGCCAACACCAAGGACTTCGTCCAGGACCAGGAGTTGTGGCGTGATGGCGGTGGCGGTGGCGAACATCAGCCTGACGCCCATGCCGCTCGAGTAGGTCTTGACGGGCTGATCGATGTACTCCTCGAGTTCGGCAAACTCAACGATCTCGCCAAACTTTCTCTCGGCGTCGGCTCCCACGACACCGAGCTGGGCGAGGTACGAGTAGACGTTCTGACGGCCGGTGAAATCGGGATGGAAGCCGGTGCCAATTTGTAGCAGCGCATGGGCCTGGGCGCGCACCTCGAGAACTCCCGCAGACGGCTCGATGACGCGCGTGATGAGTTTCAGCAGCGTGCTCTTGCCCGCGCCGTTCCTGCCGATGATCGCAACCTTCTCGCCTCGGCGAATGTCCAGGCTGACGCGGTCCAGCGCGGCGTGCTCGGTGTAGGCGCCTGCCTTGTTCTTGAGCAAGCCGAACATGTCGAGAAAGCGGTAGCCCGGACCAGCGTACAGCCGGTAGACCTTCGTGAGATCGCGCGCCTGGATGACGATGTCGTTCATGGTATAGCCGGCACGACGTCACGCTTAACTTTGAGCCACAACACGCAGCCGACCAGGCTCAGCACGAGCGAGTGCGAGAACAGAAGCAGCGCGATCCATACCGCCACTTCTGGCGGAACGCCGAGACCCGCGAACAGCAGCACGTGTAGTTGCTCCCGCAGGCCGATCCCATTGACCGAGAGCGGCACGTTGACGAACACCGCCATGCCGACAATGACCAGCATCACTGGCAGCACCGGCAGTGCGGGCAGGCCGTTGGCCTGAAAATACCGCAGGTACAGTTCCGTATTCAGCCTCGACATAGCCAGCGCGAACACCAGGGAAACCGCCAGGGGGGCAGGCCGCAGGGCGCCTCGCCGAAGCAGGCCGATGAACTCGGCCAGCCTGGCCTCGAGCGTCCGCCACCGCGCGGGCATGATGCGGGCGATCACTCGCTCAATCGGCAGCTGAGACGCCGAGGCGAACCCCGCCAGGAGCACCGCGAACAACGTGAGGAGATTACGGTTCAACTGGAGCAGTGCCGAATCGGCGGGCACCGTCCAGGCGATGGCCGAGCCGATGAACGCCAGCCACAGGAACCCCAAGAAGCGATCGAGGAGCACCGACGCACCCACTTCGGCGTAGCCGGCGGTGCGCCCAAGGTAGTAGACCTTCACCGCATCGCCGCCCACCGCCGTGGGCATCAGGTTGCTGAAAAACATTCCGATCAGCGCCTGTCGCAGCACTTCGCCGAGCGGCACGTTGACCCCGAGGGCGCCAAGCACCATCTGCCATCTGATAGCGGTCATCAACTGGATGGCCAGAACGACGAGCAGGGACCCGGCATAAAAGCCGGGCGACAACGAAGTCAGCAGGTCGAGAAATCGCGCCCAGTCGAAACTTCGGAACAACAAGCCCAGCAGGACCAGGGTGCCGATCGCCTGCAAGCCGAACCAGACGTTACGACGGCTCATCAGAAGCAATCAACGATACCAGCAACGATGTCGCTCGCTTGCGGCAGGGCCGCTGCTTCAAGAGTCCGGCTGCTGGCAATCGGCGTGTGCGCGCCGCCGATGCGGACGTGGCCGCCCGGACGCCCAGCCGCACTCAACTGCTGCTGCACCTGTGCGAGCACCTCCGCTGACCACCCGTGCTCCACGCTCGCTTCCTCTGCGTAGACAAACAGCTCGGTCTCGCAATCTGCGACAATCCGCTCAATGTGTGACGCTGGCACGGGGGACAATTGGCTGACTACGGCGAGGTCGAGGTGCAGGCCCTCACGGTCCTTCAAGTGCTGCACCGCCTCGAGGCAATGCGGCGTCATCCCGCCATAGCACCACAGCAGGCCGTCGGCCACGTCGCTGCGGTCGTGGCGCAGCACCACCGTGGGAAACGGCGAGGCCTCGTCCGCAATCACGGTTGAGGTCATGCCCGGCACTGCCGAGACTAGGGCCCGGCCGTAGCAGGTCTTGCTCTCGATGAACACCACCGGCGCGTCGCACTCGAGCGTAGCTTGCCGCAGCAGCCTTCCCGGCTCGCCAAGGATGTGCGGAGCCACCACCCACAGGCCGGGGATGCCCATGAAGTGCTTCTCGATCGACTGGCTGTGCGTGGGACCGTAGCCGCGTCTTGCACCCATCGGCGTGCGCACCACCATCGGTACGCTGACCTGGTCGTTGTACATCCACTGAAACTTGGCCGCGTGATTGGCCAGCTGATCACCGGCGAGAAACAGGAAGTCCCCGAACATGATCTCAGTAATCGGCCGCATCCCGCGCAGCGCCAGGCCCGAGGCCAGACCAACGATGGCCGCCTCGGAGATCGGTGTCGTGAAAACGCGATCGGGATAGGCCGACGACAGTCCCCTGGTCACCTTGAACGCGCCACCGTATGGGTCGAGAATGTCTTCACCGAGCACTACGACACGAGCATTCGCAGCCATCGCACCGTGCAGGCCCTGGTTGATCGATTCGAGAACGGTGGGCATCTACGAAGCAGCCTCGAGGGCCCGCGTCCGCGCCGCGAGGATTTCGGCGCCGACGCGCTGCTCGATGGTCACGGCCGTAGCGTCATCAAGACCAGCGCGCGCGGCCTTCAGCGGATCGCGTGACCACGCCTCGCGCAGCTCCGACTCCGGACGCGTGTCGTCGCCCTTGCTGTGTGGGCCAAGCCGATAGGTGTAGCACACCAGGCACTGCGGCCCCTGGCCAGACCGGGCGGCAGCGATCGTCTTCGTGGCGTGTGCCGAGATCTCGCCGGCATCGGTCGAGCGGCACTCTTCAGTGGCAATGCCGAACGCTCGCGGCCGCGCCGCCACATCGCCCGCGATCTGCAGCGCCGACGGCGTGCTCTGCGCGTAGCCGTTGTGCTCGATCACAAACACGATCGGCAGCGACCACAGCGAGGCGATGTTGAACGATTCGTAGACCACGCCTTCTCCGAGCGTCCCATCACCGAGAAACACCACGGCGACCGCGCCACTGCCCTTCTGCTTCTCGGCCAGCGCCATCCCGGTGGCCACTGGAACAATGCCGCCCTGGACTCCGTTGGAATAAAAGTTATCGAAATGCAGGTGCTGGCTGCCGCCCCGGCCGCCACAGACGCCACCAGGCTTGCCGAGAATCTCGAGGTAGAGCCGCTCGACCTCGCCGCAATACGCCAGGAAATGCCCGTGGCCGCGGTGATTGCTGAACACGATGTCGCGGGCGCGGTCGATGGCCGAGACCACGCCAACGGCGACCGTCTCCTGGCCAAGACAGGTATGCGTCGTACCCGAGAGCGCGCCGGTCGAGAACAGGTCGAGCAGCGACTGCTCGAACAAACGAATGCCGAGGAGCTGCGCGTAGCGATCTGCCGCGGTCACGATCGGGGCGACTCCAGGTCCTTCACCAGCGCGGCCAGGAAGCTGGCGGCGTAGACGCCGTCGCAGAGCGCATGATCGTAGCTGAGGGTGAAGGTCACCATCGGCTGAGGCACGGCCACGCCGTCGACCCAGCCGACGGCCATGCGCTCGGACGACACGCCGAGAATCGCGGACTGACCAAAGCTCGGCAGCGCGGCTACGCGGGTGGTGCCGGGGACCGGCACCTGCGAAATCGTAAACGCCGCGCCTTCGAAGTCTTCGACCCTTGCGGTACCGCGCATGGCGCGTAGTGCCGCCGCCTGCGAGGCCTTGGCAATGTCCGCCAGCGACAACTGGTCCACGGCCCGCAACACCGGGGTGAACAACTTGCCGTCCGCGGCGCGGGCCACGAAGGCGATGTCCACGGCGGTATGACGGTAGAGCGAGCCTTCCCACACGAAACTGGTCAGGCGCGGAAACGACGGCAGCGCACGCCCAACGGCGGCAATCACAAGGTGAAGAAGGCTCACCATCCGGCCGGCGGCCTGCGCTTCCTTAACAACGGCGTGTGTGGCGCCCAGGCGACAGTCCATGTCAACGCTGGTCAGGATCAGTCCCTGGGTGGATCGCCTCAGGTTCGCGGCAATCGCGGCATCGAAGCCAGGCAGTGCTCCTTCAAGGAAGAGGTACTTGTCGAGTCCGGCCGGCAAGGCCGCGGATGCGTCGATGAATCGACGCACGTCGGTTTCCTTGATCGTGCCCTGCACACCAGCGGCGCGAACCTGATCGAGCGACACGCCGTGCTGAGCCGCCAGGGCGGCCGCCTTGGGAGTCGCACCGCTGCCGGCGACGGGCCGGGTTGCCGTGACGCGCTCCGCGAGAAATGCTGCCGCCGCCTCGCGCGTCGGGCCAATGGCGCCGATTACCGCACCGACCCTGACCTGATCACCTGCCGTTGCCGACTGCACCAGCACACCGGCGGCGTCGGTCGTGATCTCTGACGCCGCCTTCGTGGTCTCGACATCGCACACCGCATCGCCCGCCGCCACGGTCGCCCCATCGGGCACCGACCAGCACTCCAGGCGCACGGTCTCGTCGTTGACGTTGACCTGGGGCACCACCAGCGGTGTCACGGTTGCCATGTCAGTTGGTTCTCACTTTTTCGAGCGCACCGACAATCGCCCTCACCGATGCCAACTCCGCGATCTCTTCGGCTTCGAACATCAGGTCGAACTGTCGCTCCAGTGCCAGCACCAGCTCGAGGTGCGCCTGCGACGTCCAGCCGGGTAGTTGGTCGGGCGTCGTCGTCATGCTAATCGCCGCCGCATCGGCATCGCTCAACTTCAGTGCCGACTGCATGCAGGCGCGGATGCCTGTCAGCAGATCGCGGTCAGGCGCGCTGCTCATGCCGGGGCGAGATGTCCGTCGGTAGTGGCGTAGTGCGCGCCACACGCCGCACAGGTGGCCTTGGCGGGAGGCGTTGCGCCCGCCGCGAGCTTCACGCCGCAATTGCACATCCAGCCACTGATGCGACCGGGATTGCCAACCACCAGCGCGTAGTCGGGAATGTCTTTCGTCACGACGGAGCCGGCGCCGATAAACGCAAAGCGGCCAATCGTGTGGCCGCAGACGATGGTGGTGTTGGCGCCGAGGCTGGCGCCCTGCTTGACCAACGTGGTCTTGTACTCATCTTTGCGCGAGACATGGCTGCGCGGATTGACGACGTTCGTGAACACCATGGACGGCCCGCAGAACACGTCATCTTCGAGGATGACGCCGGTGTAGATGGAAACGTTGTTCTGGATCTTGACGTTGTCGCCAATCACGACCTGCGGCGAGATCACGACGTTCTGGCCGATGTTGCAGCGCTTGCCGATGCGCGCTCCCGACATCACGTGGGAAAAGTGCCATACCTTCGAGCCCTCGCCAATCTCACAGCCCTCGTCCACGTACGACGATTCGTGCACGAACACCTCAGCCACGCTGCACCACCTTGGGATGCGCCTGAGGACTCGTGACCACGTCTGCCGTGCGAATGGTCGAGGTCAGTTCAATCGACGGCCTCGCATCGTCGATGCCGAAGCCGGCCCCTGCCAACACTTGCTCGTAGACGCGCGTGTGGAGGTCGGTGAACCCTTCACTGAACTCGATCTCCTGGCCGTCCACCATGATCGAGCGGAAGGTGGTCTTCTTGCCGGGTTCCGGCGTGAAGGGCAGTTTCGAACTGTCGGTGGACAGGAACCACTGCACGTCGGCGCGCTCGAGGTCGAGCACTCCCGCGGCCTCATGCAGATCCCGCAGGTTCACCTGCGACGACCGGACGCCTCCAAACAACCAGATCAACAGGTCGAAAAAGTGGATGCCGATGTTGGTGACAATGCCGCCGGAGCGCTCGACGTGGCCCTTCCACGACGTGTCGTACCAGGAGCCGCGGGCGGTAATGTAGGTGAGGCACACCTGATGGCGCCTCGAGGTATCGGCCAGCAGCTGCTCGCGCAGGGCGATGAGCTGGGGATGCACGCGCAGCTGCAGGATGGTCTTGACGCTGCGCCCGGTTTCGCGCTCGATCTCCTGCAGCGCATCGAGGTTCCAGGGATTGATAACGAGCGGCTTCTCGCAGATCGCGTTCGCGCCCACTCGCAGCGCCAACCGGATGTGCGCGTCGTGCAGGTGATTGGGCGAACAGATGCTGACGTAGTCCACCCGCTGATCCGCGGGTCCGCGGCGCAGCTTCTCGAGATGGCGATCGAAGCGCTCGATCTCGGTGAAGAAGCGCACGTCGAAGGCGAACCGATCGAGAATGCCGACGGCGTCGTGCGGATCGGTGGCTGCCACCAGGCGGCTGCCCGTATCCTGGATGGCCTTGAGGTGGCGTGGTGCGATGTAGCCGGCCACGCCGGTAATGGCAAAATTCTTCACGCAGCTCTCCTGGCCGCCCGACTAAGCACATCTGCCAGCTTCGGCGCGTTGACGTGCAGCGAGTAGCGTTCCTCGATCGTGCGACGGCCCGCGGCAGCAAAGCGGGCGCGGAGCGCCGGGTCGGCGATCAGCCGGGCCAGCTTCTCCACCCATTCATTATCCGTTGCCGCGAGATAGCCGTTCACGCCGTCTTCAATGATTTCGCGATTGACGCCTACGGCCGAGGCTACCACTGGCACGCCACACGCCATGAACTCGATGGCCTTGAACCCGCACTTGCCCTTCGCCCACGCATCGTCCACCAGTGGATAGACGCCGATGTCGCAGTTACGGAAGAGGTCGATCTCCCCATCAAGGGCCCAGCTGGGGTTCTCCACCTGGACACCGGGAATTGCGATCGGCTCGCCGGTGCCGCTCACGTTGAGGACGAAGGGATGCTGTTCGGCGACCCGCTGCAGCACCTCGCCCAGCCCCTTGATGTAGCTGGCAGTGGTCGGGCTGCCGATCCAGCCAACGATGGGCACGGCGCGCGGCGCTCTGGCCTGCGGCGTAAACCGGCTGGTATCCACGCACGTGGGAATGGTCGTCACGGCGTCGCTGAACTGGCGGGCATAGGCGGCGAGGTAATCGTTGCCAACAACAGTGTGGGCGCTGCCGCGCACGATGGTCGCAACCTTGCTGGGCATCTTGAGCGTGGCGATCAGGCGATTGGCTTCGCTCACACTCGGCAGAAAAATAGCGTCATCGAAGTCGAACACGATCGGTGGGCCAAACCGTGACAAGAGCCACTCCACCAGCGCTGGCCCTACGGGGAATATCTCCCGGTAAATGAAGATGACGTCGTAGTCCCTGGCGCGGCGCAGCCGCCACAGGTGGCGCAGCACCAGGCCGGCGAACCTTAACGCCTTGATTCCGAGATTGCCCGGTTTGTAAACCAGCCGGAAGAAGCTGGTCGTGAAGAGCGAAATCAACGTCACCTCGAAGCCATTGGCCTCGAGGTATGGGATGTAGTGCCCAATCCGGAATCGGCAACCGGCCCCCTCTTCGGGGATCGGCGACACGACCAAAACCCGGATCTTGCGGTCGTTCAATCGCGCACCTTGGTGGGCGGCCCGAGAAACGACAGCGTGATGGCGGTGACGCCAAACAGGCCGACGATTCCTGGCAGGATCAGCCACCAGCCGCCGACGGGTTTCGAGACTACCGCCAGCATGACGTGGACACCCACCGCCACCAGCAACACCACTCCCGTCATCCGCATCCGTCCCACCGGTCCGGATGCCTCCCATGAACTCGCGACCCGGCGCCATCTCGCCATGGCTAGGGAAGTTGACTGCGCCCTATCGCACTGCTGGACGATCCAGACCAAGAACTTGCCGATTGCGCTTTCGTCAACGATCCGCCACATCACGCTTTGGTCGTCCGTTACACTCTCGGTCAGCCGCCCCAGCCGCCGCTCGGCGTCACGAAAATTGACCGCGATGAAGTCGGTAACGGTCATGGCGTGGCCGTCGGCGCCGGTAGCGGAGGCGCCCACAGGACGGTGCTGCTGAACTGGTAGCGGGGTGTCGTGACCTGAAGTGGCCCGCCGACTCTCAACATCTGGCCCGCGTACTGCCAGCCAGTGAGCGTTGGGAAGGCCGGGATGCGGAGTCGAAAGTCGCGGCTGGCGTTCGGCGGTGAGATCACCACGGCGCCGGCAGCGAATTCATTCTGAGATGCCCCTAGGTCCTTGTCGCCGGCCTGCATGAGCATGGCCGCCTCCTCCGGACCAGCAACCCGCGCATGAATTTCGACCATCGTGGGCCGCAGCGGTGGCTGCACGTCAATCACAAGCAGGGGCAGAGTCCCCTCGTCCGTCGCCAGGTTCAGGTAGGCGGACGGAAAGATCGCGGTGTTGGTCCGGCATTCAGCGACGCCGCCGCCGCTGCCGGCTGTCTGGATATTGCAGAGCATTCGCAGCAGCACGGGAATGCGCACCGTCGCCGGCACCGGTATCTCAATGCTGTGGTCCCCCGTCACGACCCTCGCGGCATCCGGCACCGGGTCCCCGGCCGCCAGGATTTCGCCATTCTGAGGAAACACGTATCCCGCGGTAAATCGTGCCACCTGGCCTGCCGGCACCCCGGTCAGGAATCCGGCGATATGAACGCTGGTCGTGGGCAGCGGCGGAGGCGCAATCGTGAGGGCGGCTGCCAAGCGGTGCCGCTCTTGCGCGAAGTCGTACAACACCACGTCGTACTTGCCGGTCGGAATACCGTCGAAGACGACCTCCGCGGTTGTCGAGTCCTTGAACAGGAACGTGCGGGTCTGAAAGGTCCCCAACGACACCCGCATGTAGGGCCGGAGGTTCTCACCGCGAATCGTAACCCGCATCTCCTTGTCGAACTGCACGGAGGCAGGAGCAACGGCGGTCAATCGCGGCAAGGGGACCCTGAAGAGTGCGTAGCCGCCGTAGCCCAGCGGGATGAGACCGAGCAGCAGGACCGCCATTGCAACATCCAGGAGGTTGAAGCGGCCCAGGATGCGGCCGTGTTCGTCGACTAGAGCCATGTGAGACCAGCCTTGGAACCGAGTCTGAGTTGATTGGTAACCGGCCGCCCGACGCTCGACCGGGCCAACAGTAACTGCGCAGCAACCACGCCACCAAGTCCCGCCAGCCACGCCAGATAGGGCATCGCCAGGCCCCGGTGCCGAATCAGCGTGCCCACGTTGCCGCCAGAGAGCGCCACCATCATGACGGCGGCGGCGCCGTGGGCCAAGAGAAGGCTGGTGAGCAGCGGATCCCGCCGGAACCCAGCGACGATGCCAATAGGCAGGAGCGCCAGAACGGAGTACCAGACCATTTGTTCGGGAAGATACGCGAGCGCTGATCGCGACTCGATCTCCCATGGCACCGGGATGGTGACATAGGCCCACACCGCGCGAACCGTATAGCGCCCGACGTCGGCAACCGTCATCGCTTGGATCGCGCGTCGGTGCTCGTAGAACTCAGACGGCATCAGCTTGTAGGTGAGCCCGGCGGTGTTGATATGCCCCCAGTGCTTTTCCGCCGCCTGGTGGACGAACACCCACGCGCGTTCCTGCACGGCCGGCCGCGTGAACGCGAGGAGGACGACGACCGGCGCTGCGACGCACACGCCCATCAGGACCCGCGGTCGCTGAATGACATAGGAAAGAAGGTATCCCCCAACCACCCCTGTCACCGTCAGTACGAGGCCGCCCTCACGCAGCGTTTGCAGCGCCAGACCGCCGATCGCCAGTGCGACGAATGCTGGGGGCCGCCATGAGGCGCGCGCCCGCGCCGCCGCCCAAGCCCCGGCCACAACCAGCGCCGCCGCCAGAAAATACAAGGGCTCCTTCAGGGCGGACACCGACCATGTGAACAGGCTGGGCAGGAACAGGAGCAGCGCGAGACCAGTTAGCGCCGCGAGGCCGCCGAAGGCGATGCGCGACAATCGGTACAGTACCAGCACCGCAACAAGGTAGAGTCCGGCATTCAACACATGAATGCCGTACGGAGCCAGGCCCAGTAGGGCCTGGAGATACATGAGCACTTGGAGATAGCTACTCCCACCGACCATGTCAAAGGCGTATATGTAGTCCGCCGTGGAAATTGGTATCCCCATGCCGACATTGCGAAGCCAGGTGGTCTTTCGCTTGAAGAACTCCTCGTCGCCAAAGAAGTTCGCGTAGGGGATATCGGAGTCGGCAGTCAGAAACAGGCCACCGATTACCAGCAGGCGTAGGGCAATCGCGAGGCACAACACCGAAAGCAACCATCGCCGCTCGACCGCCGATAAACCTCGACTCACCCACCGCCACATCGGAGCGAGCAGCGCCAGGAAGATGATTGTCAGCGGCGAGAGCGTATAGGCAAATCCGATTGCCAAGCCAGCGGCCGCCGCCCACATCCATGGCGTCACGCCAGAAGCCCCTCAAACAACGCGTCGTACTTCGCGGACACCACGCGTAACGCGAAATCCGCGGCGTGCTTGCGTGCAGTCGCCGACATCTCTGCGCGCAGGGCGTTATCGCCCAACACGCGCGCGAGCGCGGCGGCGACCGCCTCCGGCGTATGGTCTTGAACCAATTCGCCATCGAGTCCCGGACGAACGATGTCTCTCGTGCCGGCGGAGGCGGTGGCGACGACGGGCACGCCGCAGGCCATTGCTTCCACCAGCACGTTGCCGAACCCCTCGTAATGAGACGTGAGCGCAAACACGTCGGCTTTGGCGATGAACTTCCAGGGGTTGCGCTGAAAGCCGCACAGCACCACCGCGTCGGTCAGGCCACGCTCCGCGATGCGGGCGCGAATCGCGCCCTCGAGTTCACCCTGTCCCAGGATGAACAGCTTCGCCGGCATTCGCTGTCGCAACAACGCCATCGCATCGATCAGCAGCGGGTAGTCCTTGGCCTCGGCCAACCGGCCGGCCGCGACGATCACGGGCGAGGTCCACTGCGACTCGAACTCGGTGTCCAGAGGTTCCTGAGCAGCAGCCGCCACGCGATCGAGATCAACAGGATTCGGCACGACGCGCACGTGGGCGGGATCGACGCCAAACGCGGCCTGGAGTTCCTCGGCCACCCCATGCGAGGTGGTGACGACGAGATCGGCCGCCGCGTAGCCGGCACGGGTCACGAGCGAGAACAAGCGGCGATGCCAGCGCCCACGCCAGGGATAGTCGCCGTCGGCAAGGAAGGCCGTCATCGGCGTCTGCTGGTTGAACACCACGCGCGCGCCGACGCCGGCCGCCCGCGTGGCCGTCAGCACCGAGAAGTAACTCAGGAACGACACGACAATCTCAGGACGGGTTTCACGAATGAAGCGCCGCAGGGCCTGCCACCGGCCCCACCGCGAGTGGACCGTACCGGCAGACACGCGAATCGCGGGCGCGACTTCATCAAGGTAAGGTCCCACCCGATCGAACAAGTACATCGAGCGGTCCCACTGCCGTTCATCCAGCGCGTTCAGGATGTGCACGGCCGCACGCTCCGCTCCCCCACCGGACAACGACGGCAACACGAAGCAGATCCTGCGCCGGTCACTCACGCGACAGTCACCGTCGCCGGCTGCTTCAACGTGACCGGCAGCAGCGCCGACACTTCCGCCAACAGCCGCGCCGCCTGCGCCTCGAGCGTGAACCCGCGCGCGGTTTCGTAACCGTTGGCGATCAGCCGGCGGCGAAGACCCGCGTCGTGCACCACCCGCGAGATCGCACCCGCCACCGCGGCCGCCGTTGGCGCCTCGACCAACAGGCCGTTAACCTCGTGCTGGATCAGGCTGGGGATGCCAGCGACCCTCGTCGTCACCACCGGCACGCCCGCGGTCATGGCTTCGAGCAGGACGCGCGGAATGCCTTCGCCCGGCAAGGTCGGCAGCACGAACACGTCGTAGCCTCGGTAGAGCGGCAACAACTTCTCCAACGGCACCGGCCCGAGACACCGCACCCGATCGCCGACGCCAAGGCGTTGCGCTTCGGAGGCAATCGCCGACTGCTCTTCTGCGCCAGGACGGCCGACGGCCGGTCCGACGATGTCGAGCACGAGGGCGATGCCCTGGTCACCCAGCAGCTTCACGACCTCGGGCAGTACCCGGAGCCCCTTACGAGGATCGATGCGGCTGACACACAACACGCGCAGGGTATCGCCAGCGTCTATGTCGGCCCGCGATGAGATGTCGGCGGCGCTGATGGTGGTGGTCGTAGTGGCAATCACCGCCTTCGCGGCGGTCGAGTGCTTGGCCGCCAGCGCTTCGCCGTTGGCGAACGCCACCGAGCGATCCGACATCCACTGCACCGCCCACTCTTCGAACGCGGTGTAGCCGCGCCACAGGACCTTCTTGACGCCCTGATACGGCATGGTCGGCAGCAACGCCTTCAGGTCGCCGACAATCAGCACGAATGACGGCCGCGAATGCAGACGGGCGATGACGAACGCGAAAATCGCTGCGGGGCTTGGAATGCGGCAGTGCAGCACATCGATGCCGCGAACCCAGCGCCAGATCCGCGGCAGCATCACCAGGAACTGCGGATAGAAATGCACCGGCCCTTCGAAGTTCGGCAGCGGCGCCAGCGTGACGTTGGTGGCGCGAATGGGCGTGCCTTCGCCGCGCGCCTCGGCCAGCACCGGCACGCACAGCGAGATCTCGTCGAAATACGGCGCCAGCGAATCTACGTAGCGGGCGAACGAGCCCTCCACTTCGCGCAGGCTGCCGTCGGCGGCCCGCCAGAACGGCATGTGATACACGATGCCGAGCCTCACCTTTCGACTCCGCTCAAGGCTGGCGCCAGGCCTTTCTCCGCCAACAGCCGGTCGTACATCGCGGTCACCGACGCGACGTAGCCATCGACACCGAATCGCGGACGCACGAACGCGCGCGCTTCCTGCCCCAGCAACACGCGCAGCGTGTCGTCGTGCACGACGCGATTGAGCGCCGCCGCCAGCTCGGCGGTGTCCCCGGGCGTCACGAGCAGTCCGCTCACGCCGTCTTTCACGACCTCGGGAATGCCCGCGACGCGTGATGCGACCACCGGCAGGCCGGCGCCCATGGCCAGCACCATCGACAACGGCAGGCCCTCCCAGTACGACGGCATGGCAAACAGATCGATCGAGGCGAGGATGTTGCCCAGGTCGCGCCGGGCGCCGAGGAAGTGGACCCGCTCCTCGATGCGCAAGGTCTGGGCACTCGCGGTCAGCGACGACCGCAGTTCGCCGTCGCCCACGACGAGCAGGTGCAGCTTCGCCAGGCCCGGGTCGTGCGCAATCGCATCGAACAGCACCTGGTGCGCCTTCTGGGGGGTCAACCTGGCGATAATCCCGGCCACCGGCACATCCTGCGGCACGCCGACCGACGCCAGGAATTCCTCCCTGCTCATCGTCGTCTGCAACTGCGTCCAGTCCACCGCGTTGTAGATCACCTCGACCTTGGACGGATCGGCCTTCACCTGATCGATGTAGAACTCGCGCACGGAGGCGGCCGAGGCGACGACGGTGTCGGTGCGACGCATCAGCCATTTCTCGAGCCGCGCGTGCGTCGATTTCTTGTGCTGGTAGATGTTCACCTCGGTGCCGATAATCACCGGCACGTGCGCCATCATGGCGGCAAAGCGGCCGTAGAGGCTGCCGGTGAGCAGGAAGGTGTGCACGATGGTCGGCTCGCACTCGATCAGGAAGTCGCGCAGGCGCAGCACATCGAACGGCCGCAACAGGCCCGGCGTCAGGCCCAGCACCTTGAACGGCACGCCAGTGCGCGCGATCTCCTCGCCGATCGGTCCGGCCTCGTGGATGCACACGACCGCCGGCTCGAACCGTTCCGGCAAGTGGCGAACGAGATTGAGGACCATCTCTTCGGCACCGCCCACCATGTAGGCGTGTGACAGAAAGAGCACCCTGGTGCGACCACCGCTCATGCCTGCACCTGTCCCCGCGACAGCGCCACGGTGCGTTCAAGCCCGTCCCGCAGGCCGATGGCGGGTCGCCAGCCCAACTCGCGTTCGATCCGTGAGATGTCGGCGATGAAATCGCCGGTCTCAATCTGGCCGGCCAGCGCCGGCCAATCCACGTGCTCGACGCGTCCGCCACCCGCGATCTCAATGACGGTGCGCGCCATGTCGATCAAGCGCGTGCCCGTGCCCGAACCGACGTTGTAGGCGCGACCGGCGCTGACCGGTGATTCCGCCAACATCACCAGCGCCGTCACGAGATCGTCCACGTAGATGTAGTCGCGACGCTGCGCGCCATCGCCATAGACCGTCAGCGGCTTGCCGGCCAGCGCCAGGTGAATCAGGCGATTGACAATGCCGTAGGCGGTGCGGCTTTCGGGCTGTCCAGGGCCGTAAGGATTGGTCACGCGAGCGATGGTGTACTTGATGCCGTAGAGCGTGCCGTAGAGCCGCAGGTAGCGCTCAACCGTCAGCTTGTGAATGGCGTGGAGGCACAGCGGATCCGGTTCCTGGTCTTCACCGACCGGCTGCTGATCCTGCTTGCCGTACTGCAGTCGAGAGCCCACGAACACCAGGCGCGCATCGCGATTGGCGGTGCGCAGTGCCTCGAGCAGCGACAGGTTGCCCATGCAGTTGACGTCGAGATCCGTCCACGGATCCTCCATGCTGCGAACCGCGCCCGACTCGCCGGCCAGGTTGAAGACGAGGTGCTGGCCGGCTACGGCCTTGGCCATGGCGTCGCGGTCGCGCAGGTCGCCTTCCACGATGTGGGCGCCGCGATCGGCGAAGGCCGCGGCGCGTGCCTCGTGACGGGCCCGGTTCGGCGTCACCAGGGTGACCTCATCGCCGGCCGTCAGCAGGCGCTCGGCCAGGTTCACGCCAATGAAGCCGAGACCGCCGATTACCAGCGAGCGGCGCGCGCTCATCGGGTCACCCGGCGAGCCACGCACAGGCAATGCAGGTGCGCTTCGGACACAAACCGTTCGATGGATTCAATCTCGAAACCGTCAGCGAGCAGCCCCCGCAGATAGGTCTCATCGGCATAGAGGCCACCTGCCAGGTAGCGATCGCGCAGATAGGCGTGCAGCGGACCGGGAACCCACGGCATCAGCGCCGAGCCCAACCGGCGCGCGGCCGTCTGCGGCACCGACGGTGAGGCCGGGTGCACGGTCGAAAACGCAAATCGGCCGCCTCGCCGCAGCCACGAGTGGACGCGGCCCACCAACTCCGCCTGCAGGGGCACATGTTCGGCGAGCACGCCAATCGAGTAGACCAGGTCAAAGCTGCCGGCCGAGAAGTCGTGTGCCAGCGCATCGCCCTCAAGCAAGGTCACGCGCTCGACGGTGATCGCGGCTTCACGAAACGGGTGCGCGGCCAGCGCCAGCATCGCGGGCGAGGCGTCAAGGCCGACGAGGGTCCGCACGTTCTGCAGCGCGCTGAAGTAGCGGCCCGTGCCGCAGCCAATCTCGAGGGCGTCGGCCGACGACGTGAACCGGGCACACACGCGCTGCAGCCACGCGACGAAGCCGAGATACGGGCCGCTATCAACCAGGCTGTCGTCGTGGCTGCGATAGCGGTCGGCGTAGGCCGCGTCGTACAGCGCGGCGGCCTTCGCGGCCCAAGGTGTTTGCTCAGCCTTCGTCATGCAAACAGCGATTCCGCGGTCACCATCTTCACTTCAGGCACGCGCTCGACGTGGTCGAGAAAGCGAAGCAGCACGTCCTTGATCGCCTGATCGACCTCCCAGTAATGCGTCGCCACGCAGAAGTCGCCGCCGACGGCGCGGGCCTCATCGAAGCCTTTCACCAGTTCCTCGACGGTGGTCCCGGGGATCAGACTGTGGCAGCCGAACTCGGCGTGCCGGGAATAGCGCAGCACGTGGGGATAGACCATGGCATCGCGCTTCGTGCGGCCGGTCGCCGCCCGGTAGCTTCGAATCCGCCACCAGTTGCCCAGCGTGTTCGCATCCCACGCCCGCATTGAGGGCCTAAACGACAGGAACGAGCCCAACAGGTTGAGGCCATGGCTGGCCACGGCTTGCATGCCCCGTTTCGAGATCGCGTTATGAGGCGGCACGAACACCGAAATCGGCGCGCCCAACGTGCCCTTCAAATACTGCAGTCCTTCGCGGACACGCCGTTCGGGATCGGGCGCCGCCTGGAACTCGTAGCCGTTCGGGTAATCCTGGTGCGTGTAGCCGTGCAGGGCGATGGTGACGCGGCCTCGGCCAATCTGGTCCTTGAGGAACGGAACCAGCGCGGTGTTCTTCTCGATCGCAAACGACTCGTCCGATCGCCAATGTTCCTGCGGGATGCCCTTACGCTCGTAGCCGATGGCAAACGGGACGGTGGCCAGGCAGACCGGGATGCGGTCCCACACATCGTGGTAGATGCGCTCGAGCGTCTCGGGCGACGTGAAGTAACACGTGTCATCGTCTCGCAGCGCCACCTTCACGCGGTGGCCTTCATCTGGTGCCGGTCCTGAAGGACGCCGCGATAGACCTCAAGGAGCCGGGTCGCACTCGCCCGCCACGAGAACTCCTGCAAGACGCGTTGGCGGTTGAAGGCGCCGGCCGCGCGCCGGCGTTCGACGCTCGACATCCAATCGCCGAGCACTCCCGACATGGCGGTCGCATCACCGCGCGGCACGAGATCTCCGCCCCGGCCTGAAGCGATGTACTCGGCGACGCCGCCAACCGCAGTGGCAACCACCGGAAGGCCACAGGCCATGGCCTCGAGCACGACGTTCGGTGAGTTGTCGAAGTCGGATCCCAGCGCGAACAGATCGGCGGTGCGGTAGTACGGCGCCATCTCCGCCTGCGGCACGTAGCCGGCGAACGTCACCGCGCGGGCGACACCGAGGCGTCCAGCTTGATCCTTCAACGACTGTAGCTCGGGGCCTTCGCCGACCAGCAACAGATGCAGGCTGGGATCCGCGGGCACCATCTTCGCCAACGCCTCAATCAGCAGCGCCATGTTCTTGATCGGCACAAAGCGTCCGACCGACAAGACGATGCGACGATCGCCGAGGCCGAGTACCTGGCGGAGGTTGGCCCCGGTGGGCCGGAAGAGCTCCGCATCGACACCCTTGGGCACGGCATGCACCGGCTTGCCAACGATTGCCGGCAAGTGCTCCGCCGCCCACCCATCGGCCACCAGCGCATCCGCTTGCCGGATGTCTGGCAGGTAGCTGGGATGCGGTTCACCAGGAAAGTTGATCACCACCGGGATGTTCACGGGCCGCACGCTGGCCGCCTGATAGAGCGCATGCGCATGCACAATGTCGGGCCGCACGGTCCTCGCCGCGATGCGGCGCCACGCGGCTCGACAGAACCAGTCTTCATCCCAGTGCAGCGCGTTCATGGTGAGGCGCCCGAACCCGCGCGTGTGCTGCCACCGATAGACGGCATCGCGCACGTACGGCGAGCGCAGCACGGTGACGTGGTCGCCAGCGATCGGATGGCGCGGGCCGCCGAACAGCAACGGCTGTCCGGTAATCACGTCGACGTCCACGCCAAGCGCCTGCAGTTCGCGCATCCAGTTGAGGTGACGCGTCTCGCCCCCGCCACGCATCATGGCGAGGCAGCGCACGAGCATGGTTACGCGCATGCCTGGGCATCCGACTGAACACGGTCGACATGCTGGCGCGCCCACAACTCGAGACAGACGAGCGCCCAGATTCGCTTGGCGTGGTCGCGACTGCCCTGTTCGTGCTGCAGGAGCATGGCGGTGACTTCGGCCGACTGCGTCCAGCCACGTTGCTGGGTTCTTGGGTCGACGAGAATCTCGCGGGCCCAGCGAATCATCCCTTCCTGGAACCAGCGCCGCAGCGGCACACCGAAGCCCTTCTTCGGCCGGGTCAACACGGCCGCGGGCACCCACGGCTCGATCACCTTGCGGAACAGTCGCTTCGTGGTCTGCGCATCACCGTGGCGGACCGAGGCTTGCGCGCCGGCCAGCTCGATCACATGGTGATCCAACAACGGGCACCTCGCCTCCAGCGAATGCGCCATCGTCGCGCGATCGACCTTCACCATGATGTCGTCAACCAGGTAGTGCTGCTGATCCCAGTGCTGCAGGCGCGTCAGCAACGTGCCCTCCGCATCGCGAATCTGTTCGACGGCGGCACGTTCAGGCAGGGTCGCAGACTTGACGACGTCGGGCGCGACGACGGCCTCGAGCAGGTAGTCGGGGAACACGGTGCGACGCCACACGAACCAGCCTTCGGGGCCGAGTCCCATCGTGCTGAGGCGCCCCTTGCCACGCGCGTGCACCGGCACCAGTCGCGCACCGGCCTGGATCACGCTACGCATGGCGCGTTCGCCGCTCGAACCAACGCGCTTGAGGGCATCGGCATAGGGTGTGTAGCCCGCGAACAACTCGTCGCCGCCATCGCCCGACAGGCACACCGTGACGTGTTTCCGCGCCAGCTCCGACACGTAGTAGGTCGGGATGGCCGACGCATCCGCAAACGGCTCGTCGTAGTGATAGGCGAGGGCCTCGGCGACCTTGACCGCGTCCGGCGTGACGATCTGCTCGTGGTGGTCGGCACCAAAGGCCTCGGCGGTGCTGCGGGCTTCGGTCACTTCGTCGTAGGCGGGATCACCAAAGCCGATGGTGAACGTCTGCACCGGCCGGGTCGAGTGCCGCGCCATCAAGGCGAGCACCGCCGCCGAGTCCATGCCGCCACTCAAGAACGCGCCCAGAGGAACGTCAGACCGCAGGCGAATGCGCACGGCGGTATCGAGCTCGGCCCGCAAGGCGTCGATTACGTCCGCTTCGGAACGGCGGTCTTCGACCGCGCCGTCCGGCCAGCCCCAATAGCGCTCCTGGGTGACCGTACCGGCCGCAGTATCGACGATTAGCGCCGAGCCCGGCTCCAGCCGATGCATGCCCTCGAAGATCGCCTGGGAGCCAGCGACGTAGCCGAACGTGAAGAAGTCGAGCAGCGCTCCGGCATTCACCGACGGCACTTGCTCGAGCACCGCGAGGATCGCCTTGATCTCGGAGCCAAACAGCAACTCGCCGTTCTGCCGGTAGTAGTAGAGCGGCTTCTTGCCAACGCGATCGCGCCCCAGCACCAGGCGGCGGCGGGCCGCATCCCAAATCGCCACGGCGAACATGCCTCGCATCCGCTTGAAGCCGGCAATACCTTCGGTGGCGTAGAGGTGGCCGATGACCTCGGTATCGCAGGCCGTCGCGGTGTGACGGCCCGCGCGCTCGAGTTCCGCGCGCAGCTCGACGTAGTTGTAGATCTCACCGTTCTGCGACACGGTGATGGCGCCGCCATCGATCGAAATCGGCTGGTGGCCACCGGCCACATCGATGATGCTGAGGCGCGCGGCGCCGAGCGCCGCCGGACCATCGGTGTACAGGCCGTGATCATCCGGCCCGCGATGGCGCAGCGTCCCCACCATCGCGGCCAGGCGGGCCTGCTCGGCCGGCTTACCGGTTAGCGAGACGAAACCAGCGATTCCACACATGGGGTTGCAGGCACCGGCAGTCCAGTGACTTCTCTGAGCGCCTCGGACACAAAATTGGCGACCCGCTCCGCGGCTCGGCCGTCCAGGAACTGGCATTGATCCAACACGACCTGCCGGCGGCCGTCGCGATCAAGCGACGGGTTGTCGAGATAGTCGCCGATGTGCGCCACCATGGCGGCGGGCGTGCGCGCATCGCGAACCGCTCCGCGCTTCAGGATGTTCACGAAGTGCGTGAACTCGGTATACCGACGGGCCGATTTCACGAACGGCGACGGCGTCTCGCCATCGAACGAAATATTGACGACGGGCGTGTCGAAGATCGACGCCTCGATTGCAATCGTCGATGCCACCTGCGCGACGACGTCGCTGTGCGCCATGGTGTTGGCGAGGTGACGCTGGCTGTCGGCCGTGACGTCCACGGCCATGCCGTCTCCCGCGCGCACGGTCTGCCGGAACGGCTTCTCGATGATCACGCCGGGCGCGGTCTCGAACGCGGCGTAGCGCGACCGATCGTCGCGTGGATGCACGCGGACCAGGATCTGCGTGGGCTGCTGCCACCGGTTGGCGGCTTGCGCGGCCATCAGCGTGCTGATCACATGATCGCAGTGCGGATAGAGCTCGAATGGGCTCGTGGTCAGCGTGACCAGTTTCTTCGCAGGGTCGGCGCCCACCTGCCTCATGAACGCCTCGCGCGGGATCACGACGCTGGGATTGAAATACAGGTCCCACTGGGGTGTGCCGGCCAGGCGAATCTCGTCCGGCTGGTATCCGTGCAGCGCCACGGCCTGCGCTTTCATCAGGTCGTTCCACACGATCAGGCGATTGACGCGCCGCACGGGAATCAGCTTGTTCGTGAAATTGTCCCAGCTCGGATCGACTGCCACCGAACGAATCTTGCGCTTGGCGGCCACGCGCAGCAGCGGCACTTCTGAGAGGATGAGGCCGGGGTTCGACACCACCAGCATCGATGGCTGGTAGCGGTCGAACAGGTCTGCGGCCCACGGATGCGACACCAGGCGGTCGCTCAGGTCATACCGCGTCGGCGGCCTCACCAGCGAGGGCGACACGACCGACGCAATCAGCTTCTTGGCCTTGACCCAGCGGACCGATCCCTTTTCCAGCGCCTCGGCGCGGCGAATCTTCACCGATTCGGTCACCCCCGAATCCAGGTAGGCGGCCTGCACCAGGGCCAGCAGCCTGGCCTCAAGACCCGTCGGCTGGTGAGCCGGCAGGTCCTCGAGGACGATGCGCGGGTGCGTGAACTCTTTTGCGAAGCCCGCATCCTTCACCAGCGGCGATACCAGCACGACGCGCACGGTGGGATACGACTGGAGCACGCGCGACACGACGCCGGTGCGCAGGATGTTGCCGGCGGCGCCGCCATGCGGCACCGACACGATCACGGTTGGCCCCGCGCCGCTCACGCCTTTGGGGCCTCCCCGTGCGAGAACGAGAACGGCAGCGACACCAGGCCGTCTTCTTCATCCGCCAGGTTCTCGACGCCGCCGCCCGAGCCGGTCACGGCGAAGCGCGGCCCGGCCGTGACCACGTCATACGAGCCCAATTGATGCTGGTCGCTAATCGAGAGCCGCAGCACATACTGCCGCGGCCGCAGGGGCAGGTGGTCGAACCGGCACTGAATCTGCCCGTCGCCCTCGACCGTGGGCGGCACGTCGCCGGCCTTCGAGGTCGCCGTGGTGATCACCAATCCGCTATCGACGTCGACGATCGCGACCTGGAACACGGGTCGCGCCACCCGCTGGTGCGCGCGGTAGGACGCGCGCACGATCAGGGTCTCGCCGGCCGACAGCAACCCCGTCTGCGCGCCGGTGTCGGTATGCAGGTCGACGGCGACATAACGCACCTCGCCGGTGCCGCTGCGATGGCTTTGCAGCGCGGTGGCCTGGTTGGCGAGGGCCTCGACGTTGACCTCGTTCATGTACTTCTCGGCGATCTCACCGGCCGGGCCGTACGCCCGCACGCCACCGTTTTCCATCCACAGGATGTCGCTGCACAGGCGGCGCACGTTCCACATGTCGTGCGAGATGAACAGCACGGTCTTGCCGTCGGTGATCAACTGCCGCAACGCCTCGAGCGCGCGCCGGCGGAACGCGGCATCACCGACCGACAGCACCTCATCGACGAGGACGATGTCGGGACGGCTGTGGATGGCGACGCTGAACCCAAGTCGCGCATACAGACCGGACGAGTAGCGCTTCATCGGGGTGTCGATCAGCCGTTCGACATCGGCGAAATGGACAATGGCGTCGAAGTGCCGGTCGATTTCTTTCCTGGTCAGCCCGAACAGGCCGCCGCCCAGGTAGACGTTTTCGCGTCCGGTCAGTTCGGGGTGAAACCCGGCCCCCAACTCGATCAGCGACACGGCATGACCCGCGACGCGCACCCGCCCGCTGGTCGGCCAAGTTACCCTCGAGATCAGCTTCAGCAGCGTCGTCTTGCCGGCGCCATTGCGTCCGATCACGCCCAGGCCAGCGCCCTTGGGCACCTCGAAGCTGACATCGCGCAGGGCCAGGATGGTGCCGTCGATTTTGCCGCGCGAGGTGCTGTGCACCTCGGTGGCCTTGCCCCGCAAGCCGTCCATGCCGGACGCGATCAGATCCACCAGCGTGCGCGAGCGCCCGGTCCGGTAGCGCTTGGTGACCCCGTCGAGACGAATGGCCAGGTTAGATGACATCCGCGAAGTACTTATCCATGCGCTTGAACATCACGCTGGCGACAACTAGCAGGGTGATGATCAGCGCACCTGAGGTGGCGACCAGCGTCCAGTCGGGTGCGCGCCCAAACAGAAGAATCGACCGCAGGCCTTCAACAATGGCGGTCAGCGGGTTCAACATGAAGAACGGGTGATACCGTTCATTGACCGCCGACAGCGGATAGGCCACCGGCGTCAGGTACAGCCACAACTGCAGGCCGATCTGCACCACCGGGTTGACGTCGCGGTAAAACACGTTGACCGACGAAGTGACCAGCGTGATGCCGACGGCGAACGCCACCAGCATGACGATGAACAAGGGCAACAGCAGCGCCCACGGCCCCGGGGCGACGCCGTAATAGACCATCAGCAACGCGAACAGGCCGGCCGAAGCGGTCAAGTCCACCAGCCGCGAGCCGACCTGCGCCAGCGGCACGATTTCCCTCGGGAAGTAGGTCTTGGTGACGATGTTCCGGTAGGTGATCAGGCTGAGGGTGCCGGAGTTCACCGAGTTGGAGAAGAAGAACCAGGGCACCAGCGCGGCGTAAGCAAAGAGCGGATAGGGCGCCCCGCCCGACGGGATGGCCGCCAATCGAGAAAACACCAACGTGAACACCGCCATCGTCGCCAGCGGCTGCGCGATGGCCCAGCCAATGCCGAAGAGCGACTGGGTGTAGCGGCCCTTGACCTCGCGACGCGTGAGGTTCATGAGCAGCTCCCAATACGCGGCCCACGAAATGCGTTCGGGCCGATCGGACAGCTCAGTCAAGCGCAAACTCTGATTTCCAGGATTCGTCTACGGGCATGGGGCCCTGCGCGGAACGCTCGATGATGAAGTTCTCCAACACGAGCACGTCCATGTGCGTGCGCTGGAAGCAGCGGTAGGCATCCTCCGGCGTGCACACGATGGGTTCGCCTCGCACGTTGAACGAGGTGTTGACGATCACCGGGCAGCCGGTCCGCCGGTTGAACGCCTCGACGATCTCGTAATACAAGCCGTTCACGCCCGGCCGCACGGTCTGGATGCGGGCGGAGAAATCGACGTGCGTGATCGAGGGCACGGTCGAGCGCAGCACGCTCAGCTTCTCGATGCCCCAGAGCGAGCCGGCCTCGGCAGGCACCGGCAGGCGGCGCGACTGCTGGACGTCGGCCACCATCAGCATGTAAGGGCTGTCGCCGTCGAGCTCGAACCAGTCGGCGACGCGATCGCGCAGCACCGTTGGCGCGAACGGCCGGAACGACTCGCGGAACTTGATCTTGAGGTTCAGGATCGACTGCATCTTCGTCGAGCGCGCGTCGGCGATGATCGACCGGCCACCAAGGGCGCGCGGACCAAACTCCATGCGACCCTGCAGCAGGCCGATGACGTTCTCGGAAGCGAGCAACGCCGCCACTTCGTCGGCGACCGCCGGGGGTTCGAATCGCCGGGCGACAATGCCCCGACTGTCGATGAACGCTTGAATTTCTGCCTCGCTGAATTGAGGTCCCAAGAACGATCCACTCATGCCGTCGGAATACTTAGGGGGGCTGGGAGAGCTGGGGGGCTGGGGCTTGCCCGCCGTAGCCTTGGCGAAGGCGGGGCGCACCCAAGTCCCGGCGGCCTCCGGACTTACCCTCGGCTGGTTCAGGTGGCGATGCCAGATGCTCATGGCCACGCCGAGTGCGCCGCCGGCGTCACCGGCGGCCGGCTGCACGAACACCTGGTCGAACGGGCCTTCCCGCAAGATGCGGCCGTTGCCGACGCAGTTCAACGCCACGCCACCCGCGAGACACAGATCGCGCATGCCGGTTTCGCGGTGCGCGAAGGCGGTCATCTTCAGCATGACCTCCTCGGTGATTTCCTGGATCGAGCGCGCCAGGTCCATCTCGCGTTGCGTGAGCGGACTCTCGGGCGCGCGCGCCGGGCCGCCCAGCACGTGCTCCATCTTTGTCCCGGTCATCGTCAGACCGGCCGCGTAGGTGAAGTACTCCTGGTTCAACCACAGGCTGCCATCGTCTCGAATCTCGATCAGCTGGTCCTTGATGGTCTTGACGAATGACGGCTCGCCGTATGGGGCGAGGCCCATGACCTTGTACTCGCCGGAGTTCACCTTGAAGCCGGCGAAGTAGGTAAACGCCGAGTAGAGCAGTCCGAGCGAGTGCGGGAAGCGTTGCTCGCGCAGGATCTCGAGGTCGTGACCCTTACCGACGCCGATGGAAGAGGTCGCCCACTCGCCCACGCCGTCAATCGTCACCACCGCCGCCTGCTCGAACGGCGACGGGTAGAAGGCGGAGGCGGCATGCGACTCGTGATGTTCGCCGAACAACACGTCGGCCTGGCAGCCCTCGAGATGGTCGCGGATGTCGTCGGCCATCCACAGCTTTTCGCTGAGCCACAGCGGCATGGCCATCAAGTAGGATTTGAGGCCCGCCGGCGCCGATGCCACGTAGGTTTCGAGCAGGCGCTCGAACTTGACCAGCGGCTTCTCGTAGAACCCGACGTGATCGAGCTGGCTGGCCGAGATGCCGGCTTCCGCCAGGCAATAGGCCACCGCGCGCGACGGGAACGCCGGGTCGTGCTTCTTGCGCGTGAAGCGCTCCTCCTGCGCCGCGGCCACGATGCGGCCGTCTTCCACGAGGCACGCGGCCGAGTCGTGGTAGTAGGCGGAGATGCCGAGAATGCGCGTGGGCACGAACTAGAACCGAACTAGAACAAGGTGTAGATGAACGGGGCAACGGCGCTCGTCTGCGAGAAGACGATCAGCATGCCGAACAGCACGAAGACGATCACGATCGGCAGCAGCCAGTATTTCTTCTCGGCCATCAGGAACTGCCAGAACTCTTTGAGTACGCGGCTTTTTGCCATGGTTAATACATCCTCAAGTAGTGATTCCGATCGCGGTAGCGAGGCGGGTACGCCTGCCACCCCTGCCAACTCGAACGGCGACGGCCGAGCGGGTCGCGGCCGATCAACCGCCACGTCAAACTGAGTGGCACGAAGACGAGGGTGAATGCGACGGTCAGAATGACCCGCGCGTTGATGTGGCCAAGCGCGATGGCCATGCGCCACCACGCCTTGCTCGGCCAGTACAGCAACGCCGGCCGCAGGTAGCCAAGTACCACCAGAACGGCGCCAACGGCGCTCAGAATCTGGGCGGCGAGCATGCGCTGGCGCCACAACGCGAACGCTGCGATCAGCATCAGGACCGTGCCGACCGAGAGCCCGAAAGCACGTTCTGGATTCGCCGGGCCTTTAGCCTTCATTGCCGGGCCTGCCCCGCCTCAGCCACGACCTCGGCCACTGTACCGGCCAGCGCCGCCGCCACCATGCGATTGCCGTCGACCGTCAAGTGCATCTCGTCAAACGAGTGATCGTTGTTGGCCAGGTCAACGGTCGTCCCCATCGCCACGTATTTCACGCGGCGCTCATCAGCGAACTTGCGTTGCAGCATTTTTTCGAGCTCGGCCTGCTGGTGCAGGTGACGCGCGCTGCGCTTGTTGTTGGGCGGAAAGAACGGTTGCCCGACTGCCACCACGTGCTTGCCCCGTGACAGCGCAAACTCGATCGCCACCAATTGCGAACGGCAGTAGGGCGCCCACGGATGCTCACAGCCGGTTTCGGCATCGTCGGGGACAGACCGCGGCGGCGAATCCGACAAGCCTTGCAGCTGCTGTTCGAGGGCCTGACCCGCGCCGGCAGCGGCGTTCAACAAGCCCGCCGCTCCCCTGGCGGTCACGCCGGGCCGGAACACCGTTTTCTTGTCGTAGGCGTAGGCCTCACTCGGCGCACCGTTGTTCAGGAGCGCCGCCGCCTTCTCTCGAAACACCATGGGAAAGATCGGCAGGTAGCCGGTCAGCCGGTAGATTGGCGATTCGTGCCGGAACACCTGCGTGTTGGCGTCGGGTGGATTAAAGGGCACGTCGTTGTATCCCTCGTAGAGGAGCACCACGTCGTAGTTGAGCCAGAGGTAGTCTTCGAGCGTGTAGCGGAACGAGTAAGCGCCCTCGTTGTTGTACGCAAGGTTGGCAACGGTCACCGGCGGCAGGCCGGGACGCTTGCGCAATTCGCTTTCGAGCACGGCAGGGATCGCCTGTTCCCAGGTGACACCGTAGCCAAACGCTGTGCTGCCGCCAAGCATCGCAAGCCGCACTTCGCCGGGGCGCTTCGCCGGTAAGCCAGGACCGCGATAGCCCCACAGGTTGTAGCCGGCCGATTTCTCGAACCGGCTGTGCATGACGACATCCACGGCCAGCAGGGCGCCGCCCGTCAGTAGCGACGCGATCGCGATCGCCACGACCGCAAACAGTACACGTTTGCGGCGGGTCACAGGGCTTCCGGCGTCCTTTGGCGCCGCCACGCGCGCCCCATCCATACCGCCGCGATCACCGCGGCGGCCGCGGCCGGTGGCGCCAGCGTGATCGACATGCGGCCGGGATAGTTGTGCGTGTGCACGAAGAGGCCGCTCGCCATGGTGCCGGCAATCAGCAGCACGATCACCACCGGCAGGCCCTTCAGCACCGGTGCCTGCAACACCGCCAGCACGGCGGCGGCGACGCCCGTGACGACAAAAGCGGCGCGAATGTCGGGTTGCGGTGGCTCGTTGACCCAGACCAGCGACGCCAGACTGTGCGCGATGCGCGCCCAGACGTCCTCCGACACCACGGTCTGCAGGCGCAAGCCGGTGTCGTTGTTCTTCAGGCTGGTGCCATAGAAGAGGCTGAAGACGCCGGTGTACCACCACGTCCGCAACATGAACAGCGCGACACCTGCGGCCACCAGGCTGCCGTAGGCCAGGGCCAGCCGCACACGGGCGCGCGCGAGCGCGGCCATCACGGCCGAGGGGATCGACGACACGCGCAGCGGCAGCAGCAGGACGACCAGCGACGCCGCGAAGATCAGGTGATTGAGCCGGGTGTAGAACATCAACACCGCCATGGCGGCCCCGGCCAATAACGACGACCAACGGCCGAGGCGCGCCCGCAGCAGGAAGAACGCTGCGAGGAACGAGAAGCCGGCCGCGACGATCTCCGAGAGCCCCCGTCCAGGGAAGTACCAGATGGTGCCGATGGTAAAAGTCGCCAGGGTCGCGACCGCGGCGGCAAGGCCTGCACGGTAGCCGGCGCGAGCCTTCGCGAGGTGGAACGCCAGGAGGCCGCCCGAGAGCAAACAGGCGGCGTCGAGGTAGGTCTCGCCCACGCTCGAGTCGCCGAAGATCAAGTGCAGGCTGCCGGTGACCCAGCGATAGAGCGGCTGGTAATCAAACGCCAGGCTGCCGCCCTCGAGCCAGTAGCCGTGCATGAAAATGCGATAGCCGGCCACCTGGTATGCCAGCCAGTCATCGCCAGAGTAGGCAGTGAAGCGGCCGATGTCGGCGAAGCTGTGCGCGGCGAAAAAGGCCAGCCACGGCACCCCGACCAGGAGGAAGGCGCCGCGCAGGTTCCTCCAGCGCAGGCTCACCGGCACCGCGAGGGCCGCCACCAGCGCCGCGCCGGCAAACCGCTCGATCCGCGGTTCGGTGCCGAGCCACGCGAACACCACGACGGATGCCATTACCCACAGGAGCAACAGTCGCTCGGACTGCAACCAGCGAAGCGCGAACGCGATCCACCCGATCACCAGGCCGATCACCAGCACGCTGGTCAGTGCGCCAATGAGACCGGCGGCACGATCGAGCGCTCCCGGCGTCCCGGTCGTGAACGTCGCCGACGACCACGCATCGGCGCCGTTCCAGAGCGGCATCAGCGACCACTGGTCGCCCGTCAGCGTTGCCTGCAGCGCCACGCCATGGACGCCGGCCGCCAGCGGCACCGAGAGCGTTTCGCCCGGAGCGGCCGTCACCGGCTGCTGGCCCACGGCGCCGGTGATCGTCATGCCATCTGCGGCGGCCAGGGAGAACGTTCCCGGCTCGTTGACGCGAACCTGGCCGCTCAGCTCGAGCGCGAGGTCAGGCCGCCCTGGATGGATGAAGTCCATCAAGTTAACCCACCACGCGGGAAACTCCGCCGCCGCGCGATACGAGCGATCGACGATGGCGGTGCAGGCCGGGGAGTCGTCGCGCCAGTCGGCGCGCACGTCCCAACTGCGCAGGATGCCCAGCGGTTCGTTGATGCCGATGGTGGCAATCTCGCCGGTGAACGGCGCCGCGGTCGAGAACCGCGCGCACAAGCCCTGGGGCGTCAGCATCAATCCGGAGACTTTCAACACCAGCAGCGCGACGATGGCCGCCCGCGCCGGCCAGGTCTCGAGAAACCGCCGGTCGAACCACCACAGCGCCGGCACCAGCAGGCCGATCACGATCGCTTCCGCGGCGCCCGACAACGGCGCGCCATCGAAGATTCCCAGCACGCGGCCGGGCCATAGCAAGGCGACTGCGGCCAGCAGTGACCAGGCGGCGGTCAGCACGCGGTCCACGCTCGCGCGGTGACGGGATGGTAGAGTGAACCACCGACCGCATGCGCATTCTTCGCGTGATCACACGCCTCAACATCGGCGGCCCGTCGATCCAGGCACTGGCCCTGACGTCGCGACTGGCCGCGCGTGGCGCCACCACCACCCTGCTCCACGGCCGGCTGGGCGAGGGCGAAGGCGACATGCGATACCTGGCGGCACCGGATGCCAACCTGCAATTCGTGGCCACGCTGCAGCGCGCCATCGCGCCCCTCGACGACTTGCGGACCCTGCGCACGCTCTATGCGACCATGCGCACGTTCAGGCCGACGCTGGTCCACACGCACATGGCCAAGGCCGGACTGCTCGGCCGCCTGGCGGCGTTCGCCTATAACCTGACGCGCGGCGAGGCGCCGAAGACCTGCGTCGTGCACACGTATCACGGGCATGTGCTCGAGGGCTATTTCAGCCGCGTGGTCACCGGCGTGTTCATTGGCCTGGAGCGGCTGATGGCCAGGTTCACCGACGCCATCGTTGCCATCTCGCCGGCGATTCGCGCCGACCTGCTGGACACGTATCGCATCGGACGACCCGGGCAATACCACGTCGTCCCGCTTGGCTTCGAACTGGCGGCCTTTGCGGCCGTGGACACCGCGGCGCGTCAGCGCGCACGCGCCGAACTGCAGATTGCCGTTGATGCGCCGGTGCTGGCCACGGTCGGCCGGCTGACCGCCATCAAGAACTACGGCCTGCTGCTCGATGCCGCTCACCTGGTCGCGAGTGGCCACCCCAACCTCGTGGTGTTGCTGGCCGGCGACGGCGAACTGCGCGCGGATCTGGAAGCGCAAGCGGCCAGGCTGGGCATCACCGCTAACGTGCGCTTCCTGGGCTGGCGCCGCGACCTGCCCACCATCTACGCAGCGACCGACGTCTTTGCGCTGACCTCGCGCAACGAAGGCACGCCGGTGGCGCTGATCGAAGCCATGGCGACCGGCGTCCCGGGGGTCTCGACGGATGTCGGCGGCGTCGGCGACGTGATCGCCAGTTCCTCGATGGGCATCAAGGTCCCCCTCGACGATCCGCACGCGCTCGCCGCAGCAGTTGAGCGCCTTTTTGCAGATCCCGAACAGCGACGCCGCATGGGCGATGCCGCCCGGGCCCATGTCCTGGCGCGCTACGACATCACGCGCCTCACCAACGACATCGATACGCTTTACCAACAACTCCACGCGGGCCGGGCCTGAGTGCCCTCGATTAGAATGTCGTCGAGCGTGAAACGCCCTGCCCTGCTCGCGATTTGCGCGATTGCCCTCATCCACGCGGCCCTGTACATCGTCTACCAGGCGCCCGATCGACAAGCGATGGTCAATTGGAGCGACCAGCGCGGTTACCAGCGGCTTGGCGAAGGCCTCGCCACCACCGGTCAGTTCACGCGCTACGCGGGGACCGAGACCTTCACGCCGGAGGTCATCCGGACGCCGGGCTACCCCGCTTTTGTCGCCGTGATCTACAAGGTGTTCGGCGTCGGCAACAACACCGCGGTAGCCGTGGCCCAGGCTTTTGTGTTCGCGGCGATTTGCCTGCTGGTGTTTGCGTTGGTGAAGCGCGTGTGGAATCCGGAGGCCGCGGTGCTGGCCGCGATGCTGACGGCGCTCTACTCGCCCATGCCTTATTTCGGCGCCCTCGTGGTCACCGAACTCTGGACCGCCTTGGTCGCCACGACGGCCATGATGATCCTCATCCGCGCGGCCCAAGGTGGCGCGCTCCGCGACTTCGCGCTCGCTGGCATGCTGCTCAGTGCGACCACGATCATCCGGCCGGCCTTCGTGTTGATGCCGTTCTTCTTCGCGCTGGCCGTTCCGGTTCTCGTTCGCACCCAACGGACGGCGCCGCGGCTCAAGGGATGGGCTGTGCTCACGCTGACCGCAGGCCTGACGCTGCTGCCCTGGTTCACGTACAACTATGTCAATCTCGGGCGGTTCACCCTGTCGCCGGCCGGCGGCGTTGGCCGGGGACTCTGGGAAGGCTCGTGGCAAGGCCATTGGCCCGGCCGCACCCAGGCGGAGCTGACCACGCTGGCCGAAACGACCGCCGACCGCCAGGAACTGAACCGCCTGGTCGAGGCGAAGGCCGCCGACACCGGCCTGCCGCCCGGCCCCATGCTGCAGTACGTCAACGAGTGGCGCGACGTTCGCCTGATCTGGGACACCCCGACGGACCCGATGGAGCGCGTCCGCGCGCGCGTCGCGGCCGACAGCGAGTACCTTCGCTACGCGCTGATCCACATGCGCGCCGACCCCATCGGCCACGTCCAGCGCCGCATCACTCGGGGCCTCTTCATTCTGTGGGCGGCCGAGATCCCCATTCGCCATGACGACATCAATGCCATGCCGTGGCTGGTGATTCGAGGGATCTGGCTGATTCAAGTGGTGCTGCTGCTGGTTGCGGCCTGGGGCGCCGTCGTACTGGCCCGAGGTGGGCGATGGCTCGAAGCGGTGATGCTGACGCTGCCGATCGTCTATGTGACGGGGGTTCATCTGCCGCTATTGTGCGAAGCCCGGCAATCGCTGCCGGTGAAACCCGTCGTGTTGGCGCTGGCGGCGATCGGGTTAACCACGAAGCACACGAAGACCACGAAGACTAGCCTTTGAAATACCTGCCTTCGTGACCTGCGGTTCTTCGTGGTTGCCTTTCACTTGCCCTGGAACCGGAGATTCATGAACGCCAGCATCTCCGTCTTCCAGGCGCGGCTGTCGGCGCCTTCGGGACGGTTGATGTGGTCGGCGATCTGCATGCCCAGCAGCACGTTGTCATCCATGCTGTTGTTGAGGAACAGTCCGTGGCGGCCGAGCGTCAACAGGTTCGACACCTCGTGCACGCCGTCGAGCACGGGGATCAGGTGGTCCTCGAAATTCAGCTCGTAGACCGGGTACGCCGTCGGGATGTCGGTGACGTGGTATTCGAGCACTTCTTCCGGCGTCACGCCGTAGCCCATCTTCATCAGGTCGCGCAGCGCGAGCTCGAAAATCTCGGCGTCGCTCGCCTGCCATAACGGCTCGTCTTTCCAGAGCGACAACTCGATGCAGAGCACCGTCGAGTCGGGCGGGACCATCTCGGCGCTGACGTTCTTCTGCTCCGAGAGCCGGTTGACCCGGAACTGCTCGTCCAGCAGGTAGACCCAGTGATAGTCGGTCATCCGCGCGCGCTTGAGGACGATGTAGATCAGCTTCAGGCTGCGGTACTTCAGCTTGGCGGCGTGCGACGCGACCGCGGGCGGCAGCGCCGGCGACATCATCGAGACCAGCGCCGGCAGCGGCAGCGTCGACAGCAGGATGTCGCAGTCGATGGTCTTGTCCTGGCCGCCCTCGGTGTAGGCAACGCGCGTCACACGATCCCCGGATCGCTCGAGGCGGACGGCCGGGGCCTGCAGCTTGATCACACTACCGGCGGCGCGCACTTCGGCGGCCATGCCGTCATACAACAGGCTGATGCCCTTGCGCGGGTACATGTACTTCGTGAAGTAGGTCGCCGGATCCGCCTTGATGCCGAGCGTCCGCAGGATGATGTTCTTGAGGTTCAGCTTGGCAACGCGCTGCGCCTGCTTCGACGAAATCTGCGAGGTCGGTAGGCCCCACACGCGCGCGGAGTAGATGCCGAAGCACAAGTCATAGAGCGTCCGGCCGAGGTTGCGGACGCCCCACTCCTCGAACGAGTCTTCCTTCTTGGCCGGCGCGAACGCCGACTTCAGCGTCGCCACCAGGTAGTCGAAGATGATCCGCGCCGACAGGAACGGCGACACGCCGGTCAACACCTGCAGCATTTCGAGCGGGTAGACGTATTCCTTGCCCCGCAACAGCACGCGGGTGCCGCGCGTGAGGATTAGCGGGTCGTCGCCGAAGAAGTGCTTGATTGCGGCCAGCACCTGGCGGCTTTCGTCGGTCTCGCGAATATGGAAGGTGTGCGGCCCGAAATCGACGGCGTACTTGCCGACGTTGATGGTTCGCGCCATGCCGCCGACGGCATCGTCACGCTCGAGCACCGTCACCGGGTAGCCCAGTTGCGCCAGGCGCCAGGCCGCCGTAATGCCGGCCGGGCCCGCTCCCAAGATCACCACTCGCTGCTTTCCGCTCATCCTCGCCTCACGTCTACTGCCGGGCCACCCGCAAGAAAGGCTTGGAGGCGCTGCAATCCGCTTTCAAATGACACCCGAGGCACAAAGCCGAAGGTGTCGCGCATGGTGGTGTCCGCCGACCGAAACACGATGTATTCCGCGACCGCGCCTTCGTGCCGGATCGACACCTCGACGCCCGCGACCCGGGCCATCATGCGAACGACCTCGTTGACGCTGACGGGAGTGCCGGACGCGAAGTCGACAGTGGCTCGCGTGCCGGCGGCCTTGACCAGCGACAGGAAGCCCTCAACCGCATCGTCGACATACATGAAGTCGATCAGGTTCTGGCCGTTACCGCGCACCACGCATTCGCGCTGGCCGTCGCGAATCGCCGACAGCCACTTGGTCGTGATCTTCCGGGGCGCCTCGTAGGGGCCATACGCGCCGAAGAACCGCACGTTGACGTAGCTCGAGACCGACTGGCGGCGCTCGGCGAAGAACCGCAGGTACTGCTCGGACGCCAGCTTCGAGATGGCGTAGGGCAGCATGGGCGACACCGGCGTCGCCGGGGTCACGGCGCCGCTCAGCCCGTCGTAGACCGCACCCGACGAAACGTAGACGACGTGACCTGACGGGCAGTGTTCGAGTGTGGTCACAAACGCCGCAGTGTTGGAGTCCAGGTCCCAGCGCGGCCGCTCGGCCGATGCCGCCGGGTCGCCGTTGGCCGCCAGATACAACATCGCGTCGGGCCGGCCGATGCGACTCGCCAGCGCCTTGACGTCGTCGGCATCCAGCAGATCACAGCGCTCAACCTGCACATTGGCCAGGCCTTTCGCCGCCACGAACTGCTCCAAGCCGGACGTGCGGTGATAGACCGCCACGATTTCCCACTCGCGCGGCGCGCGCAGGAGCACGTTATGGCCAATGAAGCCCGACGCGCCGGTGAGAAGGAGTTTCAATTATTTCTTGCCGCTGACCGCGTCGTAGTTCTCGCGGTACCAGGCAATGGCCTGGGCCACGCCGGCTTCGAGCGAGACCGTCGGCTTGAAGCCGAGCAGCGACATGGCTTTCTCGATCGACGGCACGCGGAGGTCGACTTCGGGACCCGGATGCGGCTTGAACACGATCTCCGACTTCGAGTTGGTCAGACGAATGATCAGGTTAGCGAGCTCGAAGTTGGTCGCGGTGCCTTGCGGGTTGCCAATGTTGAAGGCTTGACCGATCGCGGCGGGGTTCTCGGTGCAACGCAGGACGCCATCGACAAAGTCGGACACGAAGCACCACGAGCGAATCTGGGTGCCGTCGTTGAAGAGCGTGATCGGCAGGTTGCGCAGCGCCTGCAGCGTGATGCCGCGGATCGCGCCGTCACCAACCTGGCGCGGACCGTAGACGTTGAACGGGCGGATGATCGACAGCGGCAGGCCGTCTTCGCGATAGTGCGCGTACGACAGGTGCTCGGACGCCAGCTTGCTGGCGGCATACACCCAGCGGCTCTCGCCAATCGGCCCGATCGGCGTGAAGTCGTCTTCCTTGCCCTTGTGGATGAACGCGCCGTAGACCTCGCTGGTCGAGAACTCGACGAAGCGCTCCACGCCGGTGGCGAGCGCCGCCTTCACCACCTGGTGGGTGCCGAGCAGGTTGACCTCCATCGTCCGCACGGCGCTGCGATCCACGGTGTAGACGCCGGCGATGGCCGCGCAGTGAATGACGATCTGGCAGCCATCAATAGCCTGGCGCGTGGCCTCGTAGTCGAGCACGTCACCCTGGATGAAGTGCAGGTGCTTGTGTTCGGAGAGGTGCGCGAACTGCAGCGCGTTGCGGTGCAGGTTGTCGTAGACAACGATCTCGTTGTCGTCCACCAGCAACGACACCAGGTGGGAGCCGATGAAGCCGGCGCCGCCGGTGATGCAGATTCGCTTGTTCTTCAATGCCATGACAGAGGTCCTCTGAGCTAGTGCTTGCCGTTGGTGGCACGCGCACGGACGGAGACGGGCCTGCGCTTCGCCGGTGGGGGCACCGGCTCCTGGCGCAGCGGAAACAGCTTTTCGCGAGCCACCCCAACGTCGAGCAACCCCTGGAGCTGGCGGCCAGAGCGATCGAGCGTCGCAACGATGATCAAGTCGAACTCGACCGTGCCGTGTTCGGTAATGGGCAGCACCGGCATGCCCAGGAACTCGTGCTGGCCCTCGTGGTCGAACACGGCGACCGGCTCGAGCCCGGATTCCTTCAACGACAGGTAGGCCAGTTCGGCGGCCTCGCCACTGCCGCAGATCGCCACGCGCTTGCCGGCTTCAGCGCAGTCCTGCAGCGCAGTGCGCAGGTGCTGGCGCACCTCGCCGTAGAGGTGCAGCGAGTAGTCCATGAACTCGTAGGTCAGCCGCGCCTTCTCGGCAATGCCGCGCGGCGTTACCAGGTAGGTGATCCGGTTGGGCTGCACGTTCACGACCTTGATGAAGCCCTTGTGAACCATGCGCTTGAGATACACGTTGGCCAGGCCGAGGGCGATGCCCAGCTTGCTGGCCAGCCCGCGCTGCGTGACGCGCCCGTCCTCATGGACTGCTTCGAGCAGCCGTAGGTCGCGGTGGGTTTCGACGTCCATTGTTCAGGGATCAGGGATCAGGGATCAGGGATCAGGGATCAGGGATCAGGGATCAGCGCGCGTTCGGCGGCGGCCCAGTCGTCCATGTCATCAATGCTGATCGACCGCTCGGCCGGCATGCGGTAAGCGACGACGCGGTCGCCGTACAGGCTGGGGTCGGCGCCGAGCAACACGCCGGTGCGGACGAGGTAGATCGCGCCGTTCATGACCCAGGCTTCCGGCAGATCCTGGCGGCGATTGATGCGCTTTCGCACCGGTTCGCCGGTCGCAAACAGCACCGCCTCACCGTTGGCCGCGAGCCGCAACGTTCGCGAGGGATGGCTGTGTCCAGGGACCTCGCTAACGCTCAGCACCGAATCGGCGCCAGACGACGCAAGTAGCGCGATCGCCGCCGCGATGTCGGCGCTGGTCCGCAGGGGCGAGGTCGGCTGCAGCACCATCACCGCGTCAGGCGTGTAGCCCGCATGATCACGCATCCAGGTCGCCGCATGCTGAACCACGGGCAAATGCGGGGTATCGTCGCGCGACAGCTCCGCCGGACGGATGAACGGCACTTCGCAACCGAGCGACCTGGCCATGTCCGCGATGGCGGCGTCCTCGGTGGACAGGATCACCCGGTCGAGCGCGGCGCACGCCCGCCCCGCCTCGACGGTGTAAGCAAGCAGCGGTTTGCCGGCCAACAATTTCAGGTTCTTCCCGGGAACGCCCTTGGACCCGCCGCGCGCCGTGATGATGCCGAGAACCTTCACGCGCCGTCGAAGAAACGTTTCTGGGTGTAGAGCTTGGCCGAGGCGAGGATATCAACCACGGTGTCGCTGGTGTTGGAACGGTAGTACAGGTTGGAGGACGGATACGGGCCGTGCGCGAGCTGCGCCGCCACGGCAGCGGCGATCTCGGTGGCGTCGTAGGCGACGTGCGTCACGTGTTCGCCCGCCAGGCGCCCGTGCTGACGGCCGCCAATGTTGACCACCGGCGTGCCGAGGTACGAACACTCCTTAATGCCCGCCGAGGAGTTGCCGACCAGGCAGGCGGCGTTGGCGAGCAGGGCCACGAACCGATCGGCCGGCACGTTGGTGATGAAGTGCATCCTGGCGGTGAGCTCGGCGTGGCGCTCGCGCATGTGGCGCAGGCTGTCGGCCATCTCGCCGGTGCCCGCGTCCGCATTGGGCCAGAACCAGATGGCGGGAAGGTCCAGCGCCGCCACCGCCCGCAACGTTGTTTCCAGGTGCAGCCGGTTGTCGGCCTCGGTGGTGACCGGGTGCTGCACCACCATCAGGAACGGTTGCTCGACATCAATCGGGTAGCCGACGCCGAAGCGGTTGACCTCGTCACTGGTAATCGCGGTGTCCACCGCCGCCGCCAGTTCGACGTCGAGCGAACCGGTATTGAAGACGTACTGGGGATCCTCGCCCATCGCCAGCACCCGGCGCTCGGCGTCGGCGTTGGTGACGAAGTGCAGGTGGGCCAGTTTGGTGATGGCGTGACGAACGCTCTCGTCGATGCTGCCGGTGACGTCGCCGCCCTCGATGTGCGCGATGGTGATGTTCAGGTACGCCGCGGCCATGGCTATGGCCAGCTGCTCGAAACGATCGCCGCAAATGACGACCAGATCAGGGTTCGCGGTGTACAGCTCGTTGGTGAACTCCAGCGCGGTCAGGCAGGCGGTCTTGGCCATGGCCACGTGGTTGCCGCCCTCGATCACGTTGAACAAAGACGAGGCAATGTCAAAGCCACCCGCGGCGATGTCGTCGGCAATGTGCCGGCTGTACTTGTCGAGCAGGATCGATCCGCCCAGCATCAGCTTGAGGTCGATGCCGGGGTGTGCCTGCAGCTTGCGCAGCAGCATCTGGCTGCGGCCGTAGTAGGCGCGGTTGGTGATCGGAAAGCAGACCTTGCGCTTCATCACCACCGCTCCCCGGCCATCTGCCGGACAAACACAGCCACAGATTCGACACCGATTAGACGCCGATTGAGAACCAGGCGCGCTCCGCCTTCGACAACGGGCCCGCGAGGCGGCCAAAGGCCGCCGCCACGAGGCAGCGGAGCCGGATTCGAGAGCAGGCCGCGGGATATCAGTGCCGCTCTCGAATCCGGTTCCGCTGCCTCGTGGCCGGACGCCCTGGTTTGAGCGGCGTCCGCGGGCCCTCGGCTAATCTGCGTGAATCGGTGCAAATCGGTGGCTGTACGTTTGATGCGCGCGCGAGGTGACCGCATGGGGGGCTTTGCGAGATTCACAATCGTCCCGGGTCGTGATTGATCACGACGGTCTTCAACTCCGTGTAGACGTCGAGGGATTCAGTGCCGGGCTCGCGGAAGCCGTTGCCGGAATTCTTGACGCCGCCAAACGGCATGTGCGGCCCGGCGCCGAACGTGGCGCCATTGACCGACACCAGGCCGCCTCGATAGCGGGCAACGAACGCCTGCGCACGATGGTGGCTCGCGGTGTGAATCGTGCCGGTCAGGCCGTAGCTCGTGCCATTCGCCAGTTGCACGGCTTCGTCGAAGTCGCGGCAGCGATACAGGCACGTGACCGGCCCAAACAGCTCGTGCTGCGAGACTTCATCGTTCATCGCCGCACCTTCCAGGACCGTGGGCGCCATGTAGTAGCCGGGCGCCAGGGCGGTGACGGCACTGCCACCGGCCAGCAGCGTGGCCCCGCGCGACACCGCGCCCGCGACCTGCCCCACCAGCCGATCCAGGCTGGCGCGCGAAATCACCGGCCCGCACTCATCATCGGGACCCGAGCCCACGCGCACGCGCGCCACCCGCTCCAGCAGAGCCTTGCGGAAGGCGTCGTAGACGCGGTCGAACACGATCAGGCGGCTGCCCGATGCGCACCGCTGCCCCGCATCCACAAACGCCGATGCTACCGCCAACTCCGCCGCCGCTTCCAGGTCCGCATCGTCACAAACGACAAACGGGTTCTTGCCACCAAGCTCGAGGCAGACCTTGGCGAGCACGGCGCGCTCGCTGACCATCTTCTGGATCAGCTTGCCGGTCGCAGACGAGCCGGTGAAGCTGACCACGCCAACGCGATCGTCCTGCACCAGCGGCGCGCCCGCGTCTGGCCCGTATCCCTGCACCGCCGCGTAGAGGCCAACCGGGAGGCCGGCATCCTTGAGCAGGCGGCCAAACGCCACCGCCGTGTAGGGCGTGAGCTCGTGCGACTTGGCGACGACGGCGTTACCACAGAGCAGGGCCGGGAACGCCTTCCAGGCAATGCCGGCCAGCGGGCTGTTGAACGGCATGATCCCGGCGCAAATGCCGATCGGCGATCGCACGGTCTGCACCGTGCGATTCAGGATCGGGCTCGGCATGGTCTTGCCGTAGAACCGGCTACCCTCGCCCTCCATGAACAACGCCAGGTCTGCGGACGAAGCCACTTCGGCAATGGCGTTCTTCCACGGCTTGCCGGTCTCGGCCTGGATAATCTCGCCGAACTTGCGCTCACGCTCACGCAGCAACTGCGCCGCGCGACCGAGAATGGCGCCCCGGCGAGGCGCCGGCACCTGCGCCCACGCGTCGGCGGCGCCAGCCGCCGCTGACAGCGCGTGCGCGACTTCAGCCGCACCGCCACGCGCCACCTGGGCGACCAGGCGATCGTCTATCGGACAGCGCTTGTCGAATGTGGCGCCGCCCATCGACGGCACTTCGGCGTCGGCAATCCAGTGAGGGACGAAGGAGGGGTAAGACACTGTCAGTTGAAAGTTGAAGAGTTGAAAGTTGGTAGTTTCAGTTCAAAGTTTCAGTTACAAGTTCGCAGCCAGGACGGTGCGGGCGATCGAGGCGGCGTCGAGGCCGTGGTACGCCAGCACTTCGGCGTTGGTGCCGCAGGCGGGGATCTCGGTCAGGCCAATCGGGGTGACCGTAGCCCTCACGCCGGTGCGCGCGAGCGCCGCGGCTACCATCACACCCTGGCCGAACTCGAGGTAATGGTTGTCGAGCGTCACGACGTGCTTGAAGCCACCCAGCGTCTCGCGGACCCACTGGTCGTCGATGCGGTTGAGCCACGGCAGGTCGATGACCGCTGCCGAAATGCCCTGGCCGGCCAGTTCCTCGGCAGCGCGCCATGCGTTACTCAGCAGCATGGTGCCGTAGCCGACGAGCGCCACGTCGGTGCCGGGCTTCAGCGTGACGCCGCGACCGACGTGCAACGTGTAGTCGGCCGGCATCGTGTACGGCAGGTCGAGCGGCACGTTGACGAAGCGCAGGTAGGTGCTTTCGGGGTTCTGCTCGACTGCCCAGCGAATGGCCAGCCGCGCTTCCCGCTCGCTACACGGCTCGAATGCGATCAGGCCGGGCACCGCGCCAATCGCCGAAATGTCGCGCACCGACTGGTGCGAGTGGCCGGGGCCGCCGGGGACGAGGCCGGCCAACGTCGCGACGTAGATGATCTTCGTCTTCTCGGTGGCGTTGTTGTAGATATGCTCGTTGGCGCGGGTGCCCAGGAAGCACGCAAACGAGTGCACCACCGGCAGCATGCCGCGCAGGGCCATGCCACCGGCCGCCGACACCATGTGCATTTCAGCAATGCCACACTCGATGAACCGCTCCGGCAGCTCCGCCTTGAACGCCTCGATGCCGCAATCCGACAGCAGGTCGGCATCCATCACCACGATCTCGGGACGGTGACGCGCCATCGCGAGCAGTTCGTCTCCGTACGCGAGCACGATCTTCTCCGGCTTCGACGGCGAAATGCGCACCGGCAACGGCGCCGAGGTCAGCACCGCCGGCGGCACGCCAATCGTGTCGAGCGTGCCGTTGACGCGCGCGATCATCTCGCGGGTCGCGGCGACGTAGTCCTTAAGCGACGGCGCGCCGGCGTGGAAGTGATAGGTCTGGTCACCGCAGGCCAGGCCCTCCATGAACGACACGCCCTTGCCCTTGATGGTGTCGGCAATGAACACCTTCGGCTTGTCGGTCACGGTGGCGAAGTGCGCAAGCGTATCGCGAAGCACGGCGAAGTCGTGGCCGTCGCCGCGGCGCACCTCCCAGCCGAACGCGCGGAACTTGTCCTCGATCGGACCGAGGTCGCTGACCGCGGCCACCGCTGAATCCGACTGCAGCTTGTTGTGATCGACGATCACGGTGATCTCGGCCAGGCCCTCGTTGGCCACCGGCTGCAGCGACTCCCAGATTTGCCCTTCCTGCAACTCGCCATCACCGGTCATCACGACGATCCGTCCGGCGCGGCCGGTGTAGCGGTTGGCCCGGGCCATGCCGTAAGCCTTGGCAATGCCCATGCCGAGCGAACCGGTGTTGGTGGCAATAAACGGCGTCGCCACATCGGGATGACCCGGCAGGCCGTTAATGCGGCGCAACTGCGGCAGCAGGTCGAAGCCGAGCTTCTCCATCGCGATCAGCAGCGAATACAGCGCCGGCGCGTCGTGGCCCTTCGACGAGAAATAAATGTCGGCGTCATCGCTGTCGCCATTGGGGTCGCGCAGGTACTCGGTCCACAGCCAGGTGATGATGTCGGTGGAGCTGAAGCTCGAACCGATATGGCCCGACCCGGCCTGCATGATCATGAACAGCGTGTTGATGCGGCACAGGTCTGCGATCACGCCGGCCCGAACAATCGGATCCGTCACCCCGTCGCGCACCGCGCGAAACACGTCCCGCGACACGTACGACAGCGAGTCGTCGCCTACTAGCGCACGATCCGAGAAGTCTTTTTCGCCCATAGATTCAAACCTATAAACAGGAGTTAAGGAGATCAGGAGTAATTTCTTCTCCTGAAAGACTTGAACTCTTGATCTCTTGATCTCCTGTTGAAACTGACTAGCGGGCGGTCCAGCCGCCGTCGACGACCACGGTGGCCCCGGTCATGTACGAGGAAGCCGGTGACGCCAGGAACAGCACGGCGCCGTTGTAGTCGCCCTCGGCGGCCATGCGGCCGAGCGGGGTACGGCGTTCGTACTCGCGCACGAACGCGGGATCGTGCCCGGCTTCGCGGACGCCCCCGGGCACCAGCGTGTTGGCGCGAATGCCGAGGGGCGCGCCGTACTCGGCCAGCCACCGCGTGAAGTTCAACACCCCCGACTTGGCGACGGAATACCCCACCGGCTTGAAGTAGGTCGCGCCGGCGGCGCGCTTGTACTCGTACACCGCCTGCTCGGGCGACACCACGCCGTAGGTCGATGAAACGTTGACGATGCTGCCGGCCGAGTGGCCGGCGGCGCGGAAGTGCCGGACGAACGCCTGCGACGCGAACAGCGTGCCCTTGAGGTGCGAGTCGATCATCGTGTCCCATGCCTCTTCGGGATAGTCCTCGAAGGCGCCGTTCTCGAGACCGGCCGACGCCGGCGACGAGCCCATCCCGGCGTTGTTGACCAGGATGGTGGCGCTGCCCAGCGCGCCACTAAGGCGCGCGAACGCCGCATCGACATCGGCCTTCCGGGTGAGGTCAACCAACTCGGTGTGGACGGGCAAGCCGCCACCGGACAGGCCGTCAAAAAGGCCGGCCGGGCCGGCGAGATCGAGCGCGGCGACCCGCGCGCCGGCCGCCGCGAGGGTACGGACGTACTCGCGACCGAGGCGGCCGAGGCCGCCGGTCACTACGGCGACCTGCCCGGACAGGCCATACAGCCGGGTTAGTAAACTGGCTTGGATGTCGTTATTCGACAATGGTTTAGAGTGAAACAGTGTGCAGGGAAGCAGTGTCCGGCAGACAGGCCGCTGGCTTTCCCAGTCACAGGCATGGCCTGACCGGGACCGCCACGTTCATGAAGTGAACGACCAATTATACACATCTCGTTCACGAAGTGAACGAAAAGCCACGGCCCCACCAGGGGCCGTGTTCATATTGTGAACGAAGTGCCAGTCGGGTCCGACTGTCGGTGTCTTATCGGTGGCCTACAGGATGGTACGGTTGGCGCCGGCGTAGGTGCGCTTCTCGGCAACGACCCGCGCGATGATCTCATCGAGCTGAACCTTGGGCTCGTAGCCGATCGCCTTGTGAATCTTGGTCAGATCCGGCACGCGGCGCGGCATGTCCTCGAACCCTTCTTCGTAGGCCTGGTCGTACGGAATCGTGACGATCTCCGACGTGCTTCCGGTCGCCGCCTTGATCCGCTCGGCCAGCCCGCGAATGCTAATCTCCTCGGAGTTGCCGACGTTGAAGACCTGGCCGATCGCCGAGGGGGTGACCATCAGCTTGAGCAGGGCGCCGACCACATCACCGACATAGGTGAAACTGCGCTGCTGGTTGCCATCGCCAAACACCGTGATTGGCTCGTTCGCCAGCGCCTGGCGCACGAAGGTCGGCACCACCATCCCGTACTGCCCGGTCTGGCGCGGCCCGACGGTATTGAAGAAGCGCATCACGATCACCGGCTGCCTGGTCTCTTTCCAGTAGGCCAACGCCAGGAACTCATCAAGCGCCTTGCTGCAGGCATAGGCCCAGCGGTGCTTGGTCGTCGCGCCCATCACCAAATCGGCGTCTTCGCGGAACGGCACGTGCACGCTCTTGCCGTAGACCTCGGAGGTCGAGGCAATGAAAACCAGCTTCTTCTTCTTCGCGGCGTGCTTGAGGACGACCTCGGTGCCGTGGACGTTGGTCTCGATGGTATGCACCGGCCGTTCGACAATCAGCTTGACGCCGACCGCCGCCGCCAGGTGGAACACCACATCGGCGCGATCGACCATCTCGGCCACCAGCTGATCGTTGAAGACCGTGTCGATGGTGTAGTGGAAACCGGGCCGGCCCTTGAGGTGGGCGATGTTGTCGATCGACCCCGTGGACAGATCGTCGAGCACGAAGACCTCGTGGTGACCTTCGAGCAGGGCCTCCGCCAAATGCGAGCCGATAAAGCCCGCGCCACCGGTAATCAAAACGCGCATGTCTGTCGCACTATCCTTCCTGAGTGCCGGACGCCCGGCCGTGCCTTGATCGTATCCGCATTGTGCCGACTTCTCGCAAGCATTGTCCGGTCCTGGCCTACCGACCCGAGTCGTCGGGCAGCGCCGCCAAGTATCGGCCGTACTCGCTGGCTTTGCCAAATGCCGCCGCCAGTTGCAAGAGCTGCGCAGCGTCGATCCACCCCTGGCGATAGGCAATCTCTTCGGGACACGCGATCTTCAGGCCTTGCCGGCGCTCGATCGTCTCGATGAACTGGCTGGCTTCGAGCAACGAGGCGTGGGTGCCGGTATCGAGCCACGCGTAGCCCCGCCCCATGACCTCTACGGACAGATTGCCCTGGTCAAGGTAAACGCGGTTCAGGTCCGTGATCTCCAACTCGCCACGAGGCGACGGCGTCAGGCCGGCCGCAAACTCCGACGCCTGGCCGTCATAGAAATACAGGCCCGTGACGGCGAAGTTCGACTTGGGGTGCGCCGGCTTTTCCTCGATCGAGGTGGCCCGACCCTCGGCGTCGAACGCCACCACGCCGTACCGCTCAGGATCGCCGACGTGGTAGGCAAACACAGTCGCGCCATCGCGGCGGTTGGCGGCGGCCAGGCGCTCAGGGAGATCGTGGCCGTAAAACAAGTTGTCGCCGAGAATCAGCACCGAGGGTGCGCCGGCGAGAAACTCGCGGCCGATAGTCAGGGCCTGCGCCAGGCCGCCGGGACTAGGCTGCACGGCGTACTGCAGGCGCAGCCCCCACAGGCTGCCGTCGCCCAGCAGTTGCTCGAACATGGGCGTGTCACGCGGGGTGGAGATGACCAGGATCTCGCGCACGCCGGCCAGCATCAGCGTGCTCAGCGGGTAATAAACCATCGGCTTGTCGTAGATCGGCAACAGCTGCTTCGAGACCGCCCTGGTGGCGGGATACAACCGCGTGCCCGACCCTCCCGCCAGGATGATGCCTCGCCTCGCCACGCCCTTTGCCGGCACACTCATCGCACTACTCCCTGTCCCTGCATGACCGGATGGTCTGGTCCCAGTTCCTGCGCGGATTCAAGTCCCGCAATGGCCGCGCGGCCCATGGCCAGCTGCGCCTCGGCGGTGCTGCCGCCAATGTGCGGCGTGCCGAGAAAGGTCGGCAGCGCCAGCAACTCCGGATTCGCGTCAGGCTCCATCTGGAAGACGTCGAACGCCGCGCCGGCCAGGTGGCCGTTCGACAGCACGTCGATGAGCGCCGGCTCGTCCACCAAGCCGCCACGGGCCGCATTGATCAGGCAGGCGCCCTTACGCATCCGCGCCAGTTCCGGCACGCCGATCATGCCACGGGTGGAATCGTCCAGCGGCACATGCAGCGTGACGATGTCGGCCTCGGCGAGCAGGCGATCGCGGCTGACCGGCTCGACACCGTGGGCGGCGTAAAAATCGGGGTAATCACGAATGTCCTGCGCCAGCACGCGGCAACCAAACGGCGCCAGTAGCGACACCAGGTCCTTGCCGACGAAGCCGCAGCCGATGATGCCGACCACGCGACCTGTGAGCTGCCGCCCAACCAGCGGCTTGAACTCGCCGTCGCGCAAGCCGGCGCTGGTTTCCGGCACCCGGTGCAACAGGGCAATGGCAAACGCCAGCGTCAGTTCCGCCACCGAGCGCCGGTTCACGCCGCCGGTCCACGCCAGCTTGACGCCGTGACGCGCCAGCGCGTCCAGGTCCAGGCGGTCGAGGCCGACGCCGTACTTGCTGATGACCTTCAGCTCGGGCAGCTCCGCCAGCACGCGTTCGTCCACGCGCTCCAGGCCGACGATGGCGCGATCGTGGCCACGCAGCAGCTTCACCAACGCCGCGCCCTGGAGCACGTGCGCGGATTCGCTGAAGGTGACGTCGCGATACTTCTCCGCCAATTCGATCCGCAGCACCGGGTTGCGCGAGAACGATCGGGAGGCGACGGCTATGCGCGTCATGGCCGCGTCCCCTGCTCGAGGTGCCGGCGAATCGCGTCCTGCCAGGTCGGCATGGCATACCCGGCGGCGGCCAGCTTCTGGTTGCTGAGCGCGGCATAGCGCGGTCGGCGCGCCTTCCACGTCACCGAATCGACCGACACTGGCGTGAGGGCAGCGGACGGCTGGGCGAGGACCCGGGCAATCTCCTGGCCCAGCTCGAGCCAGGTGGCGTGGCCGGAGTTCACGCAGTGATACAACCCGAACGCGGCGCCCCCCGCCAGCAGGTGCGCGGCCGCGTCTGCGACGTCCTCGATGTAACTGGGCGAAGTGACGCGATCGAAGAACACCGGCGCGGCAGCGCCCTGGCGAACGGCGGCAATGATGCGGTCGACGCTGCTGCGCCCCTCGGTGCCGCCAAACAGGCTTTCAACGCGCACCACGAAGTGGCGCCGCCAGTCGGCGACCATCCACTCGCCCACCAGTTTCGATTGCGCGTACACGCTCTGCGGCTCCGGCCCATCGTCCTCGGTGTAGGGCAGCGAGGCGGTGCCGGCGAAGACGAAGTCGGTGCTGTAGTGCACCAGAACGGCGTCGACGGCCTCAGCCGCGTGGGCCAGCGTTCGCGGCGCGAACGCGTTGACGGCAAAGGCCAGCTGCTGGTGCTGTTCGGCGCCATCCACGTCGTTGTACGACGCGCAGTTGACGATGGCGTTCGGCGCGGCGCGCTCGACAAACTCCATCACGGCGGCGTGGTTGGTGAGGTCGACATCGGCGCGCGTGCACGACGTGACGGCGTGCTCGCGGGCGAGGCGAACGACCATGGCCTGCCCGAGCTGGCCGGCGGCACCCACCACTAATACCTTCATCGGCGGACGCGTTCCTTCACGGCGGCGCGCGTCTCGCGGTCGAGCTCGCGATTGCGCAGGGTCTCGCGCTTGTCGTGGTCCTGCTTGCCGCGGGCCAGTCCGATGGCGACCTTGACCTTGCCGTTCTTGAAATAGAGCTTGGTCGGGATCAGCGTCAGGCCCTTCTCGACCGTCTTGCCAATCAGCTTGCGGATCTCGTAGCGGTGCAACAGCAGGCGGCGCTTGCGACGCGGATCGTGATCGACGTAGCCGCGGTGGCTGTAGGGGTTGATGTGCACGTTGTGGAGCCACACTTCGCCCCGGTCCACGCGCGCGAACGCGTCGCGCAGGTTGGCCTGCCCCTCGCGAATACCCTTCACCTCGGTGCCCAGCAGGGCGATGCCCGCCTCGAAGGTTTCGAGGATGTGGTAATCGTGATACGCCTTGCGGTTGTCGGCAATCAGCGTGTCTTTCTCGCTGGCAGCCTCTTTCGCGGCCTTCCGCTCGATCTTGGCTTTCATTTCAATTGCGCGTCCGGCTCTGATGTGGCGTCCGGCGTTAATGTGGCGTCCGGCTTTAGCCGGACTTTACCCGTTGCCATCATGGCTGCCAACTTGACAGCTTCAATCATGCTACCGGCATCAGCTACGCCGCGGCCGGCAATATCGAACGCGGTGCCGTGATCCACGGAGGTCCTGATGATTGGCAGGCCGATGGTGACGTTCACCGCCTGGCCAAAGGCCAGCAGCTTCACGGGAATCAATCCCTGATCGTGATAGCAGGCGAGCACGCAGTCAAACTCGCCCCGCGAGGCGCGGACGAACACGGTGTCGGCCGGGATGGGTCCCTCGATGTCGAGACCGGCGGCGCGCGCGGCGGCCACGGCGGGCGCCAGCACCAGGTCGTCTTCGGTGCCGAGCAGGCCGGATTCGCCGGCGTGCGGGTTGAGCCCGGCCAGCGCGAGGCGCGGCGCGGCGATGCCGAACTGTGGCAGCGACGCGGCGGTGAGCCGAATGGTGTGGGCCACCAGGTCGGGCGTCAGCCGCGCGGCGACCTCCCGCAGCGGCACGTGCACGGTGATCAGCACCACCTTGAGCTGTGGAGCGTGAAACAGCATGGCCACGCGCTCGACGCCGCACAAGTGCGCCAGCAGATCGGTGTGGCCCTTCCACGGCAACCCCGCCTGCGCGAACGCCAGCTTGTTGATCGGCGCCGTCGCAATCGCGTCCACGTCGCCACGGCGGGCGGCGGCCACGGCCGAGACGATGGTGTCGTAGGCGGCCTGGCCGGCCACAGCCGAGACTTCACCGATCCGAAAAGGCGTGGTGGGTGTCGTGGCGAAGATCACCGGATCGCACACGGCGCGCACGGCAGGATCCGCGGCGGCCTTCGCGACAATCTCGGGACCAATGCCGGCCGGGTCGCCCGCGGTGAGCGCGATGCGCGGTTTGGGGCCTGGCACGGTTACAGCCAAAACGCGGCAACTCCTGCCGTACGAGGGGTTAACACCATGGCAATCGTTGCACAGTACGAAAGAACTGCCGCGTTTTCGACGTAACCGTGCCAGGCCCGGTTACAGCTGAACCGCGAGCCATTCGGCCACGACTTTGGTGCCGGCGTTGCGCTCGAGCGCCGTCAAGGCGCGGTCAACCGCGCCGAACGCCGTGCGGGCGCGGTCGCCGGCAAAGGCGCGCGCCAGCGTCGACAGATCGTCGGTCAGCAGGGGGTTGGCCAGCACGCGCTGGTCGGCGCCCGAGTTGAGCGCCTCGATGTCGCGCAGCATCGACGCCGCGAGCCTCAGCACAGCGGTGAAGTCGGCGCGTTCTTCTTTCTTCGACAGTCCGGCGACGACGGAGGTGGCGGCCTGGAGGCGAGCCTGGGTGTCGGCGCGGCCGGCCGTCTGCTGCAGCAGGCGCATGGCGAGGTCGCGCATGCCGCCGATGTCGAGGTCTGACAGCGCCAACGCCTGTCCGATGCTGCCGTCGGCGAGCGGCGCCGCCTCTTTCGCGTCGCGGGCGCTTTGGCCATGGTCGCGCACCAAGGCGAGCTCCACTTCAGCCGCGGTGAGGCGGCCGAACCGTAACCGCATGCATCGCGAGCGGACCGTGGACAGCAGGACGCCCGGCACGGCCGTGGTCAGGATGAACACGGTGCCCGGCGGCGGCTCTTCGAGATTCTTGAGCAGCGCGTTCTGTGCCTCTTCGCCCAGGGTGTCGGCTTCGCGGATCAGCACCACGCGGCGCTTGCCTTCGAACGGCCGGTAGCCGGTGCGGCCGAGCATGTCGCGGACCACGTCCACCTTGATCGAGGCGCGCTCGTCCGGCTCGAGCATGATGACGTCCACGTGCACGCCGCGGGCAATGCGGTCGCAGGCGCGGCACCGGCCGCAGGCATCGAACGGCAGGCCGTCGGCGTCGCGCGCCGGTTCGAGGCAGTTCAGCGCCTGGGCCGCGGCCAACGCGACCCGCCACTTTCCCACGCCCGAAGGCCCGGCGAACAGCAGCGTTGGCGGCAGCGATTCGCGATCAATTGCCCGGGAAATCAGGGCGGTTAATCGCCGATGGCCGATGACGTCACGGAGGGACATGAGGCAGATAGATGATAGCGCCCATTGACCAACTGCCGCCTGGCTGGCTACAATCGGATGTTTGCCGGGTGTCGGGCCTGCCCCGCCGTAGCTTGTGAGGCAAGTCTGCAAGCGAAGGAGGGCGGTTAGCTCAGTTGGTAGAGCACCGGCTTTACACGCCGGCTGTCAGGGGTTCGAGTCCCTTACCGCCCACCAAATCACTTCTTGCACTTGGTGATTTCGTGACTTGGTGATGTAGTGATCGAGCTAGTGACGTAAGTTTTCCCCTTAGGGGTGGTAGTTCAGTTGGTTAGAACGCCGGCCTGTCACGCCGGAGGCCGCGGGTTCGAGTCCCGTCCACCCCGCCATTCGACTCACCTATGCTCCGCCTACGGCGAACCATAGGTTCGCTCATGGCAAGCCATCTGTCAGGGAGAATGTCCTGAGTGAGTGAGCGGCCAGCCGCAGGCTGGACGATCGCGAATCGAAGGGCATTCTCACTTCACTCCGCTCGTTCGAATTGGTGGGGTGTCCGGTCCTCGGGTTCAATCAGCGACTCGCTTCGCTCATCGCTAGATAGTGCGAGTCCCGTCGTTACTTTTCCCTTGGACTCTCCAGACCCTCGTTCGGCGGACGATACGTGCCGGTGCGTAGCTGCGTCACCATGTTGCTCAGGCTGAGCGCGGCCTGTTCGACCTGCACGAACAGCGCCTGGTCCTTGTCCAGCTCGTCGTGGCTCGTCGCATAGGGCTGATACCAGCCGATCCACGTGTCGAGCGCGGCCAGCGGTCCGGCCTGCACCATGCCGAGATCGGTCATCCAGTCCACGAGCATGCGCCGCAAACTCTCGGGACCCGCCGCGTCGCCGTGCGTGATCACCGCAAAGGCACGGCCGGCAAGGTGCTTGGGGTAATCCCATCCCTTCAGTTCCACTTCCTTGGCCAGTTGCGGGTCCTTGCCGTGCGTGGTGGTCGGATCGGGATTGCCGCCATCAGCACACACCAGGCGATCGATCATCAGTTTCAAGCTGGCCGGCACGTGATACCAGTTCACCGGCGTCACCAGGAACACGCCGTGCGCGGCGGCCCACCTCGGATAGAGCTCGTTCATCCAATCGCCGGCCTGCCCGAGCGCGTGATTCGGATAACACGAGCACGGCCAGTGACACAGCGGCTGCGCGGTCGAGACACAGGCCTTGCAGGGATAGATCACCTTGAGCGGTTCGTCGGCGAGCGCCGACACGTCGAGCAGATCGACCTCGTGATTCGGCAACGCCTCGATTGTCTTGCGCGCATGCTCGATCAGCCGGCGCGTCTTGGAGACCTCACCCGGGCAGGTGTGCTCGCTTCTGGTCGATCCGCTCACCAGCAGGATCCGCGACGGCGCCGATGGGTCGCGCTGACGGCGCTGCGCCAGTTCCACGGCCGCCTTGGTCTCGAGCCATTCGACCGCAAGCGGCTGCGCTGGATCGGCGAATCCATCACCGGCCGGCCGCGTCCGCGGCGACTTGCGATACACGTGGTAACCGTCCCACGCCTTTTCGAACACCAGCTCGAGCGCATCAGACACGTCATCAAAGGCCGGGTCGGCAAAGCGCGCGAAGAAACGAGCGCGGAACTGCTCCTTCGTCAACGGTACGTACTCGGTCAAATGGCGAACAGTGGGTGGCGGCATGGGCCACAATGATGACAGACGCGCACGCCGAAACAGTCGGGCTGGAGGAGACGGTGAACAACACCGCAACGACGACGAGAGCCACACTCGATCGAGACAGCCTGCTCGACTGGTATCGGCGGAACCGCCGGCGCTCGACGGCGATCTTCGATCTGCTGGCCGACGACTGTTACTACAGCCGGCCCATCGACCTGCGACATCCGATCGTGTTCTACGACGGCCACTTGCCCGCGTTCAGCTTCAACACCCTCGTCAAGCGCGGCCTGGGCCGGCCCAGCATCGACCCGGCGCTCGAGATGTTGTTCGCGCGCGGCATCGATCCTCACGAGTCGCACAAGACCCCGGACCAGAGAGCACTGTGGCCGAGTCGTGAGACGGTGCGCCAGTTCGCGGGCGAAGCCGACCGCCAGGTGATCGACGCACTCGCCCACGGCGAGATCGTCCAGCCCGGCCACCCGCTGCTGGACGCCGCCGAGGCCGCCCTCTGCATCCTGGAGCACGAGGCCATGCACCAGGAGACGCTGCTCTACATGTGGCATCGGCTCCCGCTCGAACAGAAGCGCCGGCCCGATGGCTACCAGCCACTCATCGATGGTCCAGCGGTCGATCACGCGTGGGTCGATGTGCCGGCAGGCACTGCCACGCTGGGCGTCGATCGCGGCATGGTGCCGTTCTCGTGGGACAACGAACGGCCAGCGTGCCACGCGCACGTCCCCGCCTTCCGCGTGCAGCAACACAACGTGACCAACGCCGACTTCTTTGGGTTCCTCGACGCCGGCGGCTATCGCGACCAGCGGTGGTGGCGCGCCGACGATTGGGAATGGGTGACGAAGGAGGGCATCAGCCATCCGCCGTTCTGGGAGCGAGACGACTGCGATGCCTGGTGTTGGCGCGGCATGTTCGATCGCATCCCGCTGCCCATGGCGTGGCCGGTCTACGTCAGCCAGGCAGAAGCGGTCGCCTACGCCGCGTGGCGCGGCGACCGCCTGATGACCGAAGCCGAGTTTCAACGTGCCGCCTACGGCGAGCCCGGCGGCAGCGAACGCACCTACCCGTGGGGCGGGGCGCCGCCGCAGCCAGTCCATGGCGCCTTCGACTTCGACGGCTGGGATCCGCAGCCGGCCGGCAGCCACCCGCAGGGCGCCAGCGCGTGGGGCGTCCACGACCTGGTCGGCAACGGCTGGGAGTGGACCAGCACCCCGTTCGCGCCGTTCCCGGGTTTCGCGGCGCTGCCATCCTATCCGGAGTACTCGGCGGATTTCTTTGACGGCCAGCACTTCGTGATGAAGGGTGCGTCACCGGTGACCGCCCGCGAGCTGATCAGGCCGTCGTTTCGCAACTGGTTCCGCGCGCGCTACCCATTTGTCTACGCCTCGTTCCGCTGCGCGAGGAACGCATGAACGCGCCAGCCAACGCGGCTCAGCCCGCGCCGGAGCGCTCGCCGGCCGACGCCTTCGCGGCAGCAGTGCGTGACTTCCTGACCCGCCAGCCGCGCCAGTTGCCGTCGCGGTTCCTGTACGACCCGCTTGGCTCAGCGCTGTTCGACGCCATCTGCCGGCTGCCGTGGTACGGCCTCACGGCCGCGGAGTTGCGGCTGCTGCGCGAACACGGCGCCGCCATCATCGCCCGCGTCGGCCCGCTCGCTCGCATCGTCGAACTGGGCTCGGGCAATGGCGAGAAAGCCGCGGCGCTGATCGGCGGCCGGCTGTCAGCCACGCCGCTGGACCTGCACCTGATCGACATTTCACCGGCGGCATTGACGACCGCGACACAAGCGGTGACTGGGGTCGATCGGCTGCGCGTCTTCACGCACGAGGGCAATTACGACGTGGACCTCGCGCGGCTCGCCACGCAGTTCCAGGGCCCGGGACGCACCCTGATGCTGTTTCTGGGATCGAACATCGGCAACTACGATCCGCCGGCGGCCGGCGCGCTGCTCCGCTCAATCCGCCAGTCGCTGCGATCCGGCGACGGCTTCCTGCTGGGCGCCGACCTGGTGAGGAGCGAACGCGAACTGCAACTCGCCTACGACGACCCGCTGGGCGTCACCGCGGCCTTCAATCGCAACCTGCTGGTGCACATCAACCGCGAGCTCGACGGCGACTTCGACCTGGCGGGCTTCCGCCATCGCGCGGTGTGGAACACGGAACAGTCGCGGGTGGAAATGCACCTGGTCAGCCTGCGGCCGCAACGCGTACGCGTGGCGCGGGCCGGGGTGGAGATCGCGTTCGTCGAAGGCGAGCACATCTGGACCGAAAGCTCGTACAAGTACCGGGCCGACGAAGTGGCGGCGCGGTTGGCGTCGGCCGGATTCGAGGTTCGCGAGCAGTGGATCGAACCCGCCGCGCAGTTTTCGCTCACGCTCGCAACCGTGCGGTGACGCGCTGGCGTCAGGCGCCGCGCTCGGGATCGACGGAGAGGGCCTCGATCGACGAAGCCCTCTCCCGTCTAAACGCCTACTGCGCGAAGCAGTAAAAGAGGCCGTTACCGCCGGTCTTGACCAGCGCCGGCTGGCTGCAGCCGGCCGAGGCGTGCACCGCGTTCCACGACGCGTTGGCGCCGCCGAGGCGATCGTGGTGGCCGACGATGGTGCGGTCGGAGTCGAGGTTGCTCGTCCAGTTGTTGCAGGTGAGTGTGTTAGCCGCGCCAATCGGAATGCGGCCGTGCGAGTCGGATCCGGTCAGGATGTCGTGCTGGTTCGGCTGGTCGCCGACGCCCTTGACCTCGGCACCCTTCTCGTCCAACGCTGTCGGCTTGCGGATGTTATTGCGATCGCGCTCGAAATCGCCATGCAAGTCGGCGACGTTGGCGGCAATCAGCACGCCCTTGGCGTTGTACCAGGGACCGCTGCCGATGCGGTCGCGCGCGTTGACCGCCAACTGGCCGCCTCCGGCCGCCGTGCTCAGATATGCCCGCCACGTCCGGCTGCCGGCGCCCGCGGCCGCCGCCAGATCCTGGCAATGCTTGTCGGCGCCCGCCAGGCCGCCCAGGTTGCCGCCCTGGCCCGAGCCGACGCTGGTAATAAAGAATCCCATCGGCTGAGGTGGCGGCGCCTGCGCCTGCGCCTGTCCACTCACCGTCGTCGGCGACCAAAGTCCCGACACCAGCAAGGTCATCGCGACCGTCGTGACACCTGCAACACTCCACTTTTTCATGCTGTTCTCCTCCGCGCGAGGCGACGGCACTGGCCGCCGACCGCTGTGCGCGCGACTATAGTCGAGGCGCGCGACAGCGACAAGCACAACAGACTTGCGTCTACTGCATCCACATCTTCATCGCCAGCAGGGCCAGGCCGGTCGCCAGCCCGAGCATGGAGTGGTGCTCGCGGTTGCCGATCGCGCGTGCCCAACTGAACGGCCGATCCATGGGCGCTGCGCGCTTCTCCGAATACGCGTCGTAGGCATCGCCGAACTTCTCGCGCAGGTGGGCCTCCTCACTGCGCATCGCCGCGGTCAGCGTCAGCGCCATGTAGGCCACGACGAGGCCCGAGACGATGAGACTGTGCGATGCGACGGCAATGCCAATGCCGATGATGGACGAGCCGAGATACAGCGGGTGACGCGTGTAGCGGTACGGTCCCGAGCGCGTCACTTCCTTGCTCTTCTCGAGATGACCCGCCGCCCACAGGCGAAGGCACTCTCCCGTGACGGCAATGGCCGCGCCCAGCAGCAACGAAGTCGGCGTCGGCGATGCCAGCCACAGCACCAGCGCGGCGAACACGAACCCGAGGAACACGCGCCAGCGCGCCAATAGCCGCGTCATGATCCCCCTCCGCCAAGGCTACGGGGGACAAGCTTCGCACTGAGCAGCCGCCGCTCAGCGGCCGCCAGCACGTCGGCGACCTCGATCTCGTTGATGCACGGCGCGCCGCGCAGGCATTGACGTTTGTGATGGCACACGCAGCCGCCGGCGCGAGAGATCACTTGATCGTCCGGATCCCAGGGCCCATTGCGCTCCGGCCAGGTCGGTCCATACAACCCGACCAGCGGCGTGCCCATGGCCGCGGCAATGTGCAACGGTCCGGTGTCGCCAGAGACGACGAGTGCGGCATCGCGCATGATCACCGCCAGGTCGGCAATCTCGGTCGGGGGCGCGGCCGCGGCGGCGCCGTCTGACGCGGCGATCACCCGTTCAGCCAGTTCGCGTTCGCTCGGTCCCCAGGTCACCAGGGATGGCAGGCCGGTGCGCGCTCGCAACTGCGCGGCCAGCACGCCAAACCGCTCGGCCGGCCATCGCTTGTTCGGCCAGGCGGCGCCAGGGTTGAGCACCGCGTACTTGCGCGGGCCACCCGCCGCCGTCACCGCGGCGGTCGTGGCCGGCGCCGCCGCGGGGTGCAGCGGCAACTCGACGGCCGAGGGCGGCACGCCAAGCGCTTTCATAATCGACAGGTTCTTCTGGATGACATGCGGCGCATCGAGCGGCACCACGGTCTCGCTGTAAAACGACGCGGCGAACGGTTCGCGCAGGTGGGCGCGATCGAAACCAATCACGCGCGCGGCGCCGGACAGCCGCGCCCACACCGCCGACTTCAGCAGCCCTTGCAAGTCGAGCGCGGCCTCGTATTTCTGCGCTCGCAAGTGGCGCACGGCATCGAGATAGTCCATGACGCCGCCATTCTTCCTGCGAACGATCACGCGCTGGTGCAACCCCTCGGCAAGCGTCAGGATCGGCGCATATGCCTCGTCCACAATCCAATCCACCTTCGCCGCTGGCCAGGCACGGCGCAGCGCCGCCAGCACCGGCAGGGCGTGCACGATGTCACCGAGGGCGCTCATCCGAACGATCAGAATCCGCGTCATCATTTCAGGCGAGTCAGCAAGTCCGTCGTCGAATGATCTTTCGGGTCGCCGACGATCGCGATGCGGCCGCCATAGGCGCGAACGGTGTCGCGTTCGGGAACGGTTTCGACGGTGTAGTCGGTGCCCTTGCAGTGGACGTCAGGTTTGAGCAGCTTCAACAACGTCGTCACGGTGGCCTCCGGGAAGATCACCACGTAGTCGACGGCGCGCAGGGCCGCGACCAGCTCCGCGCGGTCGGCCTCGGGCAGCACCGGCCGCGATGGCCCCTTCAGGCCCTGGATGGAGCGATCGTCGTTGACGGCGACGATCAGTCGATCCGCTTCGCGCCGCGCGGCTTCGAGATAGCGCACGTGGCCGACGTGCAGCAGGTCGAACCCGCCGTTGGCGAACGCAGTCGTGAGTCCCCGCGCGCGATCGTCGGCGACGCGCGCCGCCAGTGCCTGTCGGCTGAGGATTTCGCCCATATGGTGGTGGGCGGGTCTAAAGACCCGCCCCTACGGCCCGGCGCAGTTCGGCGGCCGACACGGTGGCGGTGCCGCGCTTCATCACCACGAGTCCGCCGGCAAAGTTGGCGAGCCGGGCAGCCTCTTCGAACGTCGCCCCCGAGGCCAGCGCCAGGGTCATGGTCGCCATGACGGTATCGCCGGCGCCGGTCACGTCGGCAATCTGGTCGGAGCCGAAGATCGGAATGTGCACGGTCTTCTTGCCGGCTTCGAACAGCGCCATGCCGCGGCTGCCACGCGTGACGAGCACGGCCTGCATCCGGGTGCGCTTCAGCAGGGCGCGGCCGGCCCGTTCGAGGACCTGGGCCTGGTCATCAATCGTGATGCCAAGCACCTGCTCCACTTCCGACTCGTTGGGCGTGCAGGCGGTCAGGCCGCGATACTTGGTCAGCGCATAGCGCGAGTCGATGAGTATCGGAATGCGGTGTCCGCCCTGGATGTGGCGTCCGGCTCGAATGTAGCGTCCGCCTTTAGGCGGACCATTCCCCGTCAGTCCCGCCAACTCGTGAACGAACTTCGGCGTCACCAGTCCGGAGCCATAGTCGGAGACCAGCACCGCATCCGCGCCCTTCACGGCCTTGCGCGCGATACGCTCCGCGGCTTCACGATGCGCGTCGGCCACCGGTTCGCCGGTAAAGCGATCGATGCGCACGACCTGCTGCTTCGCGGAATGAATGCCACCGGCCAGGATGCGGGTCTTCACGGGGGTGCGATAGCCACCGGGCCTGGCCAACCCGGCCCGCTCGACGCCGCGTGGCAGCACCTTGAACAGGCGCCGGCCGGGCTCGTCGCGGCCGACGAGCGAGACCAGCGTGACGGTCGCGCCGAGGCTGGCGACGTTGTTGGCGGCGTTGCCGGCGCCACCCGGCACAATCTCCGTCGCGTCGTACTCGAGGATCAGGACCGGGGCCTCGCGCGAGACGCGGGCGATGCGGCCGGAGACGTATTCATCGGCGATCAGGTCGCCAAAGACGACGAGCCGCTTGCCGCGGAACGAGGCGATGAGTTGGGTCAGGCGATCGCGAGTAGGCATCAGCAGGTTTCTATTGCCAGAAGGGCCGAAACGTCAGTTTTCTTGTTGCCAGAAGGCCGGCACTTTAGTGCCGGCCCCGGCCAGGGCTTGCCAGAATCACCGACACGGCGTGCATGAGATTGTCGCACACGGCATCGACCTCCTGGTCGGCCGGCCGCTTCTCTTCCTGTTCGGCGCCCCAGCCGGTGCGCACGAGAATCGACCGCGCGCCGACATTGCGCCCCAGGTTCACGTCGAGCCACTTGTCGCCGATCACCCACGAGCCCGCGGGATCGATGCCGCGATCGCGAACCGCGTCCTCGATCATGCCGGGCGACGGCTTACGGCAGCGGCACTCGACCGCCAGGCTCTCCACCGACCCGCGCGGATGATGCGGGCAGTAGTAGAGGGCATCGAGGTCCGCGCCGCCCGCCTGCAGCCGGCGCCGCATCTCGTCGTGGCACTGCTCGACAAAGCCCGGCGCGATCAAACCCTGGGCGAGGCCGGACTGGTTGGTCACGATGATCAGTTCGTAGCCGGCGCGCTTGAGCAGGCGCAGCGCATCAACCGCATACGGGAACAGTTCGAGGTCCTTCAGCTGGTGCAGGTAGCCGACATCCACATTCAGGGTGCCGTCGCGGTCGAGGAAAATGGCTTTTTTCATGGCAGTGATTCGAACGCTCGTTCCGCGGTGATGCCGCGCATGCAGCGATGGTCAATGGGGCATTCGCGCAGCATGCAGGGCCGGCAGAATACCGCGTGGGTCAGGATGGTGGGCACCGGGGCCTCGGCGCCGGCCGTCAGCGGCGACGTGCGCGTCTCGTTGGTCGCACCAAACAGCGCCACCACGTGGGTGCCGACCGCGCCAGCCAGGTGCATGGCGCCAGAGTCGTTCGCCACCACCGCTCGGGCGACGGCGAGAATCCCCGCCAGCGTAGCCAGGTCGCTCTTGCCAGAGAAATCGATCAAGCGATTCAGCCGGGAGTCGGGAGTCGGGAGTCGGGAGTCGATCTCTTTACAGACCGCGCGATCGGCCTCGGCACCAACCATGACCACGCTCCAGCCGCGCTTCACGATCAGCATGTGCGCAAGCTCGGCAAACCGCTCTGGCAGCCATTGCTTCGCGCGGCCATATGCGGCGCCGGGGGCGAACACCGCGAACGGCTCGTCCAGGTCGAGGCCAATTTCGCGCAGGACGGTCCGGGCCCAGTCGGTGTTGGGCCACACCCGCGCATGCAACGGTCCCGGCGGCACCCCGAGCGCCGTCGTCAACGCCTGGTAATAGGCGCCTTGATGGAGCGGCGCCGCCGGTTTCGGCACGGCACGGGTCAAGTAGCGGGCACGCCAGTCGGTGGCAAAGCCCCACCGCTCGGCAATGCCAGACCGCGACGCGATCAGGCCGGTCGCAAACGAGTTCGGTAGCAGCAACGCGGCATCGAACCGCCCGCTCGCCAGCACGGCGGCATCCTGCTGCCACGTCGTCAGCGCGCGCATGCCGCCACGGCCCGGCAGCGTGATCACTTCATCCACGCCCTGGACCATGCCGAACAGCGGCGCCACCGAGCCGCGCGCGGCCACGGCGAGATGAGCCGACGGGTAGTGACGGCGAACATCAGCGATCGCCGGTAGCGCCATCACGGCATCGCCAAGCCAATTCGGCGACACCACAACCAGGCGATCAGCGGCCATCATCACCTGCGTGGTTGGTGATTCGTTCTTCGTGTTTCGCCTTGGGAAACATTCCCGGCGTCTCGGGAATGGGCGCGTCGCGCCAGCGGCGGTGCATCCACAGCCACAACTCCGGATGCTTGCGGACATGCATCTCGAGCACGTCGGTGCAGCGCTGCGTGAACTCGCGGATGGCGTCGGGACCATCACCCGCCGGCGGCTCGACGGGCGATTCGTAGATGAAACGATAGCGCCCGCCGGGCAGCGGCAGGGCGAACACCGGGATCACCGCGGCGCCGGTGCGGAGCGCCAAGGCGGCCAGCGTCGAGGTGGTCGCTGCCGGGCGGCGGAAGAAGTTGACCCAAATCGCGTCGGGGCTGTGCATGTGCTGATCGATCAGCATCGCCACACCTTCGCCTGCCGCCAGCAACCGCAGCACGCGGCGCACCGCACCCTGGCGGTAGATTACGGAGTTGCCAGTGCCGGTTCGCATGCGCTCCAGCAGGTCGTTCAGCGGCCCATTGTCGAGGGCGCGCGCCAGCACGCCAATCGGCCGCAGCTTCGCGCCGTGCGCCATCGCCTGGAGTTCCCAGAAGCCGAAGTGACCGGTGAAGAACAACACGCCCTTGCCCTGCGCATAGGCCAGGCGCACGCGTTCGTCGCCCTCGTATTCCGCGCGCGCGAGCATCTGGTCTGGCGTGAGGGCGCTGAACGTCAACAGCTTCAGCAGCACCTGGCCGAAGTGCGCGAACGTCGCCCGCGCAATGGCGCGTCGCTCGGCTGCGGGCCGCTTGGGAAAACACTGCTCGAGGTTGGCCAGCGCCACACGTCGGTGCGGCGCGTCGAGCGCGTAGAACATCAACCCCAGCGCGCTGCCACCCATGCGCACCATGCCGTCGGGCAGGCGGCACGCAATGCCGCGCACGGCAACGACGGCCCAGTGCTCAAGGGTCTCGCGCATCAGAGGATCGCCCGCACGGATTCGAAGAGCGCCTCTGCGGGCTCGAAGGTCACGACCAGAGGGACGCGATACACCGCGAAGGGCAAGGCGCCCAGCGCTTCGAATCGCACCGCGTCCTTGTCGGTCGTCAACACAGCATCGGCGCCACTGGTTTGCAGCGTGCTGGCGATCCGGTCGACGTCCGCGCGCGTAAAGCGATGATGATCGGGAAAGAAGACCGAGTCGGCGACGGTCCATCCCGCGTCGCGAAGACTCTCCACGAACCGAGACGGATGAGCAATGCCGGCGACGACGAGAATCTTCGAGTCCAACGCCCTGATCCCCGATCCCTGATCCCCGAGCCCTGTCCACACAGGAGCCCCCAGGGTCCGCCGGGCTCCACACGATTGCGAGATGCCAAGGGACCATGCTTCGGTGGACGCGGCGCCGGCGGTCGCATCCGACACGACCAGTACGTGCGCGCGGGCCGCGGCATCCACCGGCTCGCGGAGGCGTCCCATCGGGATCACCCGGCCCTGCGAAATCTCGCCCATGGTCGTGACCAGCACATCGAGATCGCGCGCGAGCTGCACGTACTGAAACCCGTCATCGAGAATATGGACCGTGCAGTGCAACTGCCGCTCGGCCAGCGTGCCGGCGAGGTAGCGATCGGGCGACACGCACACCACGGCGCCGGGCACCTGGCGCGCCAGCATCAGCGGCTCGTCGCCGGATCGGTCCACGCCTTCGCGGACCTGCGCGCCATCGGACACCACGACCACGCCGTCCGGCGCGTCGGCCCGGCCGTAGCCGCGGCTCAAGATCGCGGGCCGCTCGCCCTGGTCAACCAGCCACTGCGCGATGGCGGCGACGACCGGCGACTTGCCGGTGCCGCCCATCGACAGGTTGCCCACGCTCACGACCGGTCGCGCCAAATGCTGCCGGCGCTCGGGGTGCTGCTCGAGCCACCGCCGGCGAACGCGCATCACCTGGCCGTAAAGGGTATCAAGCAAGGGGTCTGAAAGGCCGGACGTTGGCCGGATAGGTACGCACTTCCTGTGGGAGCAGGGCGGCCAGCACCGCCGCGCTCTTATCCTTGGCGCCGCGGTTGGCCTCGACCAGCGCGCGCGCGGCGGCGCCGAGGCGGGCACGGCGGACCGGATCGCCCATCAACGAGATGAAGGCTTCGTCCAGCTCGCGTTCGTCGTGCACTTGCACGCCCGCGCCGTTGGTGACGAAGGCGTCGGCGATCTCGAAGAAGTTCTCCATGTGCGGCCCGAACACGATCGGCTTGCCGAACACCGCGGGCTCGAGCACGTTGTGGCCGCCGGTCGGGACCAGGCTGCCGCCGACAAACACCACGGTGGCGATCTGGTACACGGTGGCCAGCTCACCGATGGTGTCGAGCACCACGACGTCGACGCGCGGCTCAGCATCAATCGCCAGGTCACTGCGCCGCGCCACTTTCCAGCCTTCGCCGCGGGCCAGTTGCTCGGCTTCGCCGAAGCGTTCGGGATTGCGGGGTGCCAGCACCAGCAGCGTCGCCGGTGCGTTCGCGCGCACGCGGCGGAAGGCACGCAGCACCGCGGCCTCCTCGCCCTTCATGGTGCTGCCGGCGACCAGGATCGGGCGCGAGGACGGCAGCCGGAAGTAGCGCAGCACGCGATCGCGGGCGCGCGCTTGCGGGGCGGTCGATGGCAGATCGAGCGAGTCGAACTTCAGGCTGCCGGTGACGACCACCCGCGCCGGGTCGGCGCCAAGGTCGATGAAGCGCCGGGCCGATTCCTCGCTCTGCACGCAGAAGCGGTCGATGTCCTCGAGCACCCGCCGCATCATCGGCCGCACCATCTTGTAGCGCGGAAACGATCGCGGCGACAGCCGCCCATTGACGACAGCGGTCTTCACGCCGCGCTTGCGGCACTCGCGCAGCAGGTTCGGCCAGATCTCGGTCTCCATCATGATGAAGAGCTTGGGCCGCACCAGGTCGAGCGTCCGCTTGACGAAGATGCCGAGGTCGAACGGAAAGTAGAACACCGCGTCCACGTCCTGCACGCTGCGGCGGGCCAGCTGCTGGCCGGCGAGCGTGGTCGTGGACAGGAACATGCGCAAGCCCGGGTGGCGGCGCTTGAGGTCGCTGATCAGCGGCCGCGCGGTCAGCACCTCGCCGACCGACACCGCGTGAATCCAGATCGACGGGTCGGCGTCCATGTTGAACGACACGGGCAGGTAGCCCATGCGTTGTCCCAGGCTGCCGACATATTTCTTGTAGCGCAGCGCCTGGTAAACGAACCACGGGGAGGCGACGACGACGATCGCCAGCACGAGGACGCTGTAAAGGCTATACATTAAAGGAGTTACCCATCATTCTACCGGCATCCTTCAGGTTTGTCGAACAGGGTTGTACAATCCCTTGCTCATGGCTATCAAAGTTGGCATCAACGGGTTCGGACGCATTGGGCGAAACATCATGCGGGCGGCGCTCGCCCACCACGATGTCGACATCGTCGCCGTCAACGACATTACCGATGCGGCCACGCTGGCGCACCTGCTCAAGTACGACTCGGTGCTGGGCAACTTGAGTGTGCCGGTCACCGCCACGGGTGACACCATTCAGGTGGGCAGCGACCAGTTCAAGGTGCTGGCCAGCAAGGACCCCGGGGCGCTGCCGTGGAAGGCCCTGGGCGTCGACATCGTGTTCGAGTGCACCGGCAAGTTCACCAAGCGCGACGATGCGGCCAAGCACCTGGCGGCGGGCGCGCGCAAGGTCATCATCACGGCGCCAGCGACCAATCCTGACGTCACGGTGGTCCTGGGCGTCAACGAACAGGATTACGACGGCGCCAAGCACCACATCGTGTCGAACGCGTCGTGCACCACGAACTGCGTGGCGCCACTGGCCAAGGTCCTGCACGAGACCTTCGGCATTCGCAAGGGCTGGATGACCACCGTTCACGCCTACACCAACGATCAGAACCTGCTGGACCTGCCCCACAAGGACCTGCGCCGGGCCCGGGCGGCGGCGTTGTCGATCATTCCGACCACGACCGGCGCGGCCAAGGCGGTGGGCGAGGTCCTGCCGGCGCTCAAGGGCAAGCTCGACGGCATCTCGATGCGCGTCCCGACACCGAACGTCTCGGTGGTCGACCTGGTGGCCATCCTCGACAAGAAGGCCTCGGCCGAGGAGATCAACGCGGCGTTCAAGGCGGCCGCCGACGGCCCCATGGCCGGCATCATGCAGTATGTGACCGAGCCGCTGGTGTCGATCGACTTCCGCGGCAATCCGCACTCGTCGATCATCGACGCGGCGTACACCAAGGTGCTCGACGGCGACTTCATCAAGGTGATGGCCTGGTACGACAACGAGTGGGGCTACTCGAACCGCTGCGTGGACCTTCTCAAGAAATTGTAGGGCCGGAACGGAGGGCGAGGGCTTTAGCCCTCGCCTGAGGCCGAGGCTGAAGCCTCGGCCCTCCCAACACCATGACCAAACATTCGCTCAAGGATTTCTCCGTCGCCGGGAAGCGCGTCTTCATCCGCGTGGACTTCAACGTGCCGCTCAAGAACGGCGCGATTACCGACGACACCCGGATCACGTCGACGTTGCCGACCATCCAGCACGTGCTGGACCAGGGCGGAACGGCCATCCTCGCGTCACACCTGGGGCGGCCCAAGGGCAAGCCGGCGCCCGAGTTTAGCCTCAAGCCGGTGGCGGCGCGGCTCGGCGAACTGCTCAAGCGGCAAGTCACGTTTGCCGACGACTGTATCGGTCGCGCTGCCATTCGCGCGGTCGAAGCGGCGCACGCCGCGGGCGGATCGAAGCTCGTGCTGCTCGAGAACCTGCGCTTCCACGCCCAGGAAGAGAAGAACGACCCTGCCTTCGCCGAAGAGCTGGCCACGCTCGGCGACATCTACATCAACGACGCCTTTGGCGCGGCGCACCGGGCGCACGCGTCGGTGGCGGCCATAGTCCCGCACTTTGCTGAAGCGGGCGCGGGACTGTTGATGGAGAAGGAGCTCACCTATCTCGGCCTCGCGTTGGGCGAGCCGGATCGTCCGTTCGTGGCGGTGATGGGCGGCGCCAAGGTGTCGGACAAGATCGATGTGATCGACGGCATGCTCGGCCGGGTGGATCGGCTGCTCGTCGGCGGCGCCATGGCCTACACGTTCTTCAAGGCGCTCGGCATGCCGGTCGGCAAGTCGCTCGTCGAAGACGACAAGCAGGACGAGGCGCGCACGATCATCGCGCACGCCCAGGCTCGCGGAGTGGTGCTGCAACTGCCGGTCGATCACGTGGTAGCGGCGGCGCTCGACGCGGCCGCGGCCACCGAGGTATTGAAGGTGGGCGACGCGGCGATTGGCGATCGCATGGGCCTGGACATCGGCCCCGAAACATCGCGGCTCTATGCTGGCCTGCTGGCCGATGCCAAGACGGTGGTCTGGAACGGCCCGATGGGCGTGTTCGAACTGGCGCCGTTTGCCAAGGGCACCTTGGCGGTGGCCCAGGCCGTGGCCCAGGTGCAGGGCACGACCATCATCGGCGGCGGCGATTCGGTGGCCGCGATCAACGCCGCTCACGTCGCCGACAAGATCACGCACATCTCGACGGGCGGCGGCGCCTCGCTGGAATTCCTCGGCGGCGCCGAGTTGCCTGGAGTAGCGGCGTTACCCGACAAGAAATGAAAGGCGACCACGACGGACACGAAGACGGAATCACGAGGGACGCGATGCCTTACTTAAGAAAACCAATATTCGCGTGCTTCGTGGACCCTTCGCGTGCTTCGTGGTTGCGTTGAGACTATGCGCACACCGCTGATCGCCGGCAACTTCAAGATGTTCAAGACCGCGGCCGAGACCGCGGCCTACGTCGCCGAGTTGCGCGGGTTGATCAAGGACGTGGGCAGCGTCGAGATCGTGATCGCGCCGCCGTTTACGTCGCTGGCGGCAGCGGCGCAGGCGGCGGCCGGCAGCAGTGTTGGCGTCGGCGCACAAAACGTGCACTGGGAGCGCGAAGGCGCGTTCACGGGCGAAATCAGCGCGGGCATGGTGCGCGAGACCGGTGCGCGGTTCGTCATCGTCGGCCACTCCGAACGCCGGACGCTCTTTGGCGAGACCAACGCCACCGTCAACAAGAAGATGAATGCGGCGCTCGGCGCGGGCCTGACACCGATCGTGTGCATTGGCGAAACGCTCGAGCAGCGCGACCGGAACGAGACGCTGGCGGTGCTCGATCGGCAAATCAAGGAAGGCCTGGACGGCGCCACCGGCGAACAGCTGGCGGCCATGGTCCTGGCCTACGAGCCGGTATGGGCGATTGGGACCGGGCGCAACGCCACGCCGGCCCAGGCCGGCGAGGCCCATTTCCACATCCGGCAGCGGCTCAAACAGTGGTTTGGGCTCGAGTCCTCGGATCGGTGCCGCATTCTGTATGGCGGAAGTGTGAAGCCCGACAACATCGCCAAGCTCATCGCCCAGCCCGACGTGGACGGGGCTCTGGTTGGAGGGGCCAGCCTCGACCCGAAGAGCTTCCTTGCCATCATCCGCGGCGCGGCGATATAATCGGAAGTTCTTGCCATGATTTATTACGCCATCATCACCGGTTACGTCGTTATCTGCGTGCTGCTGATCATCACGATCCTGCTGCAGCAGGGTAAAGGCGGCGATATTGCGAGCGCGTTTGGGGGCGGCAGCAGCCAGGCGGTGTTCGGCGCGCGTTCGGGCGCCACGTTGCTGACCCGGGCGACCGCGGTGCTTGCGGCCCTGTTCGTGATTGGCGCGATTACGCTCACGATCTGGGGCCAGCGGGGTCCAGGATCGGTGGTCGGCGGCATCGACGCTCCGCCCCTTGCCCCGGCCCCGGCCGCGCCGCCGGCGACTCCGGCACCGGGTAACAGCACGCCGTAGCCGGGCGCACTGAAGTGCGGCCCTGCCAGAAACTGGTCTATACTTTCTATCTGCCTGCGGGAGTGGCGGAATTGGCAGACGCACTAGCTTGAGGTGCTAGCGGGAGCAATCCCGTGGAGGTTCGAGTCCTCTCTTCCGCACCATTCGACTCACCTACGGTTCGCCTCCGGCGAACCGCAGGTTCGCTCATGGCGGGCCATCCACGGGTCGAATGTCCTGAGTAAGCAATAGGTTCGCCGAAGGCGAGCCTATTGCGCATCGAAGGGCAAACTCCAAACCCCTTTGCTAACCAACACCAGACGATGGCATCGTCGTCGGCGTCATGCCATTCGTGTATCTCCTTCGCTGTGTGGATAGCACCTTGTACGTGGGCCACACCCACGACCTCGCCGCTCGCGCGAAAGCCCACAACGACGGCCACGGCTCAGCCTACACGGCATCCCGACGGCCTGTGACCATGGTCTACGCAGAGGAGCACTCTACGCTGCCGGGCGCGGTCACGCGTGAGCATCAGCTCAAGCGATGGACACAGGCAAAGAAGCAGGCCCTCATCGATCGCCGTCTGGCCCCGATGAACGCGCCGGCCCCGCGCGGCCGACGGTGCCGAACGCGTCAACACCCTTGAAGCTCCACGGCCAGGCGCCCAGATAGCCGCCATCGCGGGCGAGCGCCTGGTAATCCTCGGGCCAGTACGCCGGCGGCAGGTGATCGGGCGGATGCTGTCGCGGACTCGCGGCATGCTCACCGATCAACAGCGGCTTGCTCAATCCGAAACTCGCCGCGCTGCGGCCAAACACGGAGAGGTCTCGATCCTGGTAGCGCACGTCAGGGTACGAATGCACCTGGATGAAGTCGAGGCCGTACGCGGGATGGTCCCATTCGGTCGCGAAGCGGACGCGACCCCCGCCCAGCGTGACCAGGGCCGAGGAGCGCGCGTGAATGCTGGCTGACACGTCGCCCACGAACGCCCGCAGTTCGTCGAGGGTCAAGGTCTCGCGGCCAAAGGGCGGCTCGAGGCCGGCCGTCACCCAATCCGGCTCGTTGATGATGTCGAACGAGTGGATGGCCTGCCCGAGGTCGGCGCGCGCGCCGGCCGTGCCGTAGGCATCAAGCAGCGGCTCGACCAACGCGCCAATCATCCCGGCCCGATCGCGAGCGGACGCCGCCATGGCCCGCCTCATCGGATCGTGCATCCAGGCGTAATCGAACAGCACCAGGCACAGGCGCACGCCGGCATCGCGCGCGCACGTCAGGGCCGCGTCCATGTCGGTGAAGAACAGGGTGTCCAGGCCATCGCAGCGGCGATCGGCGCCCCACCGTATTCCGCCGCGACCATCGGTGAACACAAACCACCGCACGACCTCGATGCCCAGGCCGGCCATCGCATGGAGATCGGCTTGCACGTCATCGACATGAGTCGAGACGCCGGTGTGGCTGTTCCAGATATTGCGGCCGAAGTCGCAGCCGTAGTTGGGCCGGCCGTTGACGATGGTCCAGGGATAGTTGATGCCGGCGATCACGTTTCGCGCACGTTCGATCCCATCCTAGCCTAGCCGTGAGAAAATCCCGACATGACACGCTTCGCCTGCCGGCTCCTCATCGCGACCCTGGTGGTCGGCGCCGGCGCGTGCGGCCGCGCTGACTCACCACCGGCGAATGCGACGCCAACGGTCGCCCCGGCGCCTGCCTCACCCGCGCCGGCCGCACGCCGGCCGATCGAGGAAGCGGCGCCTGAACCACCGCCATCAGCGGGCGCCCTTGCCCTGATCAAGGCGCCGGCCCTGGGCGACCTTGACGCCATGGCCAAGCGCGGCCGCATCCGCATTCTCGTGGCGCGGAGCCGCACCTACTACTTCGTGGACAACGACCGTCAGCGCGGCGCGACCTACGACGCGGGCGTGACGTTTGCGCGCTTTGTGACCAGCCGCCTGGGGCCCGGACAGGCGCCGATCTCGGTGGTCTTCATCCCCACCCCTGAGAATGCCCTGGTGGCCGACCTGCTGGCCGGGCGCGGCGACATTGCCGCCAACCTCCGGCAGACGTTCGAGCGCGACGACCAGGTGGCCTTTGCCACGCCGACGCTGACCGGCATTCGCGAGTTGATCGTCACCGGGAGAGGCGAGCGGCCACTCGTGAGCCTGGAAGACGTCGCCGGCCGCAGCATTCACGTGCGCAAGAGCAGCGATCACCACGCGAGCCTGGTGCGCCTGAACGAGCAGCTGAAGAAGATCGATCGCCAACCCGCCCGCATTGCCATGGCCGACGAAGCGCTGACGGACGAGGACCTGCTGGACCGCGTGAACGAAGGCACCTTCCCCGCAACGCTGGCCGACGACTACATCTTCGACGCGCGGCAGCGCGAGCTGACGAGCGTGGCGGCGAACCGGGACGTGGCGGTGAGCCAGGACGGCGTGATCGCGTGGGTCACGCGCAAGGACGCCACGCAGATGCTCGAGGCAATCAACGCCTTCTTCGCCACGCACCGGCCGAAGCCCTGAGCCGCAGATGGGTCACAGCCACAGACTTGACGCAGATTACGAGCCGCAGATTAACGCAGACTACCAGCCGCAGATTATCAAGACAGGCTATTAGCTACGTTATGCGCATCCTGGTTGCTGAAGACGACTCCGTGATCGCCGACTTCGTGGCCCAGGGGCTACGCGAGGCGGGGTTCGTCGTCGACGTGGCCGCCACCGGACCCGACGGCCTCCGCAAGGCGTTGAACGGGACGTACGATGCCGCCGTCATCGACGTGATGCTGCCGGGACTGGACGGCCTCGCATTGATCGAGCAACTGCGGGCGAAGAAAGTGCAGACGCCGGTGCTGATCCTGAGTGCGCGCCACACCGTTGACGACCGCGTGAAGGGCTTGCAGGCCGGCGGCGACGACTACCTGACCAAGCCGTTTGCCTTCGCCGAGTTGCTGGCGCGGGTCCAGGCGCTGCTGCGCCGAGGCGGCGGCACACCGGAAGTGACGCGGCTAGTCGTGGGCGACCTGTCCCTCGACCTGCTGTCGAGAAAGGTCGAGCGCGCCGGCCAGGCCCTGGACCTGCGGCCGCGCGAGTTCGCCCTGCTCGAGTACCTGATGCGGCACCCCGGCCGCGTGCTGTCGAAGACCATGATCCTGTCGCAGGTCTGGGGCTACTCGTTCGACCCGGGCACCAACGTGGTCGACGTACTGGTCTCGCGGCTGCGCGACAAGGTCGACGAAGGGTTCGCGACCAGGCTGATTCATACCGTGCGCGGAGCGGGCTATGTCCTCAAGCTGGATTGAGCGCGCCAGCCAGGCCCTCGGCCTCCGGCTCGCGGCGTGGTACCTCGGCACCTTCCTCGCCAGCACGTTCATCATCGCCGGGCTGACCTACGGGCTGCTCGCGGCGTCGCTCGAGACCCGCGACCACGACATCATCCAGTCCACGCTTCGCGAGTACGCGACGCGCTACCAGGCCGGCGGCCTGCCGGCGCTGGCCCGCGCGATCGAGATCGAACAACGGTCGGGACTGCGCGAGCCGCTGTTCGTGCGGCTGGTCGGGCCGTTCCAGGATGTGCTGCTCTACTCGCTGCCCGAAACCTGGGGCGCGTTCGACCTGTCGGCGCTGCCCGGCGGCCCCAACGACATCTGGGGACAGGTACCCGCACGCGATCGCAACGCGGTGCTCGAGGTGGCCACGTTGACGCTCGGCGGCGGCACCGTGCTGCAGGTCGGCAAGACCAGCGAATCGCGCGACCAGTTGTTGGCGAACTTCCGTCGCGTGCTCCTGCTCGGCGCCGCCGCGGCCGTCGCCATTGGCATCATCGGCGGCTTCTTCCTGACGCGCTCGACGCTCAAGCCGCTGCGCGACCTGCGCGATGCGGTGCAGCGCATTCTCCGCACCGGGCAGACCGACGACCGCGTGCCGGTCTACGGCAGCGGCGATGCGGTCGACGAGTTGAGCGGGTTGTTCAACGCGATGCTGGCGCGGATCACCACGTTGATCCACGGCATGCACAACGCCCTCGACCACGTCGCGCACGACCTGCGCACGCCCATGACGCGCCTGCGCGTCACGGCCGAATCGGCGTTGGCCACCGCCGACCCGGCCCGTCACCGGGAGGCGCTGTCAGACTGCCTGGAAGAATCAGAGCGCGTGCTGTCGATGCTGACGACGCTGATGGACATCTCCGAGGCTGAGACCGGCACCATGAAGCTGAACCGGCAGCCCGTTGATGTGGCGAAGCTCGTGGGCGAAGTGACAGCGGTCTACGAAGACACCGCCGAAGACGCCGGCGTGACGCTGCACGCGCGGGTGTCCGAACATCTAATCGTGACCGCCGACCGCGATCGCCTGCGCCAGGCGCTGGCCAATCTCGTCGATAACGCGATCAAGTACACGCCGCCGGGCGGGCGCGTGGAGCTTGAGGCCGGCAGGCCTGACGGCGGCGGCGTCACCATCAGCGTGCGCGACACCGGCGCCGGGATCCCCGAGCATGAGATCCCGCGCATCTGGGATCGCCTGTACCGAGGCGACCAGAGCCGCACGACCCGCGGCCTGGGCCTGGGCCTGAGCCTCGTTCGGGCTTCAGTGGAGGCCCAGGGCGGCAGGGTCGCGGTGGAGAGCGCCCCCGGCCACGGCTCGACATTCACAATCACCCTGCCGAAGTAGTCGGCCGACTCCCGACTCCCGACTCCCGGCATTACACGGTTGTAATGCTGCGGTAAGGCTCCTGCAAGACCCTCCCACGTCTTACTAAGCATGAAGACGAAAGAGGAGGGTGTAATGACCCGTTCACAAATGAGAGCCGGAGCCGTCGCACTCGCCCTGGGCGCCGCCAGCCTGGGCGCTTGGATCGGCGTGCCGGCCAGTCCCGTCGCCCAGGCCGCTATTACCGCGCCCGTCGCGGCAGACGCCGGTCAGGGCCGTGTGGTCACCCAGGGGTTCGCCGACGTGGTGGCCAAGGTCACCCCGGCAGTCGTCACCATTCGAACCGAGCGTAGCGCGTCGCCACGGATGACGCAGCTGCCGCAACTGCCGGAAGGCTTCGGCGACCTGTTCGGGCAGCGCGCGCCGCGCGGCGGCAGGCCGATGCCGCCGCCACTGCAGCGCGGCCTCGGCTCGGGAGTCATCGTCTCCACCGACGGCTACATCCTGACGAATAACCACGTGGTCGAGGGGTCGGCCCGCATCCAGGTCGAGTTGTCGGATCGCCGCGTGCTCGACGCGAAGCTGATTGGCGCCGACGAGCCGAGTGACCTGGCGGTGATCAAGATCGACGCGGCCGACCTGCCGGTGGTGCCGATCGGCGACTCCACGGCCATGCGCGTGGGCGACCTGGTGCTCGCGGTGGGCAACCCGCTCGGCGTGGGACAGACCGTGACCATGGGCATTGTCAGCGCGAAGGGCCGTGCGACCGGTTTTGGCGACGGCAGCTACGAGGATTTCCTGCAGACCGACGCGCCCATCAACCAGGGCAACTCGGGCGGCGCGCTGGTGAACACGGCCGGCGAACTGGTGGGGATCAACTCGCAGATCCTGTCGCCGTCGGGCGGCAGCATCGGCATTGGCTTCGCGGTGCCCTCGAACATGGCGAAGCACGTGATGGATCAGCTCGTGAGCAACGGCCGGGTGCGTCGCGGCCGGCTCGGCGTCACGGTGCAGGGCGTCACGAGCGACCTGGCGGCGGGCCTGGGCCTCGACAAGACCGAGGGCGCGCTGGTCAGTGATGTGACTCCCGGCGGCGCAGCGGCTCGCGCGGGGCTCAAGCGGGGCGACGTGATCCTGGGCTACCAGGGTCGTCCGGTGGTCGACACGAACGCGTTCCGCAACGAGATTGCCGCGACCACGCCTGGCAGCACGGTGACGCTGCAGGTGTTGCGTGAAGGCAAGTCGAACGAGGTCAAGGCGACCCTCGAAGAGATGGCGGCCGGCACGGCGGCCAATCGCAGCGAGGGCGCGGGCCCCAGCGGTGCTGGCAAGTTCGGCTTGACGATCGAGCCGCTGACGCCGCAGATCGCGAATCGGCTGGAGTTGCCCCGCGACGTGGAAGGCGTGGCGATCACCGCCATCGATCCGTCGGGCGCGGCGGCTTCCGCCGGCCTGCGGGAAGGCGACGTGATCCAGCAGATCAACGGGCGGAGCGTCCGCTCGACCGAGCAGGTGCGGGCAGGACTGGACGCGGCGTCGGATAAGCCGGTCGTCCTGCTCGTGGCCCGCGGCAGCAGCTCGTTCTTCGTGCCGCTGCGCGCTCCGCGCGGCTAGTTGTTAAGGGGCCTGGCACGGTTACACGCGAATTCATTTCAGTTTCTGCAACGTTGCAAAAACTGCCATGATTCAGACGTAACCGTGCCAGGCCCCGATACGATCCGACTCGACAAGCGCCTGAAAGAGGCGCATCCCGATCTATCGTGGCGCCAGATCCGCGAAGCCATTGCCAAGGGGCAGGTCACCGTCGACGGCCAGATCCAGCGAGACGAGGCCGTCGAGAGCGGGCCGACCGCGCGCATCGAGCTCAATCGCAACCGCCCCGCCCAATCGCGAGCCCGCGCCAACTTCCCGATTCTCCACGAGGACGAGCACATCATCGTGCTCAACAAGCCGGCTGGCCTGCTCTCCATTCCCTCGAGTCCAGACGCGGGCAGTTCCGAAGACACCGTGCTGAAGCGCGTGCGCGAGTACATGGCCTTCAAGCTGGGCCACAAGTCGTACGTTGGTATGCTGCACCGCCTCGATCGCGACACGTCTGGATCCCTCGCGGTCGCGCTCTCGAAGGACGCGCATGCGGCGGGACGCGAGATGTTCAAGCGCCACGCCTTCGAACGCCACTACCTGGCGATTGTGCAGGGCATTCCCAACCCGCCACAAGGCACGATTGAGGCGAAGATCTCGACCGGCTATCGCAGCGGACGCCGGAAGCTGGTTGATGACGATGACGAGGGGCTCGAGGCGGCGACCGACTACCGGGTGAAGGAACGGCTGAAAGACGCAGCGCTGCTGGAGTTGCGCCTGCACACGGGCCGGCAGCATCAAATTCGCCTGCACCTCGAGCAGCTTGGTCATCCGCTGCTGGGCGAGCGAGTGTATGTCGAGGGCGACGCGCGCCAGTCGAGGACCGGCAGCGCCAAGGCCGTGGCGAAGCGCAACATGCTGCACGCGTGGACGCTGGCGTTTCAGCATCCGCTGACGGGCGCCCCAATCGCGGTGGCAGCGCCGCCGCCAGAAGATTTCGAAGCGGTCTTGAAGAAACTCCGGTCGCGCAGCTAAGCGCTTGCGGGCCCTGCTCGCTTCGGCGCATGATGCCCGCATGAAACCGTCCGCATTTACGCTGATCCTCGCCGCCGCCCTGGTCGGTGCCTGCGCCCCCACACCGCCTCCGCCACCAGCCCCGTTCTCGGTCGTCGAGGCCACGATTCCCGACATGCAGCAGGCGATGCAGGAGGGGCGCATCACGTCCCGTCAAATCGTCGAGCAGTACCTGGTGCGCATCGCGCTCTACAACGACAAGCTCAACGCCATCGTCACCGTGAACCCGAAAGCGTTGCAGGAGGCCGACCGACTCGATCAGGAGCGCCAGGCGGGCAAGGTCCGCGGTCCGCTTCATGGCATCCCGATCGCGCTCAAGGACAACATTCACACCACCGACCTCCGCACCACCGGCGGTGCGATCGCGTTCGAGAACCTGGTGCCGTCGTACGACGCCACGCTGACCACGAACCTGCGGGACGCCGGCGCGGTGATCATCGCGAAGACGACGCTCACCGAGTTGGCCAATTTCGTGACCAACGGCATGCCCGGCAACTACAACGCGGTGGTCGGCTACGCGATGAATCCGTACGACCCTCGCCGCGACCCGCGGCAGGGGCTGAACGACGGCCGGCCGGTCTTGAACACGGGCGGATCCAGCTCGGGCGTTGGGACGGCCGCCAATTTCTGGGCCGCGAACGTCGGTACAGAGACGTCGGGATCGATCTTGAGTCCGGCGAACCAGAACATGCTTGCTGCCATCAAACCAACCGTGGGCCGCGTCAGCCGTCACGGCATTATTCCGATCACCGCCGATCAGGATACGGCTGGGCCGATGGCCAGGTCGGTGACCGATGCCGCGATCCTGTTCGGCGCGCTCGAAAGCGCCGCGCCCGATCCCAACGATGCGGCGACCACCGCGTGCCAGGCACCGCCCAATCGCGACTACACGCCGTTTCTCAAGCGCGAGGGACTGAAGGGCGCCCGCATCGGCATTCCGCGCGCGAACTACTACGATCGCATCACGCCACCGGGCGAGAAGAACCCCCGCGGCGGCCTGAACGAGGCGCAAGCCAAGTCGATGGCCGACGCGATCGAGATCCTCAAGCAGGAAGGCGCGACGATCGTTGACGCCGACATTCCCAGCGTGGTCGACCAGGACCCGAACAACAACTTCCTGCTCTGGGGCGGCGGATGCAGCAACGGCCCGCGCGATCCGAATTGTTCGTCGGTGCTGTGGTACGGAATGAAGCGCGACTTCAATGCGTGGCTCGCCACGCTCGGCCCGGGGGCGCCGGTGAAGACGCTCGCAGAACTGCGCGCCTTCAATACCGCGCACGCCAATCGCAACGCGATCAAGTACGCGCAGGTCAACCTTGATAGTTCGGACCTGCTCGATCTCGAAAAGGATCGCGCGAAGTGGCAGGTCGATCGCGACAGGGACATCCAGCTGGCCGCGACCCACGGCATCGACGAGGTCATGAAGGCGCAGAAGCTCGACGCGCTGCTGTTCCCGGGCGCGAGCGGCGCCGGGATCGCGGCCAAGCCGGGCTACCCGACCGTGATCGTGCCTTTCGGGCTGTTCGTGCCCCAGCCGCCGGCGACGAGCGCTGGTTCAGCGCCGGCAGGTTATCCCGAGGGCTTCTCGCTCGCGCCCGCGCCGTTCGGCGTCAGCTTTACCGGCATGGCCTGCAGCGAGCCGCGGTTGATCGAGTTGGCGTATGCGTTCGAGCAGGCATCGAAGCGGCGCGTCCCGCCGCCGAGCGCCCCGTAACCACGAAGGACACGAAGGACACCACGAAGGACGCGAAGCAGCGTTTGTCAGCCCACGAATTGATTCGTGTGCTTCGTGATGCCCTTCGTGGCCTTCGTGGTTGTATTTAAGGCAGGTCATTAATGGAATACGAACCGGACGAACAGCCGATTGAGCGCGCGCCGACACCGGAATTCGGCGACCGGGCGCCTGACGGCCCACCGCTGCTGCCGATCGCGATCGGTGCCGTGGCGATCCTGGCGTTGCTCGGCGGCGGTGCGTGGTGGATGTGGCGCAGACCGGCGCCGGTCAACGCGACGCCGGCCGCCGTGGCCGCCACCGAGGTGCCGCTCACGGCGGCAGCGCCACCGCCGGTCGCGTTGCCGCCGCTTGATGAGATGGACGGCTTCCTGCGGCCGTTGCTGCAGGCGCTCTCGACCCGGCCGGAACTGGTGCGCTGGCTGGCCACCGACGACCTGGTGCGGCAACTGGCGGCGGCGATCGCCAAGGCTTCCCAAGGCGACAACCCCGCGGGCGGATTCATGGAACTGGCGCCGACCTCGCGGCTGTCGGTCGCGCGGAGCGGTAACCGCCGCACGATCGATCCCTCCGGCTACCGGCGCTACAACGGCCTCGTCACCACGGTCACGACCATCGATGCCTCGGCGGTCGCCCGGATCTACAAGACCATCCGCCCGCGGCTGAACGAGGCGTACCAGAACATGGGCCACCCGGGGGGCAACGTCGATACCGCGATGCGGCAGGCGCTCGACCTCCTGCTCGACACACCGGTGGTGAAAGATCCGATCGTGCTGGTGGAAGGGGCCGGCGCGCGGTGGGCCTACGCCGATCCCAAGCTGGAGTCGCTCACGTCCACGCAGAAGCAGCTGATTCGCATGGGCCCGGCCCACACCGACGCAATGCTGGTGTGGTTGCGGGCCCTGCAGAGCGGGATTGACCAGTAAACAGGAGCTGATGAGATCAGGAGAAAACATCTCTCGTGATCTCTTGAACTCCTGTAAGCCGTCTAGGGCGCCTCGACCGAGGCGAACCGACGCAGTCAGTAGCGGTGTCTGGCCGGCCGGTCATTTGGCCACTCGTCGCGAGAGTTCGGCAATGAGCGCGGTCCATCCCGTCTGGTGGCTGGCACCAAGGCCGGCGCCGTTGTCGCCGTGGAAGTACTCGTAGAACGGCACATGGTCGCGCCATAGCGGATCACGCTGGAACGTCTCGCAGCCGCCGAACACGGGGCGCCGTCCCTCGTCATCGCGAAGGAAGATGCGCTGCAGACGGCTGGTGAGCTCCCTCGCCACCTCGGCGAGCGTCATCATCACGCCAGAACCGGTTGGGCACTCGATCCGAAAATCATCGCCGTAATAGGCATGAAACTGTGACAGCGCGCGAATCAGCAGCGCATTCATCGGGATCCACACCGGGCCGCGCCAGTTGGAATTGCCGCCGAACATGCCGCTGTCGGACTCGGCCGGCAGATAAGCCACGGTGTGATCCTGGCCGCCGGCATGCACGGTATACGGATGTTGTTCGTGAAAGCGGGACAGCGAGCGGATGCCATAGGGGCTCAGGAATTCCTCTTCATCCAACATCCGGGCCAGGATGCGCCGCAGCCGCTCAGGAGAAACGACGGCCGCGAGCGTCCGCCCCTCGGCGTTCATGTGTTGCGCACCGGTTGGGTGGATGCTGGCGGCCAGTTCCGGCATGTGCGTGAACCGCCGGTTCACGGCGCGCGCGATGGCCGGCACGCGATCGCGCTGCGCCGGCTCGATCACCGTCGTGGCACAGAGCGGCAACAGGCCCACCAGCGACCGGACCTTCAGCCGCTGCGCCCGGCCATCCGGCAGCCGCAGGACGTCGTAGTAAAACCCATCCGCCTCATCCCACATGCCATCGTCGCCAGGCTTGTTCAGGGCGGCGCCAATCCACAGGAAGTGCTCGGCGAACTTGTACGCGAGCTCGTCATAGGTCGGGTCGTGAGCGGCCAGCTCGATGGCGATCTCGAGCATGTTCTGGCAGAACATCGCCATCCACGCGGTGCCGTCGGCCTGCTCGAGGTGGCCGCCGGTCGGCAATTCGGCGCTGCGATCGAACACGCCGATGTTGTCGAGGCCGAGAAAGCCACCGTCAAACACGCTCTTGCCCAGACGGTCCTTGCGATTCACCCACCAGGTGAAGTTGATCAGCAGCTTGCCGAACGCGCGCTTGAGGAAGTCGAGGTCGCCGTGGCCGCGTTGCGCCTCCTCCACGCGGTACTGAAACAGGGTCGCCCACGCATGCACCGGCGGGTTGACGTCGCTGAAATTCCATTCGTAGGCGGGCAGTTCACCGTCGGCGTGCTGGTAGCGCGCCTTCAGCATCAGCACGAGTTGGTGCTTGGCAAAGTCCGGATCCGCCGCGGACATGGCGACGGCGTGGAAGGCCAGGTCCCAGGCGGCGTACCACGGGTACTCCCACTTGTCGGGCATCGAGATGATGTCCTCGTTGAGCATGTGGAACCAGTTGAGGTTCCTGATGGTACAGCCCGGCGGCGGATGCAACGGATTCACGCCGTGCTCGCGCAGCCACAGGTTCACATCGAAGAAGTAATACTGCTTCGTCCAGAACAGACCGGCAAACGCCTGCCGCATGGTCAGCGCCGCGTCGGCCTCGACCGACGCCGGCGTCAGCGTTGCATAGAACTCATCCGCCTCGCGCTGGCGAATCGCGATCGTCTGATCGAACGACGCGAACGCCTCGGCCGACGTCGCCCGATCGCTCAGGCACAGCCGCACCGAGGCCGACTGACCGGCGGCGAGGTCGAGCCGATAGTGCGCGGCCGCCTTGGTGCCGGTCCGTGCTGGATTCACCGCGGCGGCGTTCCCGTGCACGACGAACTCGTGAAAGGCGTCCTTGACGTACGGCTGCGCATTCGGTGTCCCGTACAACCGGGCGGTGTTCGTGTCATTCTCGGTGAACAGCAGCGACGCCTCGCCCTGGCAGTGCAGCCAGCGCTCGCCCAGCTTGGCGTGCGAGGCCTTCACCCTGCGCCCATCCGCCTCGAGCCGGGGCTTCTTGGCGTCGGGCCACCAGCTCCACGTGTTGCGAAACCACAGCGTCGGCAGCAGGTCGATCGTGGCGGCTTCCGGCCCCCGGTTGGTCGCCGTGATCAGGATCAGCACTTCCTCCGGCGACGCCTTGGCGTATTCGACCTGCACGTCGAAGTAGCGATCGCCGTCGAAGACACCGGTGTCGATCAGCTCGTACTCGAACTCGTGGCGCGACCGGCCGGCGTTGGTGCGCACCAGGTCTTCATACGGGAACGCCGCGTGCGGATACTTGTACAGCCACTTCATGTACGAGTGCGTTGGCGTCGCGTCGAGGTAGAAGTAGTATTCCTTGACGTCCTCGCCGTGATTGCCCTCACCGTTGTTCAGGCCGAACAGCCGTTCTTTCAGGATCGCATCGCGGCCGTTCCAGAGCGTGAGGGCGAAACACAGGCGCTGCTTGTGGTCGCTGAAGCCGGCCAGGCCGTCTTCGCCCCAGTGATAGGCGCGCGACCGGGCCTGGTCGTGCGTGAAGTGACCCCACGCGTCGCCATCGTCGCTGTAGTCCTCGCGGACGGTGCCCCACTGCCGCTCGCTCAGATATGGTCCCCACAGTCGCCAGGGCGCGTTCCACTCGTGATCGCTCTCGAGTCGCTCGCGCTCCGCGGAACCCTTCACTTCGGCGTATTCCAGCCGCCCACGTCAGCGGTGAGCCGCTCGGCTTCCGCCGGCCCCCACGTGCCCTGGTCGTAGAAGTGCAAGCCGGTCGGCGGCAAGTCCAGCAGCGGATCGACGATCGCCCAGGCCGCTTCGACGACGTCCTGGCGGGCGAAGAGCGTCGGGTCGCCGTCGAGCGCATCGCCCAGCAGGCGCTCGTATGCATCCATCGTCCCGTGCGATGGCGGCACGGCCAGCAGTTCCACCGGCCGGCCGGTGAGTCCGTCGCCCGGCTGCTTCACGCGCGCGCCAATGGCAATTTCCACATCCGGGCCCAGTCGAAACCGCACGTAGTTTCCGTGGGCCGGCGCCGCCTCGTCGAACACCACCTGCGGCGAGTTCTTGAACTCGACCATCACTTCCGTGCAGGTGGTCGCCAGCTTCTTGCCGCCACGCACGAAGAACGGCACGCCCTGCCAGCGCCAGGAGTCGATCCACAGCTTCAGCGCCGCGAACGTGCCGACCTCGGAGTCGGCCGCCACGCCGGCTTCGTCGCGGTAGCCTTTGAACTGGCCACGCACGAGGTCGCCGGGATCCAGGGGACGCACTGTGCGCAGCACCTTGGCTTGTTCCGAGCGAATCGCGTCGGAGACCGTGCTCGATGGCGCTTCCATGGCCAGCAGTCCCAGCACCTGGAACAGGTGATTCTGGATCACGTCGCGAATGACGCCGGTTTCTTCATAGAAGCTGCCGCGGCCGCTCACCCCGAACGACTCGGCCATGGTGATCTGCACGTTCTCGACATAGTGCCGGTTCCAAATCGGCTCGAGCATCGCGTTGGCGAAGCGGAAGTAAAGGATGTTCTGGACCGCTTCCTTGCCGAGGTAGTGATCGATCCGGAAAATGCTGTGCTCGGGAATGAACCGGTGCAGCGTCTCGCTCAACTCACGCGCCGAGGCGAGGTCGCGGCCGAACGGTTTCTCGACAATGACGCGCGCGCCGGCCACGCAACCGGCGGCGGCCAGGTTCTGCACCACGGCGGGGAACAGGCTGGGGGGAATCGCGAGGTAATGCGCCGGCCGCTTCGCCCCGCCAAGCTCCTTCTTGAGCGCGGCAAACGTCGCCGGATCGTTGTAGTCGCCGTCAACGTAGCGCAGGCGGGCGGCGAGGATCGCAAACGCGTGCTCGTCGAGGCCGCCGTACTCGGTAACGCTGGCGCGCGCGCGCTCGACGAGTTGGTCGCGCGTCCATCCCGACCACGCCACCCCGATCACCGGGACATCGAGTTGACCGCGCCGGGCCATGGCCTGCAGGGCCGGGAAAATCTTCTTGTAGGCGAGGTCACCGGTGGCGCCGAAGAAGACCAGCGCGTCGCTGCGGTCGCGGCTCCCGGTCACGCCTTCTTCTCGAGGTGACCGCCGAACCCCAGGCGCATGGCCGACAACACCTTGTTCTGGAACAGGTCCTGATCGCGCGACGCAAACCGCGCGAACAGCGAGGCCGCCAGAACATGCGCGGGCACGCCCGCGTCGTTGGCCGCCTGCACCGTCCAGCGGCCCTCGCCGGAGTCCGACACGTGGCCGCCGAACTGATCGAGCGCCGGATCGGTCGCCAGTGCGTCAGCCGTGAGATCGAGCAACCACGAGGTGACCACACTGCCACGACGCCAGACTTCGGTGATGTCGGCCAGGTTGAAGTCGTACTGGAAATGCTCGGGATTGCGCAGCGGCGTCGCGTCGGCGTCGTGCGGGTGGGTCGGCTTGCCGATGTTGGCCCGATGCAGGATGTTGAGGCCCTCGGCGTAGGCGGCCATCATGCCGTATTCAATGCCGTTGTGGATCATCTTGACGAAGTGGCCGGCGCCAGCCGGGCCGCAGTGCAGGTAGCCATGTTCGGCGGTGCCGCCGAGCGCGGCGCGGCCCGCGGTGCGCGGGATCGCGCCAATGCCGGGCGCCAGCGTCTTGAACATGGGTTCGAGCCGCTGGACGATGGCGGCTTCGCCACCGATCATCAGGCAGTAGCCGCGCTCGAGCCCCCACACGCCGCCGGAGGTGCCCATGTCGATGTAGTGCAGGCCGTCGGCAGCCAGCCGGGAGGCGCGGGCGATGTCGTCGTGATAGTGCGAATTGCCGCCATCGATGATGACATCGTCGCTCGACAGCAGGGGCCGCAGCTCGTCAATCACGCGATCGACGATGGCGGCCGGCACCATCATGCAGATGGTTCGCGGAGGGGACAGCTGCTGGACGAACTCCGCCAGTGACGCGGCGCCGGTCGCGCCATCGGCGGTCACTTCCGCCACGGCCTCGGCAGAGCGATCGTAGCCGACCGCGGCATGGCCGCCCTTGATCAAGCGTCGCACCATGTTCGCGCCCATCCGCCCCAGTCCGATCATGCCGATCTGCATCGTGTGCTCCTGATGAGGTACTCGCCCGACTCGCCGGCGCGGCCAAAGCCAGTTTACGGCCGTTCGTGCTCATCCGCGGCGGCGACGGCAGGGAGCGGTAGCATAAGGAATCAATGGGCGGTAGAAGTTCACGAAAGCAGCATCCTCGCGCGGGGTCCCCGCACTCGTCCGCCACCCCGCCATGGGGACCCATTCTCGTGGCCGTCGCGTTGATTGTGGGAGCCGGATGGTGGTTTGCGCGCCCTGATCACTCACCGGTGGGTGGGTCGCCGAACGGGCCGGCCACCTCAGCGATGACCACAACCGCAACGGTGTCGGAGTTTCGGCCAACCGTCGAGAATTCGAGCCGGCCGGCGGGCGGACCTCCAGAGGGCATGGTGTGGATTCCCGGCGGTGAGTTCTCCATGGGCGCCGCCGAGGCGCCGGGCATGAACGAGGTCGGCATGCAAGCGACGCGGGACTCGCGGCCGATTCACCGCGTTTACGTCGATGGCTTCTGGATGGACGCTACCGAGGTCACCAATGCGCAGTTCGCGACGTTTGTCGCCGCGACGAAGTACGTGACGATTGCGGAGCGCGTGCCTCGCGCGGAAGACTTCCCCGGCGCCTCGCCCGAGGACCTGTTCGCCGGCTCCGTCGTGTTCACGCCGCCGGCGCACCCGGTGCTGCTGAACGATCACTTTCAGTGGTGGTCGTACGTCAGGCATGCGAACTGGCGGCAGCCGGAAGGCCCCGCGAGCAACCTGAAGGGCCGCGATCAGTTTCCGGTCGTCCAGATCGCCTTCGATGATGCCGTGGCTTATGCCACGTGGGCGGGCAAGCGGTTGCCGACCGAAGCGGAGTGGGAATTTGCCGCGAGAGGCGGTCTGGACGGAAAGCTCTATCCGTGGGGCGACGACTTCATGCCGGCCAACCGCGCGTCGGCCAATAGCCGTCGCGCGATGGCCAACAGCCATCAAGGACACTTCCCCGATCACGACAACGGCGAAGACGGCTTTCGCGGCATTGGGCCGGTCGGCCAGTTCACCCCGAATGGCTACGGCCTGTACGACGTCGCGGGGAACGTGTGGGAGTGGGTCGCCGACTGGTATCGGCCTGACTACTACGCCCGGCTCGCTTCGGCGGGGGGCGTGGCGCGCAACCCGCAGGGACCCTCGACATCGTTCGACCCTGCGGAGCCGGGTGAGAAGAAGCGCGTCCACCGCGGCGGTTCGTTCCTGTGCACGGACCAGTACTGCTCGCGCTACATGGTGGGCACTCGTGGCAAAGGCGAAAGCAGCACCGCAACCAACCACGTCGGGTTCCGCTTGGTCAGCGCGGCGAGACCGGGCGTGCCGTAGGTTAGTGGGACATCGCGTAGACCAGCACATTGATCCCGAACGCGTAGCCCTTGCTGGACATTTCGTAGAAGTACTGGGGGTTCGACGCTTCCTCTTCCCACGAATCGCCAATGTCGGTGTTGTGCGACATCAGCACGAGAATGCGCCCGTGGCCGTCAACAATGGCGCGTGCGTTTGGCACCGCGCTGTCGGAACCACGCTCGGAAGTGCCGCCGCCGCTGTTCCACCAGTGGCCGATCGAGGCAATCTGCGGCATACCGGCGAGGATGAACTGCGCGCGAAACAACGGGTGATCCGGCGGCAGGTCAATGATTGGGTACTGGGCGGGCGGCAGGGCCTTCGCCAGCTGTTCCGCCCAGACCTGGAAGGCATACTCGCCCCAGAAGTCGTCGGCCCACAGGAAGCCGCCCTTGTCGACGTAGGTGCGCAGGGCAGCGGCCTCTGCCTCATCCAGGTACGCGGCGCCCACCTCGGTCATCATCACGAACGGACATTGGAACAGCGCGTCATCGGTCAGGCGGACGACGGCGTGACGGGGATCCTGGGGACCGTCGAACGCGACCGTGGTCTTGGTGAGTTCCGACAGGCGAATCGATAGGTTAATGTCGGCGCGGGGATAGTCCACAGCCCAGTTGGCGCCATCGCCGGCACGGTTCTGGCGGAACGCGGCGCGGCAGAACTGGAAGCGGCCGTCGAAGTCGTCGGTCGTGGCAAACTGCAGGTCGAAGCCGCGGCCGCCGCGGCGCTGCGCTTCGCCGCTGGCAGCGGCGACAAGCGCTAACGCGACGACCAGAGCGAGGCGTTTCACCGGGTCAGTATAGGAGAAACGGGGCGTGGCGGCCGGCGGGTAATTCCGTTCGGCCGCCGCGAACCAAGAGCAGGTCCAGTTCGGCCCCACCGTAGGGACCGCAGGGCAAGCGACTACACCGGCACCTGCAGCAACGGCATCGGCGTGCCTTTCAGCAGCTTCACCAGCGGCCGGACGATCAGGCGAGTCATCCGCCGCGCCCGGTCGGAGCGCGCGCTGTCGGTGGAAATGCCAGTGTTGGCGTACATCTGCCGGTACAGCTTCGAGATCATCACGAACGCGAGGCGCGACTTCAGCGACTTGACGCACTTGGCGCGCTGCCACACCAGCGGCAGGCGGTAGAACTCGTCCCACACCCGCTGCGTGCGTTGACGGATCTCATCGGCCGACATCACCGGGTGCGGCGCGTAGATCTTGGGCCGCAGGTGCTTCGGGATCAGCCAGTGACGCGTCACCGGCACGCCGCCAATCTTCGGCGCATCGCCGGCCACCGAGGCCTCCCACTTCTTGAAGTCGAGCGTGCCCGGAAACGGCGTCAGCATCACGAACTGCGCCAGCGTCACGTCGGCCTGCTGCGCCAGCGCCGCCGTGGCGTCGAAGGTCTGCGGCTTGTCGCTCGGCAGGCCGAAGATGAACGAACCGAGCACGTGCACGCCGCGCTTCTTGAACTCCTGCAGCCGCGACGCCAGCGCGTCGCCCGACAGATTGAAATCCTTATGGATGTCCTTCAGGCCTTCCGGGGTCACGGCTTCGATGCCAACCAGCGCGCCGCGAATGCGGGCGCGGCCCATCGCATCCAGGTACTCGGGATCCTCCGCCGCCTCCATCGTGATCTGCGTGAAGAACACCATGTCGGACGGCATTCTTGCCAGCAGCGCCATCAACGCGAAGCGCTCGTCGCGCAGCGCCTTGAGGTGCTGGTACGCGGTCTTGTCGACGCGCCGTTCGGCCATCCGCAGGTCGGCCAGCGTCACCGGATAGAAGTTGTCGTCGGCGAGTGCGACCAGGCGGAAGCCGAGGCGGCGCAACTGGACGATCTCGTCAATCACCGCGGCCGCCCCGCGCACGCGCGGCAGTTGGCCGTCGGTGCGCCACACCGAGCAGAACGAACAGTGCTTTGGGCAGCCGCGCAGAGTTTGCACCGACGCGATCATGTACTTGTCGGGCGACAGCAGGTCCCAGCGCGCCGCTTGCATGGCGCAGCCTGGGATGCGGCCGCCATCGTACACGCGTTGAAGGGAACCGGCGTGGCAGTCGGCAATCACCTGCCCCCACACCTGATCGCCATCGCCTTTGACCACCGCCTGCGCAGCGCCCTGCTCGAACGGCTCGTCGGGAAACAGCGTGGCGTGAATGCCGCCGTACACGACATGGGCGCCGCGCGCCCGCACGGCGCGACCCAACTCGTAGCCGCGCAGGGCATTCAAGGTGTGAATGCCAATGCCGACCACGTCGCCGGCGGCGACCGATGCCAAATCGAGCTGTTCGATGGTTTCGTCAACAATGTGGGGATCGCCGAACTGCGCTGGGGTGGCGGCCGCGAGTACGTACAACCATCGGGGGGTAATTACCGCAGCCCCAAATGACACGTCACTTGGGTTGATCAAATGGACAGGCATCAGGAATAACTCCTACCTCGACTGTGCTCCCCTTACGGAACGAAGTCAATTCGGACAGAATAGGGGGCCTGGGGTGCCTGAGGTGCCTAGGGTGCAAAAGGAGACAATGTGATGTCGCGTGTATTGCTCGCCCTCGTGACGACCGTGGTCGTCGCCACTAATCTGCATGGCCAGCAACCGGCGGCGCCGGCGGCGACCGCCGATCCGGTTCGGACGTTGGTCGGCCGGCTGGATCTCGAAAAGTACAAGGCCACGGTGAAGGGCCTGACGCAGTTCGGCGATCGCCGCCAGGGCACCGAGCGCAACCGCAAGGCGGTGGACTGGATCGAGGCGCAGCTCAAGAGCTACGGTTGCACCAACACCGAGCGGCTGAAGTACACCTACACCACGCCGCCGCGAAACCCGAACGCCGGCAGACCGCGCCCGGCGGCCGATCCCAACGCCATCCCGACCGCCTCGGGCGGCGGACGGCCGCGCGGCCTCCGCGCGCCGACCGGGGTCAACAACGACCCCATGAAGCAACCCGACGAGAAGCTGCGCGCGCTTAACAGCGAGCCCGCCACGGACGGCCCGCGCGAACAGGTCTACTGCACCAAGATCGGCGCGACCCGGCCCGACGAGATGTACATCATCGGCGCGCACATGGACGGCCACGGCTGGGGCGAGGCGGTCAACGACAACGGCTCTGGCACCGCGCTCGTCATGGAATTGGCCCGCATCTTCAGCTCACCCGACGTCGTCACCGATCGCTCGATCCGCTTCGCGCTGTGGAACAACGAAGAGACCGGTCTGAACGGCGCCTATGCCTACGTCGAGCAGCGTAAGGACCTGCAGGGCAAGGAAGATCCGCCGGGCTCGGGCCGCTACCCCGAACCGAAGTGGGTCGGCATGATCCAGCACGACATGATGATGTTCGACCACGGCATGCCACGCGCCGACGGCACGGTCAGCCCCGAACAACGGCCGGAAGCCGACGTCAACATCGAGTTCCAGGTCACGTCAAAGTTCCTCGCTGGTGCCAGGGACCTCGCGTGGGCCCTGCACGCGGCGAACGAGAAGTACGCCACCGACTATCCGTCGAACGTCGGTGAGCATATGACCAACACCGACTCCACCGCGTTCATGGATCACGTGCCGTCGATCAGCCTGCGCGAGAACGAGCGCGGCATTCACACCGGCAACGGCTGGAACCCGCACTGGCACCAGCCGACCGACGTGTTCGCGACCTACTCGGACAAGGATTTCCGTCTGGGATTGAACGCCGCGCAGACCACGCTGGCGGGTGTCGCGCAGTTGACCGGCGCGCGCCTGAAATAGAACAGGAGGTCAAGAGGTCAAGAGAAACCATTCTTGAACTCCTTATCTCCTGTTACGACAAAGAAAAAGGCCGGGGGTTAACCCCGGCCTTCGTCGTTGTCGGAAGTGTCTGAGTCCTCGGTTGGCTCGTCTTCCAGGTCATCGAGCCATGGATTGGGCTGCGGACCGGGGACGATGCCCGCGATGTCCGGATCCACTCCAGCTGGGTCGTTCGGGCCAACCTGGCTGCGACGCTGCTTGGTCTCCTCGCGGCGAAGCACTTTCTGCTTCTGCTTCTCCACGCGAGCCCGTTCGCGTTCTCGCTTACCTCTGCCGAGGGGTCCTCGTGTAGCCATTTAGCGTTGGCCTACCAGCGCGGCTCGCGCCGTCCGCCGCCACCGCCACCGCCGCCGTTACCGCCACGGCCGCCGCCGCCGCCACCGAAGCCACCACCGCCGCGGCCGCCGCCGCCACCACCGAAGCCACCGCCGCCGCGGGCTTCCTTGGGACGCGCTTCGTTCACAGTGAGAGTCCGGCCACCCAGCTGCGATTCGTGCAGCTCGGTGATGGCCTTCTGGGCGCCTTCATCGGTGCCCATCTCGACGAACCCGAAACCGCGGGCGCGTCCAGTAGCCATGTCGCGCATCACCGTGACCGATTCCACGGGGCCGACTTTTTCGAACAACTCCTGAAGATCCTGCTCCGCCGCGGTGTAGGGAAGGTTCCCCACGTACAACTTCCGACCCATCGTCTTCTCCTCGTCTCGCTACGCGAGAACGCTTCGCCACAACCCTTGCAGGCTGCCGGCCGCTGGCAGTGACCCCAATTGGCCCTGAAACACGAAAGACCGCCTCTGGGCGGTCCTCCCCTACAGCACCCTTGAGTCTACCAGAAATCACCGTGTCGCCAGCCCGGAGGGCCCCCGTCTGCACGAACGGTTGGGCTGGGACGAATGCCTGGCCGATAATGATTGCTCAGTGCTTTGGACGACCACGCTCCATGCCGCGATTCTCTTCGCCGCCACCGGCCTGTCGATCTGGGCCGCGGTGCTCGCGCGCACGCGCCGCGGCGTGCCCGGCGGCGCTCCGTTCGGCTGGATGATGATCGCCGTCGCGGTGTGGACTTTCACCAGCGCATTGCACGCGCTGGTACCCGACACCGGCACCCGCGTGGCCCTGGCCAAGCTGCAGTACCTCGGCGTGGCGCCGATCGGCGTATTGTGGCTGCTCTTCATCAGCGCCTACAGCCGCGCCGCGTGGCCGGAGAATCGCCTGCTGCGCGCGGCGATCTGGATCGTGCCCGTAATTACTCTGGCACTGGCCGCCACCAACGACTGGCATCACGCGTACTGGACGGCGATTACCGAAGTCGCGACCGCGTCCGGGACGCGGCTCATCTACACCGGCGCAACGTGGTACTGGGTGAATGCCGGCTACAACTACGTGATGATGGCGATCGGCACCTGGATCCTCGTGAGGGGGTTGCGCCGCTTCCCGCCGCCCTATCGCCGCCAGACCGTCTTGATGATCATCGGCGCGATCGTGCCATGGCTCAGCAACGTCCTCTACCTGTCGAGCGCGCTGCCGGCCACCGGCCTCGACCTCACGCCGATCGGCTTCACGGTGTCGGGGGTTTGTTTTACCTGGGCGCTCTCTCGCTATCGCCTGTTCGGCCTGGTGCCGGTCGCCCGCGACATGGTGGTCGACAGCATGGACGACGGCGTGCTGGTGCTCGACGCCGAGCGCCGCCTCGTGGACCTCAACGCCGCGGCCGAGAAGTTCACCGGCTGCACGGCGGCAAGCCTGGGCCGGCCGGTCGAAGAAGTGGTCGGCTGGTGGACGGCCGCAGTGGCCAACGACCGGCCGCTCGGCGAAGGGCAGCCGGCCATTGTCAAGGTGGAGCCCGGACCGCGGTTCTTCGAGGTCAAGGTGACGGCCGTGCGCGACGCCAAGCGCCGGTTCGCCGGCTGGCTGGTGACGGTGCACGACATCTCGGGCCGCCGCCGCAACGAAGCCGAGCGGTACGCCTTTGATCGGCGGGTGCAGGAGCAGCAGAAGGCCGAAAGCCTGATGGTGCTGGCCGGCGGCGTCGCCCATGACTTCAACAACCTGCTGACCGGCATTCTCGGCAACGCTGAGCTGCTGGCGATGCAGGCGCCGGCCGAGTCGGGCCAGCGGCGCGCCGCCGAGTCGATTGTGATCGGCGCCCAACGGGCCGCCGACCTGGTGTCGAAGATGCTGGCCTACGCCGGCGGCGGCCGCGTCGTCGCCGAGCGCGTCGACCTCGACGCGCTGGTGCGCGAGATGGTGGACCTGCTCGAGGCGTCGGTGGCGCGGCACTGTACCCTGACCTACCAGAGCCCGGGACCACTGCCACTGGTCGAGACCGACCCGACGCAGCTGCGCCAGGTGGTGATGAACCTGATCATCAACGCGACCGAAGCGGTCGAAGAAGGAGGCGTGGTGACGGTGGCGACCGGCGAGGAACGACTGGATCGCGAGCTGCTGAAGCGCATGACGTTCGGCGCCGACGTCGAGCCGGGCCGCTACGTGTTCATCGACGTGGTGGACAACGGCGCCGGCATGAGCGAGCACACGCTGGCGCGGATGTTCGATCCGTTCTTCTCGACCAAGGATCAGGGGCGCGGCCTCGGCATGGCCGCGGTGCGGGGCATTGTCGGCAGCCACCACGCCGCGCTGCGGGTGACGTCGGCCCAGGGTCAGGGCACGCGGTTCAGGGTCTGGTTCCCCCTGGTCGTGTCGAGCCACTCGACCAGGCCGGCAAAGGAACTGACCCGCGGGCAGTCGACGCCGCCGTAAAGACCGGCCATGTCGAACAAGACCGCGTCGCGCAGGCCGGCGCGGCGCGCGCCGATTACGTCCACGTGATAGAGGTCGCCAACGTGCACGGTGCGCCCGGGTTCGGCGCGCGCCTGCTGGAGCGCCAGGTGAAACAGCTGCGGGTCGGGCTTCTCAACGCCCCATTCATGTGAATCGAGCAGGTGGTCGAACCAGCGCGTGAGCTGCAGGCGGTCGAACAGGTGACGCAGGCGGCCGTTCGCGTTCGAGACCACGACCAGGCGCAGGCCGCGCTCGCGCAGCGCCGCCAACGCCGGCTCGACATCGGGTTCGACGTGCTCCCAGAGGTTTTCGGCCTTGTGGTACTCGCGCAACTCGGCGAGGGCGGCGTCGGTGGCGGCGCTCTGTGTCACGCCGGCATGCTGCAACACCAGGTTGAAGTAGAGCCAGCCGCGGGAGCGATCGTCGGTGGCGGCAATCACTGACGCCTGGTCAAGCTCGTGGGTGGCGCGTTGTTCGGCGGCGGCGAGCGCGGCTGCGGTCACCGGCGCGCCGTAACCCACCAGGGCCGCGGCCACGCGGGTCCACGACGGATGGCACAGCACGCCGCCCGCGTCGAGAAAGACGGTGTCGATCACCGGCCACCGCCGCTGATGATGCGGTTGACATCACCCTTGACCGACGACAGGTCCAGCGGCGGCTGCTCGCTGGCCGGTGGCAGCCAATGCTGGTACTCCACGAGCGGCCGGTCGTCGGTAAGCACCGGACCCGGACCAATCAAGGCCTGCATCTCCACGGCGCTCGCCGTGTACCAGCTGCGCAGCGCGGCAAAGCTGGTGAGGCCGACGGCGTCGAGCGCGGCGCGCGTCTCGGCCGTGGACCGCAAGCGCTCGAACCGGTCCGGGGCAATCGTCAGCGGCGTGCGCGAGCCGATCATGAAGTTGCCGTCGTACCAGAGCGTGGCGTCGGGAAACACGGCCAGGAACGTCCGCATGATCAGGCCGTACTCGATCGACGGGCGATGACCAATCCACTGGAGCACGAGGCCGTCATCGGTGAGCGCACTGCGGACCAGCTCGAAGTACTCACGCGAATACACGTGACCGGCGCCGGCGTGGCCGGGCTGGATGATGTCGGCGGTAATGACATCGAAGCGGCGGTTGGTCAGCGACAGGAAGTTGCGGCCGTCATCGATGCGAATCGTGACGTTGGGGCGCTCGAGCAGGTCGTAGTTGACGTGCGCGAAGAACGGCGCCGCGCGCCGCACGCTTTCCGACAACTCGACGACCAGCACCTCGGCTTCGGGGTACTGGCTGACCGCGCCCGGCGTGGCGCCGCCGCCCATGCCCACCACCAGGACGTCGCGGGGCGAGCCGTGCAGGACCATGGGCAGATGCCCGATGGCCCGGTGCAATTCCACCATTGGCGGCTGGTCGTTGGCCTGGTGCAGGCCGTCCAGGTACAGCACCCGCTGGAACAGGTTCGCGCGCACGCTGACGGCGGTCTGCGGGCCCTCGTCGCGCCACAACTCGCTCATCGTATTGCCGTAGCGGCGGTCGATCGCCACCGTGAACGGATCGGCCATCCCCCTGGCCACCGGTACGAACGCGATCACGATCAGGGCCACCGCAAGGAGGGCCCCTCGGCCACCGCGGGCCGCCACCATCAACCCGCTGGCGACGAACAACGCGGCCATGGCGATGAGCGCCTGTTGGGCACCGAGCCAGGGCAGCAGCAGGAACCCGGCCGCCAGCGAGCCGGCAATCGCGCCGGCCACGTTCAGCGCGTACATTACGCCGACACGCCGCCCGATTGCGGCGCGGTCGTGACCACCTGCCGCTTTACCAGTGGCGAGGCCGAGGGCCAAGGGGAAGCCGACGCCCATGGCGATCGCCGCCGGCAGGATCGCGATCAGCACCGCCGCCCACAGGCCGGTCGTCTTCCAGCCCGCGGCGATGGTCCACAGCAGGAAGCTCATCGACGCGACGGTGGCGAGCCCGGTGGCCGCCTGTACCACGGCCAGCCACATCGTCGCCCTCGCACCCGTCCGCAGGATGCGCGCGGCCAGGAAGCCGCCCATCGCAATGCCGAACAACACGGTCGCCAGCATCGCGGTAAAGGCCTCGGTGGTGGCCACCACGAACTGCAGCATCAGCCGGAACCAGAGAATCTCGAGACCAAGTGACGCAAAGCCGGAGATGGCCACAACGGCAGCGAGCAGGAGGGGCACGCGCGCGAGGGCCGGCGACGCCTGGGCCTCACTGGCGGTCTCTGGACGCCATGCGGGACCGTGCCCACGGCCGGCCCACAAGGCCAGTATGCCTACCGCAATGTTCACGGCCGCCGCGGTCATGAAGGCGCGCTGGACGCCGATGGCCGGTATCAACAGGAAGCCCGTGAGCACGGTGCCGACCATGGCGCCGGTCGTGTTGACCGCGTAGAGCAGGCTGATGCGCGAGGCGATCGGCGCGTTCGTCGCCGCCACCGAGGCGCTTAACAGCGGCAGCGTCATACCCATCAGCGCCGTGGGCACCACGAGGATTGCCAACGAGGAGGCCAGGCGCGCGACGGTCAACAGCCCCAGCGATTCCGGGGCGGCGGCCTGGAGCGCGCCGTACAGAGCCGAAGCTGCGCTCAGCAGGTACGGCGATGCGAAACCGGTGACGCCAATCAGGATCTCGGCGGCGCCGAAGGCCAGGAGCGGCGGGATGCGCCGGCGCAGGACGTACCCGGCCAGGAGGCTGCCGATCGCCAGCCCGGCCATGAACGCGGCCAGGACCGTGCTGGCCGCGTAGACCGTCACGCCGAACACCAGTGACAACCGTCGCAACCAGAGCACCTGGTAAACGAGGCCCGCGATTCCGGAAAAGAAGAAGAGGGCGAAGACCGCTCGCCGGTTGGACATCCCTTGCCGATTCTACCTTGTCCGTTCAGTCTCGCTATAATCGGGACGTCATGTCCGACACTGCGCGGCCGCCACGCACGCATTTCGACGCGGCTTTCGGGCCGCTCGAAAGCCGCGTGCTCGACGCCCTGTGGTCGCGCACCACGGCGGCGTGCGTCCGCGATCTGCAGCCCGCGTTCCCCGGCGTGGCCTACACCACGCTGATGACCACGCTCGACCGGTTGTTCCGCAAGGGGGTGCTGCGCCGCGACAAGATCGGGCGCGCGTTTTTCTATCAACCGCAGGTCACGCGAGATGAGCTGCGATCACAACTGGCCGGGTCGACGTTCGCGATCATGCTGCCGGGCGACGCCTCTTCGGCGCGGCCGATCCTGTCGCAGTTCGTGGATGCCGTGGGCGATCGCGATCGCGCGCTGCTCGACGAACTCGAAGGCCTGGTGCGGGCCCGCCGGCAACAGCTAGAACGCACAATGGCGACGCCGCGCGACGCCATCAGCCGGAAGGACGCCAAATGAGCCGCGCCATGCTCATGGTTTCGGTGGCGCTCGCCAGCTACGCGCTGCTCAGCAGCCTGGCCTCGCTCCTGGCAGTGGTCGCCTGGCAATGCGGCTGGCTCTCCCGCCAGAAATGGCCACCGGCCATCCGCGCGCGCCGTCTCGTCATGCTCCGCGCCTTCCCCGTTGCGTCTGCGGGCATCATCGTCTCGTTATTGGTCATGCCGGCATTCGTCATGTTCGAGCCGGTGCGGACCACCGAGCCGGTCGGGCCTCTACTTATCGGCCTGGCGCTCGTCGGCCTCGCGCTGCTCGGGTCCGGTGTCGCGACCGCCGCCATCAGCGCCCTTGCCACCTGGCGCGTCGAGCGCCGCTGGCTGCGCGCGGCCAGGCCTCTTGATCTCGATCCGCCGGCCGGCGTTCCCGCCTACGCCGTTGACTCGTTCACGCCAATCGTGGCCCTGGTCGGCGTGTTCGCGCCGAAGCTGATGGCGGCGCGGACCATCATCGATGCCTGCGAACAAGACGAGTTGGCCAGGATCGTCGCGCACGAACGCGGCCACCTGCGCGCCAGGGACAACCTGAAGCGATGGTTGATGGCGTGCGCCCCCGACCTGCTGCGCTGGACCCCCGCGCACCACGCGATCGTCCTGGCTTGGGATGACGCCGCGGAAGATGCGGCCGACGATGTGGCGACGGCCGGCCACGAGAAGGCGCGGCTGGACCTGGCCGCGTTGCTGGTGAAAGTCGCGCGGCTGTCGGCCGGCCCGGGCTGGACCGCCGCGACCATCAGCCCCTTCATCGAGCGCGACCGCCTCGACCGCCGGGTCCGTCGCCTGCTCTCGTCCACGCAGAACGCCGATGCGCCCCGCCCAGCTCCGGCGCAAGCCCTCGTCCTTACCGCCATCGCCGGCGTCGTGTTGACGACCGCCGGCAGTCCGACGGCTATGAAGACCCTGTACGAAGCCGTCGAAGCCGTCGTCGCCTTCGGCCGTTAAGCACCTTAGGCACCCCAGGCACCCTCTAGGCACCTTAGGCACCTTAGGCACCCTGTCTCTGTCTACTAGCACTGGTAGTAAGACGAGCGCGTTCGTATTGTCGTGAAGTCCTATGTACCTTCGGTTTCTGCTGGTCCTGGCGATCCTGGCCCTGCCCTCATCGGCCTTCGCGATGAAGGGGCGAGTGGTGGACCAACAGGGCCGTCCGGTAGCCAATGCCACGGTCTCGGTGCTCGGCCGCCCCGGCGAAGCGATTACCGACGCGGATGGCCGTTTCGAGTGGCAGCCCGATCCGCCGACCCCCTTCGAGGTGCTGGTCATCGACAAGGCGGGGTCGTACTCGCGACCCGTGTTGATCGAGACGGTGGTGCCCGGGCAGGAAGTGCTGATCACGATCGCGCCGTTGCTGAGCGAGTCGGTCACGGTCACCGGCTCGGCGCCCAGTATTGAAGCCACGCCGGCCGCGGCGACGACGAGCGTGAGCGGCCGCGACGTGTCGGTGCGCCAGCCGGCCAACCTGATGCAGGCGATCGAGAACGTCGCCGGCGTCAACCAGGTTTCCGAGGGCCAGGCCGCGGTGCCCGCCATTCGCGGACTGGCGCGCGGCCGTACGCTGATCCTGATCGACGGCGCCCGGGTCAGTTCCGAGCGCCGCGCCGGGGCCAGCGCGACATTCCTGGATCCGTCGCTGGTCGAGGGCGTGGACGTGGCGCGGGGACCGGGTTCGGTCGCCTACGGCTCCGACGCGTTTGGCGGGGTGATCTCGGTGCGCACCAGGCGCGTGCCGCCCGGCTCGCCGTGGGCGGCGCAGTTTTCGGGCACGGCCGGCACCGGGGTGCCGGAACTGCGCGCTTCGGTCGAAGTGTCGAAGGGCTTCGCCCACGGCGGCGTGCTGATGGCGGCGCACGTGCGCGAGGCCGATGATTGGAACAGCCCCCAGGGCGAGGTCTTCAACTCCGGGTTCTCCGATCGCGGGTTCATGGTCCGCGCCGAGCAGCAAGCCAGAGGCGGAGTGCTGAGCGCGGGATGGCAAAGCGATTTCGGCCGTGACATCGAGCGGCCGCGGGACAACTCGCAGGCCGTCCGGTTCTACTACCCGGCCGAGGACTCGCATCGCTTCACCGCCGGCTACGAAGCGCGCGAGATCGCAGGGTTCCAGCGGCTGGGCGTCACCACCTTCGTCGGCAACCACGCCCAGGTCACCGACCAGGATCGGTTCGCGACCGCCACGACCGTCCGCACCATCGAGCGAGCCGACGTGACCGCGAACGACTTCCAGGTGCGGGGCTTTGGCGAGCGGCTGTTCGGCACGTCGCGGTTCGAGATCGGGCTGGACGTCAACGGCCGTGCCGGCCTGCATGCCATCGACGACTTCATCACCTACAACCTGGCGGGCGAGGTGGTCAGCACGCACCCGAGAGTCTCGATCGACTCGGCGCGGCGCACCGACACGGGCGCGTACGCCTCGATCGACTCGGCGCTCAGCAGCGTGCTCGCCGTCGGCGCCGGCGTGCGCGGCGACTACGTGACGACCAGGAACGAAGGCGGCTACTTCGGCGATCACCGCACCAGCAACGGCGCCTTCTCCGGCTTTGCGTCGGCCACGCTCGGCAGCTTCCGGGGAATCAGCCTCACCGGCCAGATTGCGCGGGGCTTCCGCGACCCGGTCCTGTCGGACCGCTACTACCGCGGGCCGACCGGGCGTGGCTACATCACCGGCAACCCCGAACTGGATCCGGAAACCAGCATCCAGGGCGACCTCGCGCTGCGCTATGTCGCACCCAGGTTCCGGCTGGCGACCTACTACTACGATTACCGCATCCACGACCTGATCGAACGCTACGCGACCTCGTCCGACGACTTCTTCTTCCGCAATCGCGGCAGCGCCCGCATCCGCGGGTTCGAGGTCGAAGGCCAGGCCGAGATCGGCGCCGGCCTCTCTCTCGAACTGGCGACCCAGGTAGCCGAAGGGCGTGCGCTGGACGACGACGCCTACCTGGACGACATCTCGCCGACCAACATCTCCGCCGTGCTTCGCCGGCAGTTTGGCGCAGGGGCATTTGGGCAGGTGCGGGTCGCCTACTTTTCAGACGACGAGCACACCGGTCCGACCGAGCGCCGCGTCCCGGGCTACACGCTGCTCGACGCCGCGGCCGGCTTCCGGGTGGCGAAGCCGCTCGAGTTGCGTCTCCAGGCCCGCAACCTGCTCAACCAGGAGTACTATGCAAGCCAGGACGTGCGCGCGGTGCTGGCGCCCGGCCGGTCGGCTTCGCTAATTGCAGCGGTCAAGTTCTAGCGCGTGTCATTCAACGTCCTCAACCGTAAGGTCCACTACTGGATTGGCTTCGGCGCCGCGCTGCCGGTGCTCGTGATGATCCTGAGCGGGCTCCTGTTACAGGCCAAGAAGCAGTCCACGTGGGTGCAGCCGGCCGAGAGGCGCGGCACCGGCGCGAGCCCGGCGATCGATTTCGCGGCCATCCTCGCAGCGGTCAAGACGGTGCCCGGGATGCACGTGCAATCGTGGGACGACGTGAACCGGATGGATGTGCGCATTGCCAGGGGCGTCGCGAAAGTCTGGTTGATGAACGGCTACGAGGTGCAGGTCGACACCGGCACCGGCGCCGTGCTGCAGACCGCCTATCGCCGATCGGACATCATCGAGTCGATCCACGACGGCTCGTTCTTCGGCGGCGACTGGACCAAGCTCGGCATCTTCCTGCCCGCCGGCATCGTCGTGCTGCTGTTGTGGATCAGCGGAATGTGGATGTGGTGGGTGCCCTATGCCGGCAAGCGGCGACTCAGGGCCGAGCGCGCTAAATCGTCACGGCCTTCTCGACGATGAAGGTGTTGTTCTCGGTTTCCTGGATGGTCACCTCGATCGTGTAGCAAATGGCCCTGCCGGGATACTGCGTCCGGATGAGCGCCTCGACGCCGTCGAAGACGTGGTGCGCGACGTTCTCGACGCTGGGTCCCTTGCCCTTCAGCATCACGATCCCCTCCGGCTCGAACAGGCCGGCGTCGAGGAACGCTGTATCCTGGGCGGTGATCAGCATCTTGTGGTCGAGCGCGCGCATCACGTTCTTGATGTCACCGAAGTCGATCGACATGTCGAGGTCGTTGCGGGGAAACTCCTCCGTCGCCACCACCACTTTGCCCTGCCAGGTGTGGCCGTGGACGAACCGGCACTTGCCGGGGTACCCCAGCTGGCGGTGGCCCGCATGGAACTTGGCGGTGACGATGATTTTCTCCATTGCTGATTCGATTATGGTCTATCACGGGGGTTCAAGCACGGGGGTTCAATCACGACGGTTCAAGCACGGGGGTTCAATCACGACGGTTCAATCACGACGGTTCAATCACGACGGTTCAAGCACGGTGGTTCTTTTTGGCTTTCTGTTTTGCTGCCGCCGATCGTAGGTAGACCTGCAGGCTAGTGATGGCGGAGCGGCAGCGAGCGCCTTTTAGGATGAGGGGACCGACCAACGCCGCTGGGAAGTAGCTACTCTCTACCCCGTCTCGTAAGTGGTTCTCCGTCTCGTCCAGTGAGCCGCGAGCGATGCTCAAGAACCTGGCGAAGTCGCCGGGGTCATAGCGGCCAAACCCTTCGGCAATATTGCTGGCAATTGACCGGCTCGAATCATTCAACTGTTCGCAGAATCTGCGATCTCGAGACGCCGGACCGGACTTGGTCAGCTTGAGCACCTGCTCACGAAGCTCGAAGGCAAGTTGCCATGCCACCAGTTCCCGAAAGTGCTTGGCCATGCCCCGCGACGGGAGCACAAACAGTGCCAACGAACCTTCGTGGTAGAACCTTCGTGGTTGAACCCCCGTGGTTGAACCCCCGTAGTTGAACCCCCGTGGTTGAACCCCCGTGGTTGAACTACTCGTATCGCAGCGCACTCATGGGATCGATCCTCGACGCGCGCATGGCCGGAATGAATCCCGCGCCCATGGCCACCAGGGCGAGGGCGACGGTGGAGACGCCGATCACCAGGGGATCGTATCCGGTCATCTCGAACAGCAACGACTCGGCCAGTCGGCCGACGCCGATCGCCACCGCCAGTCCGATGACGCCGCCGATCATCGCCATGACGGCCACCTGCTTCATCACCATGCCGCGCACCGTGCCGCCGTTGGCGCCAAGCGCCATGCGCAGGCCGAACTCGCGCGTCCGCTGGGCCACCGTGAAGGCGAGCACGCCGTAGAGACCCACCGCCGCCAGCACCGTCGCGAGCGCCGCGAACGCGAACGACAGCGTGCTGATCAAGCGGTCCATGAACACGTTCTCCTGAATCTGCATGGCCATGGTCTTCAGGTCGTTGAGCGGCAACCCCGGGTCCAGCTGCTTCATCACCACGGGAATGCTGGCCACCAATTGCTCTGGCGGCAGGGCCGAGCGCACGTAGAAGTAGGCATAGCCCAGGCGCTCTTGCTGCCGGTAGGGCAAGTAGTACTGCGCCGGCACCACCCGCTTGACGTCGCTGTACTTCGCGTCGCGGGCAATGCCGACAATCTCGATGTCGAGCTTGGCGTTGGACCCGCCGATGCCGAAACGCTTGCCGATGGCGTTTTCGGGCAGGTTGAACTTGCGCAGGAAGGCCTGGTTGACGACCGCCACCTTCGGCGCACCGGCGGCATCCGATCGTGTAAATTCTCGCCCGGCCACGAGCAGTACCCCCATCGTCTTGAAGTAGCCGGGGCCGACGGCGTTGAAGGCACCCGTCGTATTGGTATCCGGACCCGCCTCGAAGCCTTCCACGATCAGGCTGCTGTTCCAGTTGTCGCCCGCGAGCACGGGGACGATGGCGGCGGTGACACCGGTGACGCCTGGCAAGGCGGCCAGCTCGTCCTCGGTGCGTTCGAACAGTTCGCGGGTGCGCTCGGTGGAGTACGAATTGAGTTCGGGCGCGATGCCGAACAACACGAGATGGTCGGTGTTGAGGCCAAGGTCAACCCGGCTGACATTGAACAGGCTCTTCGCGAACAAGCCCGCGGGCACGAGCAGCGCCATCGACATGGCGATCTGGACGGTGGCCAGCGTCATGCGGAAACGGCGCGCGGCCTTGGCGCCGCCGGGCTGGCCCGCCTGGTTCTTGAGCGTCGAGGCGAGGTCAGGCCGGGTACTGTGCAGTGCCGGAAAAACGCCGAACAAAAGGCCGGTACCGAGGGCCGTGATCCCCGCGAAGCCGAGCATGGCCGGGTCCATCTTGAACGCCACGAGGGCCGCTGCCTCGGCGGGAACGATCGAGGCAATCACGTCGAGCGTCCACTTGGCGACCAACAGCCCGCCAAGAGCGCCCATGGCCGCGAGCAGTACCGATTCGGTCAGCAACTGCGTGATGAGCTGCCGGCGGTTGGCGCCGATCGACAATCGCACGGCCATCTCCGCCGCCCGGCCGGCGCCGCGTGCCAGCAGCAGGTTGGCGATGTTCGCGCAGGCGATCAGCAGCACGGTGCCGGTCACGGCGAACAGGATGGTCAGGGGCGCGCGCGCTTCGGTGTGCACGCTGCTCTGCCCGCGCTGGCCAGGTGCCAGCACGATGGCTTTCGCCCTGAAGCGCTCCATGGTCTGGTCGCTCATCCCTTTCTGCAACGGCACTTCGACGTCGAGGATGATCGACTTGTAGGGCCCGTTAATGGCCGTCGTCGCCTGCTCAATCGAGACGTTGGGTCTTAGACGCGCGAAGGCATAGACCCAGTAGTTGCGCCGGTTCTCGAAGCCGTCGAAGCCCGGCTGCATGACGGCGCGCATTGAGATCGGGACGAAGAGGTCGGGAACCTCGCCGAGGGTGGTGCCCTTGAACCCGGCCGGCGCCACGCCAATCACCGTGAGGGCCTGGCCGTTGACGATCAGGGTTTCGTTGAGGACCGCCGGGTTCAGCTGGAACCGCGTGCGCCAGTAGTCGTGGCTGAGCACGGTGACGAAGTGGCCGCCAATGGTCCGGTCGTCGTCCGGCGTGAACAGACGTCCCAGGGCCGGGTTGAGACCCAGCACCGGAAAGTAACTGCCCGAGACCAGCAGGCCGTCACCGCCCAGGGTCGTCCCCTGGTAGCCGACGCTGATGCCGGCGCCGCGATGGGCGGCAATTCCCGTAAAGGAGTCCTGGACACGCTCGAGATCCCGGAACATCGGGTAGCTCATCACGTCGTCACAGGGCCCCGCCTGGCCGCACGAGTTCGAGCCCGGCTTGGGACCGGGAGCGCTGATGTTGACGAGTGCGGCCGGTTCGGCGACCGGCAGCGGCCGCATCAGCATCTGGTCGAACAGAGAAAAGATGGCCGAATTGGCGCCAATGCCGAGGGCCAGCGACAGAATGGCCACCGCGGTGACAAAGGGGGTCTTGAACAGCGTACGCAGGGCCAGGCGGAAATTGGGCATGACAGGGTGTTGGACGGATGTCGGAGCCGGAAGGTTTGGAAGGATCTACAGGAGAATAGGAGGTCAGGAGTTAACCCTTTACCTCTTGAGCCCCTGTCAACCATGCCCATCGACTACGACGACCGGATTTTCACCTCAGTTACCAACTCGGCGACCGGGGATGTCGGCAGTGAGACCAGGTTCCACTACCACCATCTTGCTGACGTCGTGTGGGCGACCTACCAGGGCGGCGCGGTCGCGTTCGGCACCCTGATCGCGCAGGTTCAGAAGGACGGTTCGCTCGATATGCGCTACCAGCACGTGACGTCCGACGGCGCCATCAAGGCTGGCAAATGCCAATCGCGACCGGAGATCCTCGTGGACGGCCGTATTCGCCTGCACGAACAATGGCAATGGACCGAGGGCGGCACCGAAGCCGGCGAGTCGATTGTCGAGGAGATGCCGTGACCCGTTACTGGCTGATGAAGTGCGAGCCGAGCGCCTACACCATCGCGGATCTCGAACGCGACGGCAAGACCGGGTGGGAGGGCGTCCGTAACTACCAGGCCCGCAACTTCATGCGCGACGACATGCAGGTGGGCGACGGCGTGCTGTTCTACGCGTCCAATGCCGATCCGTCCGGCGTCGCCGGGTTGGCGACCATCTCGCGGACGGGCTATCCCGACCCGTTCGCCTCACGGAAAGGCCACGACTACTACGACCCAAAGCACACCGCCGACCAGCCGATCTGGTTCAGCGTGGAGATCGCCTTCGTCGAGCGGTTCAAGGAAGTGCTGCCGTTGACCATGCTGAAGCAGGTCAAGGGGCTGCAGAAGATGATGGTGAACCAGAAAGGCAGCCGGCTGTCGGTGCAGCCGGTCACCCAGAAGGAATATGAGATCGTCTGTCGTTTAGCGCGTCATTGAGCGCTCAGCCTTGCCCGAGTAGTTGATGAACACGGTCTTCAACTCGGTGAAGAAGTTCAGGCCTTCCTCGGCCATCTCGCGCTCGCCGACGCCGGTCGACTTGGTGCCGCCAAACGGCAGCTGCGCCTCGCCGCCGACGGTGGGTTCGTTGACGTGGACCATGCCGGTCTCCACTTCGTCCACGAACCTCATCACCGCGGTGATGTTCTCCGTGAAGATCGACGTCGTCAAACCGTACTCGACCGCGTTGGCGAAGCGCAACGCTTCCTCGAGCGACGAGGCGGTCGCGACCGACAGCACCGGTCCGAAGATCTCCTCCTTGAAGATGCGCATGGACGGCGAGACGCCATCGAAAATGGTCGGCTCGACGAAGTATCCGTGGCTGAGCGACTCGGGCCGCGTGCCGCCGGTCAGCAGGCGCGCGCCTTCGCCCTGGCCGACCTTGATGTAGTCCATCACCGTCTGCCACTGGCTGTCGCCGACTGACGGCCCCATGTCAGACGCGTCGTCCAGGCCCGGGCCAAGCTTCATCTTCTGCGCCGCCGCCACCAGCCGTTCGACCAGCGCGTCCTTGACGTCGGGATGGACAATCACGCGTGAGGTCGCCGTGCAGCGCTGCCCGGTGGAACCGAAGGCGCCGCCGTGAATGGCGATGGCGGCCTTGTCGAGATCGGCGTCGGGCATGACGATGACGGCGTTCTTGCCGCCCATTTCGCAGGTCACCTTCGCGCCGCGCTGGGCACACTTCACGTACAGGGCGCCGCCGATGCGATTCGAACCGGTAAACGAGATGGCGCGCAGCTCCGGGGCCTGCACCATCGCTTCGCCAACCTCGGCGCCGGTTCCGACCAACATGTTGAAGACGCCGGGCGGCAGTCCCGCCTCATCGTAGATCTCGGCCAAAAGCGCCGAGGTCGCCGGCGTGAGCTCGGCCGGCTTGAAGACCACGCAGTTGCCGGCGACGATGGCCGGGGCGCTCTTCCACACCGGGATGGCCCACGGGAAATTCCAGGGCGCGATCAGGCCGACCACGCCCAGGGGTTGCCGGAGGGTGTAGGTGAAGGTGTCGCGTGATTCGGACGGCAGCGTCTTGCCGTGCATCCGGAAGCCCTCGCCGGCGTAGTACTCGAGCAGCGAGATGCCCTTCAGCGTTTCGCCACGCGCCTCTTTCAGGATCTTGCCTTCCTCGCGGGTCAGGGTGCGGGCGATCTCGTCGACGCGCCGGCGCGCGATGTCGGCGGCCCGCCACAGCACGCGGCCACGCTCCGGCCCCGGCGTCTTCTTCCACGCCGGCCAGGCCGCCACCGCCGCATCAATGGCCAGCCGCACGTCGGCGGCCGTCGCCAGCGGGTACTCGGCGATCACGTCGCTGGTGTCGGCCGGGTTGATATTCTTCGTGGTCCCGCTCGAAGCCGGGTGATACCACTTGCCGTTGACGTAAGAGCCGGTGTTCATGACTGGGCCATCTTATCCGGATGTGTCTCGAAACAGGAGATCAGGAGAGAAGGAACAAGAACAATTTAAGCTCCTCAGCGCCTTGTCTCCTCTCTGTTCGGCTTGAGAAGCCGGTGGAGTCGAACGAGTTCATGATCGGCGGTTTCGCATCAGCGCCAGGTAGGTCACGCCGCTTAGCGCGAAGGTCACAAACCAGGCATAGGTGTAGAGGTGATCGAAGAACGTGGGGTCCGGCACGGCGCCGCCGGGCGTGATGGCGGCGCGCACGAGGCCGGGAGTCACCGGCAAGATCGAGAGAACCAGAGCGATCATTGCCATCGGATTGACACCGTTGGAATACGAGTAGCGCCCGCGGAGGTCGAACAGCGCAGGCAGCGATAGTTCCTGCTTCCGCAGGATCCAGTAATCGGCGATCAGAATGCCGCCGATGGCGCCCATCAGGCTCGAGTAGCCGATCAGCCAGGTGAAGATGTACGCCGCCGCGTCCGCATACAGCTTCCACGGCATCATCAGGATGCCGATGACGGCCGTGATCAGCCCGCCAGTGACATAGCTGATCCGCTTGGGCGCCAGGCTCGAGAAATCGTTGGCCGGCGACACGACGTTGGCCGCCATGTTGGTGGTGACTTGCGCGGCCAGGATCACCAGGGCGCCGAAGATCACCACCGCGGGGCTGCCGATGCGGGCAATCAGCACAACCGGATCCCACACGGCCTCGCCGAAGATCACGATCGTGGCGCTCGTCACCGCCACTCCCAGGAAGGCAAACGCCGTCATCGTGAGCGGCAGGCCCAGCGCCTGGCCGAGCGCTTGCGATCGCTGGCTCTTCGCGTAGCGCGTGAAGTCGGGAATGTTCAGGCTAAGCGTCGCCCAGTAGCCCACGTTGGCAGTGAGCGCCGCGGGAAACAGCGTCCAGAACGGCGTGCTGCCCTGTTGCAGCTTCGGCGACTCCGACAGGATGTGCATCAGGCCGCCGCCGTTGGCAACCGCCCACCACAACAGCAGCAATCCGCCGCCGAGCAGCAGCGGCGCCGCCCACGCTTCCAGCACCTTGATGCCTTCGAGTCCACGAATGATGATGGCGACCTGCAGCAGCCAGAACGCGGCAAACGCGATCCAGATGCCGCCGGTAATGCCGGCCCAGCCGGGCCACGCCGCCGTCAACAGGGCCTGCAGCGCCAGCGCGCCAATCCAGGTCTGGATGCCGAACCAGCCGCACGCGACGATCGCCCGCAGCACCGCCGGCACGTTCGCGCCCTTCACGCCGAACGCGGCGCGGCACAAGACCGGGAACGACACGCCGTACTTCGTGCCGGCATGCGCGTTCAGGATCATCGGGATGAGGACGACGAGGTTGCCGAGCAGGATGGTGACGAGCGCCTGCCACCACGTCATGCCCTGCTGCATCAGGCCTGAGGCCAGGGTGTAGGTGGTGATCACCACGCTCATCCCGATCCAGAGCGCGGCGATGTGATACGTGGACCAGGTGCGGCTGGCGAGCGACGTCGGTGCGAGGTCGGGATTCCACAGCGGGCTGCCGGAGACGTCCTCCGTCAACTCGACAAAATCGGGACTGGTGGAGGCAACCCCACCGGTGGAGGCAACCCCTTCTTGGGGTTGCCTGTCGGCCGCCCTCAACTCGCATACCCCTCGGCGTCATGCCCGCCGTGGTACTCCTTGCCGTCGGGCCGGCGGATCTTCGAATGCACCACCACGTTGCCACGACGCAGGCCACGGAAGTCCTCGAGCGAGGCGTAGCTGCGCTTCTCCATGAACTGCTGCATGCCGTCGATCAGATTCTTGATCACGGTCGGGCCGATCGCGCGATCGAGCATCGCCGCGGTGCAGACCTGCACGGTGCCGCAGCCCAATAGGAAATAGTTCAGGGCGTGCCCGAAATCGGCAATCCCGCCGATGCCCGAGAAGGCCTGGTCGGGGAACGCGTTGGTGAGCGACGCCATCTTCGCGAGCGACTGCGGCAGAATCGCCGGACCGCCCAGCCCGCCGCTCGACACCAGCCCATCCACGTTCATCTCGAACTCCATCGTCTCCGGATCGATCAACGGCAGCGACGGGAAGGTGTTGGACGAGACGATCGCGTCGGCGCCGCCGCGGAACGCTGCGCTCGCTTCTTCGACAATGTCGGTGGTGGACGGGGTCAGCTTGCACCACACCGGGATCGTCGCGACCTCTTTCACGACCTCGGTGACGATCGAGACCTGCGCCTGGTCCTTGCCGATGTTCGAGCCCATGTCCTTGCGGTCCATGTGCGGGCACGACAGGTTCAACTCGAAGGCATCGGCGCCGGCCGCCTGGCAGGCCTTCGCGAGCGTCTGCCAGTGCGCCAGCTCGGTGTCGCTGCCCGACCCGGCCATGATTGACGCCACCAGGATGCGGTCGGGATGCGCCTTCTTGATGCTCTCGATTTTCGGCACCCACCAGTCGAGCGTCTTGTCGGAAATGAGCTCCCAGTTCCACGACGAGTGCAGTGCCGTGTCGGGCTTCTTCTGCATCGACAGCTTGCCGTCGAGCGTCGAACGCAGGAACTTGGTCTTCGGCCCGGCCACGTTGGTGACCGGATGCAGGCCGATGGTCTTGGTGACGACGCCGCCCCAGCCGGCGTCGAAGGCGCGCATGATGTTCGATTCCGACTCGGTCGGCGGCGCCGACGAGAGCAGGAACGGGTTGGTGAACTTCAGGCCCGTGAACGTAACCGAGATGGCCGGCTTCATGGCTTACCGTCCTTCACCACGGGCCCGTAGGTCCGGGGAATAGGTGTGTCGAGCGCATCCCACTGGTACGCGCGCTCGACCCGGCTGCGGAGCTCCCGCATGAGCGCACCGCCGTTGTCGCCGTTCGTCATCATGACAATACCGTAGCCCTTCAGGCGATGGGCGAGCATCGCGCACTGGAATCCCCAGTTGCTGCCGCTATGACCAAAGTACCAGCCCTCGCCTCGCTTCTCCACCGAGAATCCCACCGCGTACGGTCCGACGCCCACGGGCGTGACCATCTCCAGCATCATCGCGCGCGACAACACTCGGGTGGACTGCCCGGCCAGGGTCGCCTGCACTTCGATCAGGAACTTCGCAAGGTCGGTGGGCGTCGTCCACAGTCCGGCCGCCGCGTGCTCGGGATAGACGTGCCACGGGTCGCCCATCCGCGCGCCCTGGCGATTGTGCGCGCGGGCCGCCTGCGTTTCGCGAGCCGCCGGCAGCGGCTGCTCGAACGTGCTGTTGGTCATGCCAATCGGATTCAAGACCCAGTCGCGAGCCAGTTCCACTAGCGGCTTGTCCATGGCCTCGGTCAAGGCCAACTCCTGCATCGTCACCCCGCCACCGGAGTACTTGTAGCCGGTGAACGGCGGGCGCTCGAGCCTGACCTGCGGACGATTCGACGGCGACTGCCCATCGAGGATCTGCACCAGCGTTGGGATCGGTGCGCTGAGGGCGTAACCGGGGAATCCGAATCCATCACCGGTTCCTGACGTGTGGCTCATCAGCGCGCGCGGGGTGACCGGCCGCTGCTTCGTGAACTCGCCGCCCGGCAGTTGCCACGACTTCAGGATGGTGTTGATGTCTTGATCGAGCCCAAACCGGCCGTCCTGCACCGCCCGCATCGACGCCATCGCGGCCACCGGCTTGCTGATCGACGCGGCTTGAAACATGGTGTCGGCCGTCACGGGAGTGCCGGTGTCGGCATCCGCACGTCCATAGCCCCTGGCCCAGTGGATCTTGAAGTCCTGGATCACGGCGATGCTGACGCCGGGGACATTGAACTGCTTCAACAGCGCGTCGATCTCGGCGGCATCGATCGGCCCAGCCGGCGGCGGCGGGGTGGGAGCTGTGGCCGGCGTCTGGGCGGCGACCAGGCTCGAGGCAAGCAGCAGGGTGACCAGCCATCCGCAGGCGACGCTTCTTGATTGGGCCATGTGAAAACCTCGTGTCTGGAGCTGTTCTTCGCAGGCCTATTCTACTGCCGCCGCCGTTCGACTAGGATCGGGCGTCATGAGCCTCCTGATTAAGCACGGCACCATCGTCACCGCCACCGACCAATACGTGGGCGACGTCTTCATCGAGGGCGAGAAAATCACCACGATTGGCACGGCCTTGACCATGCCAGCTGACCGCGTCATCGATGCCAGGGGCAAGTACGTGTTGCCGGGCGGCATTGATGTGCACACGCACATGGACATGCCGTTTGGCGGCACGACCTCGGCTGACGACTTCGAGTCGGGCACCATCGCCGCCGCCTTCGGCGGCACCACGACCATCGTCGATTTTGCGATTCAGTATCGCGGCGAGCGCCTGCACGATGCCTTCGAAACCTGGTCGAAGAAGGCGCAAGGCAAGGCGGCGATCGATTACGGCTTCCACATGATCATCACGGAGCTGAGCGATCAGGTCGAAGAAGAGATGGACGCGATGGTCCGCCAGGGCGTCAGCTCGTTCAAGCTGTTCATGGCCTATCCCGGCGTGTTCATGCTGGACGATGCGAGCATCTTTCGGGCGATGCTGCGCACTGGCAAGAACGGCGGCACCATCTGCATGCACGCCGAGAACGGCGGCGTGATCGACGTGCTGGTGAAGAAGGCGCTGGCCGAGGGCAAGACGGCGCCGAAGTATCACGCGCTCACGAGGCCGGCGCGCGCCGAGGGCGAAGCCGCCCACCGCGCCATCGCACTGGCGGAGATCGCCGACGTCCCGGTCTACATCGTCCACCTGTCATCGGCCGAGGCGCTGGAACAGGTCACCGAGGCCCGCGATCGTGGCCTGCCGGCATTTGCTGAAACGTGTCCCCAGTATCTGTTCCTGTCGTACGACAACTACGAAGAGCCGGGGTTCGAGGGATCGAAGTACGTGATGAGCCCGCCGCTGCGCGACAAGTCCACGCAGGACCGGTTGTGGCGCGGGCTCGCGTTCAACGATCTGCAGGCGATTGCCACCGACCACTGCCCGTTCTGCATGAAAGAGAAGCATTTGGGCGACGGCGACTTCTCGAAGATTCCCAATGGCGCCCCTGGCGTGGAAACCCGCATGAGCCTGGTCTACGACGGCGGCGTGCGCACCGGCCGGATCACGATGAACCGCTTCGTCGAGCTCACGTCCACGTCGCCCGCCAAGATCTTCGGCATGTTCCCAAAGAAAGGCACCATCGCGCCCGGGTCCGACGCTGACATCGTGATCTTCGATCCCGAAAAGACGACGACGCTCTCCGCGAAGACTCATCACATGAAGGTCGACTACAACCCATACGAAGGACGGCAGGTCACCGGCGTGACCGAAACCGTCCTCTCTCGCGGCAAGGTGATCATCGACGCGGGGAAGTTCACCGGCAGGGCGGGCGCCGGCGCGTTCCTGAAGCGCAGCGCCCGCAGCATCTGATGTGGCATCCGCCTTTAGGCGGATATGCACGCTCCGGCTAACCGCCTCCGCCAAGGCTACGGCGGGTCAAGAAGCCGGAGACAGAAGACGGAAACCTGCCAGTCGCTGTTCCACATCGTAAGAACCGATGAATTTAAGGCGGCGATTGGACCGGAGCGCCCCGGCCACCGTTGATGAGTTAGCATTCCAGCGTGAGCAACGGGACCGAGACGCGTGGATTGGCACTGGTGCTGAGCGGCGGCGGCGCGCGCGCCGCCTATCAAGTGGGCGTGCTGCGCGTGCTGGCGCGCGACTGTCCAGGGGCGGTGCCCGACATCCTGACCGGCGTCTCGGCCGGCGGCATCAACGCGGCATTTCTCGCCACGCACCAGGCGTCGTTCGACGACAAGGTCGAACAACTGGCGCAAATGTGGGCCCGTCTCCGTATCGACAGCGTGTTTCGTGTCGACCTGCGCGACCTGGCGTCGCGCACCGTGCGATGGGGCGGGCGCTTGTTGTCGGGCGGACAGTCGCCGCTGCCGCCGGCCAAGAGCTTCGTCGACACGGTGCCGCTGCGCGAGATGCTCGAACGCGAATTGCAGGCGGATGGCGGGCTCCTGGGCGGCATCCCCAGGAGCTTGCAGGACGGCTGGCTGCGCTCGTTTGCGCTGACCGCGTCGAGCTACACCACCGGCCAGTCGATCACGTGGGTCCAGACGCGAGACGAGGAGTTGATTCCCACGTGGGAACGGCCGCAACGCCGCAGCGAGATCTGCGCGGTTCGGGTGGACCACGTCATGGCCTCCGCGGCGCTGCCCTTCTTCTTCCCCGCCATCGAGGTGGACGGCGGCTGGTACGGCGACGGCGGCATCCGGCTGACCGCGCCGCTTTCGCCGGCCATTCACCTCGGCGCCAGGAAGATCCTGGCGGTGTCGACCCGCTATGCCAGCACCACTCGCGAGGCCGACCGGCCGCAGATCGCCGGCTACCCGCCGCCGGCGCAGGTGGCGGGCGTGCTGTTCAACGCAATCTTCCTCGACCAGCTGGACGGCGATGCCTTGCAGTTGCGGCAGCTCAATCAGCTGATCGACGGCCAGCCCGAGGACAAGCGCAACGGCTTGCGCCACATCGACCTGTTCGTGGTGAGGCCGTCGCAGGACCTGGGCCGGCTCGCCAACGAGTACGAGGCCGACCTCCCGAAGGCGTTCCGCTTCCTGACGCGGGGCTTGGGCACGCGCGAAACGCGCTCGAACGACATGCTCAGCCTGGTGATGTTCCAGCCCGACTACATCGAGCGCTTGATCACCATGGGCGAGACCGATGCCCGGGCCCGGCTGCCCGAGCTATGCGCGTTCCTCGCCGGCTAGCTGTGGCGTCCGCCGGGATTACTTCAGCGTCGGGCCGAACCTGAACACCAGGTAGCTGATCGGTCCGTCGAGCTCGCTGAAGCCGTGCGGCGTGCCGGCGGGGATGACGATCACGTCGCCCGGCTTGACGCGCTGACTGACGCCGCCCTGCCGCGTGCCGTTCTGGCCCATGCCGACGTTCAGGCGCGTGAGGTCGATCGGCTTGGCGCCGACCAGCGAGCCGCCGGTAGCCAACGTGCCCGATCCCGACAGGATGTAGTAGGTCTCGGTCACCGTGTCGTGAATCAGCGACGTGACCTCCGGCTTGACGCGGTGCAGCGTGGCCACCGAGGTCAGGCCACCGAGCACCTCCCCCGACTTGATCGGCTGATCGACCACCCTCTTGGCAATCTGTTCGGCGAGCACCTTTTCGTGTTCTTCCCTGCTGATGTAGATGGCGGGCACGGGGAGCGGCGGCGCCTGGGCCGCTGCCGGGGAATCGACGCTCAAGACGAGGGCGAGGGCGGTGAGTGTGAGCATCCGCGCACTCTACCGTACGAAGAGGCGTCCACAACCGGCGCCGGCAGCCGATGCCGGGGTAGAATATGGCCATCCGGACGTGATCTCTACACCCGGGCTTGAACGGATCGCCCGTTTTCCAGCATTCTTCGTCTCGGCGGTCGATCGAGCACCGCGCGAAAGGATCAACCCGTGAAGCGCATCACTATCCTCGGCACCCTCGTCCTGCTCGGCGGCCTGTCGATGGCGGTCAAGGCAGCGCAGCAGGCGCCACCTCAGCCATCGGCCGACAACCTCACCGTTGAGAAGGTCAAAGACAACCTGTTCGTACTGCGGGGCGGCGGCGGCAACACCGCCGTGTTCGTCACGTCGGACGGCGTGACGTTGGTGGACACCAAGAACCCCGGTTGGGGCCAGCCGCTGCTCGACAAGGTCAAGACGCTGACCGACAAGCCGGTCACGCGCGTGATCAACACCCACACGCACTTCGACCACACCAGCGGCAACGTCGCCATGCCGGCCACGGTGGAAATCGTGGCCCACGAAATGACCTCGAAGAACCTGGCGGCCGGCAACCCCGTCACCGGGCTCGGCGCGACGCCGAACGTGTTCAAGGACAACCCCGGCAAGGGCCTGATCACGCGCACCTTTACCGACAAGCTGACCATTGGCTCAGGCGCCGATCAGATCAACCTGCACTTCTTCGGGCCCGCCCACACGGCCGGTGACGCGTTCGTCGAGTTCCCGGCCCTGCGCGTCATGCACACCGGCGATGCCTTCCCCAACAAGGGCCTGCCGATCATGGACAAGAGCAACGGCGGCTCGGGCGTTGAGTACGCCAACACGATCATGAAGGCCGTGAAGGGCGTGCCCAACGTGGACCTGATCATCAACGGCCACACCCCGGCCCAAACTACGCTGGCCGACATGCGGCAGTTCGCCGAATTCGTGGGCGAGTTCATTGCCACCGCACAGGCCGGCAAGAAGGCGGGCAAGACCGCCGACCAGGTGGCCAAGGAGTGGGTAACGCCGGCCAAGTACACCGGCTTCGCGGCCGCGCCGGCGTTCGAGCGCGTGCGCGCATATGTGCAAGTGATTTTCGACGAAACCAAGTAAATGAACGAATCCGACCTCCAGAAATTCGAGACGCTGCGCCTTCGCCCTCTCACGATCGACGACTTCGACGCGCTCGTGTCGCTGCAACTGAAGAGCTTTCCCGGCATGAAGCCGTGGCGGCGCGAGCAGATTGCCAGCCAGCTCGCGATTTTTCCCGAAGGCCAGAACGTCATCGAGATCGAAGGCCGCATCGTCGCGTCCTCGAGCAGCCTGATCGTCGACTCGGCCAGCCACGGCGACTGGCACGACTGGAAGCTCAGCACGGACGATGGCTTCATCCGCAATCACGAGGCCAAGGGCGACACCCTCTACGGCATCGAGATCATGGTCGACCCCGAGTTCCGGGGCATGAAGCTGTCACGGCGCCTCTACGACGCGCGCAAGCAGTTTGTCCGCGCCCACAACCTGACCGGCATCATCATTGGCGGCCGCATCGCCGGCTACGGCAAGCACGCCGACCAGATGTCGGCGCGCGACTACGTCGAGAAGGTGATCGACAAGTCGCTGATGGATCCGGTGCTGACGCCGCAGCTGTCCAACGGCTTCGTGCTGAAGGGCCTGATCCCGGACTACTTCCCGAGTGATTCGGAATCGCGGGGCTACGCCACGTTTCTCGAGTGGACCAACATCGAGTACGTGCCGGCCAACAAGCAGCAACTGCTGCGGCCGTCGAGCCTGGTGCGCCTGTCGGCGGTGCAGTACCAGATGCGGCGCATCGCCAACTTCGAGGAGTTCGCTACCCAGAGCGAGTTCTTCATCGACGTGGCCTCGGACTACAAGGCCGACTTCCTGCTGTTTCCCGAGCTGTTCACGACGCAGTTGCTGTCGACGATCAAGGCCGATCGGCCTGGGCAGTCGGCGCGCATGCTGGCCGACTTCACCAAGCAATACATCACGCTGTTCCGCGACCTGGCGATGAGTTATCACATCAACATCGTCGGCGGCACGCAGTTCGAGCTCGAGGGCGAGAAGCTCTACAACACCGCCTACCTGTTCCGCCGCGACGGCTCGATCGACAAGCAACGCAAGCTGCACATCACGCCGGACGAGCGCCGCTGGTGGGGCGTGCAGCCGGGCGACGGGCTGCGGACGTTCGAGACCGACCGCGGCCGCATCACCATCCTGGTCGGCTACGACGTCGAGTTTCCGGAGCTGGGGCGGATGGCGTTCGACCAGGGCGCGCAGATCGTGTTCGTGCCGATCAACACCGACGAGCGCCAGGCCTACCTGCGGGCGCGCTATTGCGCGCAGGCGCGCTGCATCGAGAACGCCTTTTACCTGGTCCTGTCGGGCTGCGTCGGCAACCTGCCCGAGGTCGAGCACGCCGACATTCACTACGCGCAGTCGGCGATTCTCACGCCCTCGGATTTCTTCTTCAGCCGGGACGGGATTGCCGCCGAGTGCGAGCCGAACATCGAGACGGTGATTTTCGCGGAACTGGACCTGGTGGCGCTCGATCGGCAGGTGCGCAAGGGCACCGCCCGGCACTGGGAGGATCGCCGCAAGGACCTGTACCGGCTCAACTACACGACCGCGAACGGCCCGAAGGACGTCTAACCGCTACAGCCGGCTGAGGAACGATCCGAAGCCGGTCGCCTGGCGCTTGACGTCGAGCTTGAACAAGGCGGCCGCGTTCTCGAAGAACATCAGGTCCTTGTCGCGGGCCGGCAGCTTCAGTTCTTCCATGAAGGCGAGGTACGACTCCATCGAGGCCAGCGGCCAGTCGGTGCCGTAGAGCACGCGGTTGGGATTGACCCCCCACAGGATCATCTCCTTCAACTGCTGCCGCATGTAGGCCTCGAAGCGATCGGTGAACTGGCCGAGGGTCAGTCCCGAGATGTCGGTATAGACGTTCTCGTTCTTGTAGACCACTTCCATGCAGTCGCGGAACCACGGGTTGCCGAGGTGGCAGATCAGGAACTTCACGCGCGGGAAGTCCACCGCCACTTCGTCGACATGCAGCGGATGCGCGTACTTGACCTTGCCGGTCGGCGCGTAGGTGTCGCCGGTGTGGATCATCACCGGCACGTCGAACTCCTCGGCCAGGAGGTACGCCGGAATGAGCTTCGGGTCAGCGGGATAGAACGGCTCGTAGCCCGGGTAGAGCTTGAGCGCCTTGATCGACCCAGCTTCGAGCAACGACCGCAGTTCCAGCAGGTCGGGCGCCCCGAAGGTCGCCCACGAGATCCCGGCAACGATGTGAATGTTCGGCAGGTGGCGGGTCGCCTCGACCACCGCGCGCGCCGACGGCCGCCCCGGCACGACCTTATAGGAGGTCAGGACCAGCGCCACGTCAACGCGGTTGCGCCGCATCACGGCCTGGAGTTTCTCGATGTCGGAAGAGAGCGACTCGACCGTCTCGTCGTGGTAGTTGTTGAGGTGCGTGTGGCAGTCGATAATCATCAGCTACTTACGAGTGTAGCGGTTGATGACCTTCTCCGCCCAATCGCGTCCCCCCAAACCGAACGCCAGCGCCGCGGCCAGGCACAGGGCCGCGAAGGCAATCTGGAACGCGGACACCAGCACGGCGGTTTGAATCGCCAGTTGCTCGGCGGCCATGAAGACCACGAACACCAGCAGCGCGTACCGCGCCAGGGCGCCGATGGGTTCGGCGGCCGCGGTGCCGATGTTACTGAGGTAGCTGTACACCAACCCACCCACAATGCGCGACAACAGCGACCCGAATACCAGGATGCCGACCGCGACGACCAGGTTGGGCACAAAATTGGCCAGGCGGCTCATCAGCACTTGGGCGGCCTGCAGGCCGAGCGCGTCGAGCAGCGCGATGAAGACCGCGGCCATGATCAGCCAGTAGAGCGCCCCGGCAATCAGGGTGACGGTCGTGTACTCGACGCCGCCCTGCACCAGGAAGTCGTCCAGGCCCGAACGCTCGGCCAGTTCGTCGACGTGGGCGGTCTTCATCACGCGAATGGCCACCTGGCGAATCAGTTTAGCGATCAGCCATCCCGCAACCAGGAGCAGCAGCGCCAGGCCCAGGTCCGGCAGGTGGGCCCAGATATTTCCCGCGGTGTTGCGTAGCGATTGCAGCAGTGTGCTCGATTCAAACATTCAAGGAGGCCTCTGCCGAGTCATCGTAGCGCAGACCGCGCACCTTTCCCATCCTCCGCAGGAGGGCCAGCAGCGGCAAGCCCAGCAGCGAGACCGCACTCATCACCAGGAACGCCGCCGGATACCCCTGCGCCGCGACGATGCGGCCGCTGGTAAAGGCCGACCACGACTCGCACGCGTTGGTAGCCGCCATGTAGGCGCTGAACTGGGTGGCGCCGAGGCGGGGGTCGGTCAGGTCCATGAACAACGCATACGACACGGCGGTGAAGAAACCCACGAAGAAGTACATCCCCGTGAGCAGGGCGATCAGCGTGCCCGCGCCGGCGCCGCCGCTGAGGTCGGCCAGCGCCAGCAGCACAATCATGACGACGAACCCGACCAGCGAGCCGGCGGCCGACGGCAACCGGCCCAGGCGATCCGACAGCATGCCGCCAACCAACCCGCCGGTGAGCATCGCACCGACGACGAGCAAGCCGAAGAAGATGCCGATCGTCCCGCTCGCGACGCCGCGGTCGACCAAAAAGGGACCGGCCAGCTGGCCCGTGGCCTCGAAGGCGGCGGCCGCCACCAGCGCGAAAGCCAGCCCGATCCAGGTGGTGCGCAACCGGATGGCCGCGGCCAGCGCGCCGAAGAAGGCGCCCGCGTCGGCCCGTCGCGGCGGCTCCGCCTCCCGCAGCATCAACGCCCCGGCGAGGGCCACGACAATCCAGGCCACGAGGGAACCGACGATCCACTCGCGGCCGAACCACGCGCCGACCAGCAGCACGCCGCCGCCAAACACGCTTCGGCCGGTCAGCATGCCGGCCTGCATGGCACCGTTCAGCCGCCCGCGCGCTTCGGGCGGCACCGCGCCAATGGCCAGCGCGTCGATTGCCACATCCTGGGTCGAGGCCGCGACGGCGTGCACCAGCAGCAGCATCCGCCACCAGCCGAAATCGGCGACCGGGTCCAGCCACACGAGCGGCACCAGCGCCGCGGCCATCAGCGTCTGCATGCTGAGGATCCAGGCGCGGTAGCCCCAGCGCCGGCTGCGCAGCAGATCAAGGAACGGCGCCCACAGGAACTTGAACATCCACGGCAGCAGCAGCACCGCCGTGAGCGAGGTGATCTGCTCGATCGGCACGTCGGCCGAACGCAGCAACGTGGGCAGCGCCCACCAGATGAAGCCAATGGGTGCGCCTTCGCTGGCGTAGAGCAGCGCAAAGATGGCAATGCGTCTATTCACGCGACGAACGGGATCATAGCGTCCTTGGGGCCACTGTGCCGGCGAATGCAGCTGTGCCGGAGTGGCCGCGCAGCAGACGCGGTCGCCGGGGCGGCCCCGGCGCCCGTCAGGGGTGGCGGCGCTATACTCAGTAGTGTGCGAGCCCACGAGTGGATCGACCGCCGGAGCCTGGCGCTGCACGACGCCGTAGCCGCCAAGCTGGAGGCACAGCCGGAGTTGCTGGAGTTGGCACGGGCGAATCTCCAACGTTGGCTCCGGGTCAACCCGGCCGCGGCGTTGTACGAGTGGGCACAGCTGCTCGACTCCCTGCCGGTGGCGGAGCTGGCCGGGCTGCTCCGCTCCGTCGATGAGCGGGCGACCCGGCTCCGGCAGTCCAGTCCGTTCGCCGGGTTCCTGACGGCACAGGAGCGACAAGCCATCCTCAACGATTATGAATCGCGCCGCCCTTGAACACATCGTGCGAGCCGCTGCGGCGGCGTGCGGCGAACGCGAGATCGTGATCATCGGGAGCCAAGCCGTGCTGGGGCAGTTTCCCGAGGCGCGCGAGAAGATGGCCGCTGCCAGCGTGCTGCGCGAACGACTGAAGGCACTTCCAGTGTCACCGGATCGGCTTGCGGTTATTCAGGCGCGACTGCGGATGGCGGAGGCGGCGGCGAACCCGAAGTCGGGACCTCGCGCCTGATCCATCGTTCAAGGTCGCCGGACGCGGCGATAGCGTGCGAGAATGCGACCCATGTTCAGGTTGCCGGCTGCCCTCCTCCTCCTGGTCGCGCTGTTCGCGGCTTCCCCTCACGCGCAGTCACCGGGCGCCATTGTCGCGGTCGGCGGCGGCGGCACGACGCCGGCGATCGTCGCCCGGACGCTCGAGTTGGCCGGCGGCAAGAAGGCGATCGTCGCCGTGCTGCCACAGGCGTCGGAGCTGCCGACTGCCGGTGACGGTTCGGTGAAGATGTGGACCGAGGCCGGTGCGAAGAGCGTCCGCGTGGTGTCGTTCGACAACCGCGACGCGGCGCGCACGATGTTGGGCGAGGCCACGCTGATCTGGATGCCGGGCGGCAGCCAGGGCCGGTTCATGGAGAAGATCGACGGCACCGGGCTCGCGGAACTGATTGTCGAGCGTCATCGGGCGGGCGCGGTCGTGGGTGGCACCAGTGCCGGCGCGGCCGTGCTGTCGGCCGAGATGATCACCGGCGACGCCGACCTCAAGGGCCTCAAGTCAGGCACCACCGTCCTCAAGAAAGGCTTGGGGCTGCTACCGGGCGTCCTCGTGGATCAGCATTTCCTTCAGCGCCAACGTGGCAACCGGCTGATCAGCGGCGTGCTGGATCACCCCACGCTCGTCGGCGTCGGCATAGACGAGGCGACGGCGGTCATCTTTCAGGGGACGATGATGCATGTCCTGGGAAAGAGCGGCGTGGTGGTGGTTGACCCGAGACCGGCCACGCGCGAGCCCTTCGCGACTGGGCAAGTCGTCGCGGCCACCGGCATCCGCCTGTCCGTGCTGCGCGAGGGAATGACGTACTCGCTCAAGTAAGCATCGGTTCAGCCGAAGGCGGCCCTCATGGAAGGGTCACGACACACCGCCGGTCGCCTGCCAATGTGAAAGTGGTGCCGCAGCTCGAGGTCACGCCCAGGCGGGGCAACCCAATAGTGACCGCGGCGCCGAGTTGCAGACACGCATGTCGTCCATCACTCGCACGCTGGTGGTGCAGGGCTGAGCGTTGCACAGCCGGATCATCATCCCCCTGCCTGAACCCGATCACGTCGGCGCTAACACTCGAGGCGGACAGCTCCACCACGTGACCTCGCTCGACATCCGCTGAACAGCGGGTCCCGGCGGCGCCGCAAGCAAGGCTGCTGGGACTGAGCGACGTGAGGCTGCCGACCCGCGCGCCGCTGCCGGCGACTCCGACCGTCAGTTGCGGCAGGCGGAAGTGCGCCGTGATGGTCGTGTCGTTCTCCAACGTCAGGCGGCACGTCATCGTCGTACCTGCCTGGCACCCATCGATGTGATCGATGAAGCTGCGCGCCTCGCCAGGCGACACAGTGGGGGCCGCCCTCACGGTCACCAAGAGCCGGGTGCCGCGCGGATATCTGCGGGTCATGCTGGCACCGCAGTTGGTCCCGCAGGTGTGCGCAAGCGCCCCCGCCGGTGGCGGCAGCGTGCCCACGGGGCTGTCAATAACGGCTCGATGATGCCAACCCCCGCGCCGTTGCCGGCTTTGGCCAGGGTCAGTGCCCGGGTCGCCTCGATAGGATTCGGCACGCTGACCAGTGGTGGGGGAGGTGGCGGTGGTGGCGGTTGCGGCGGCCACTGGCCGCCGGCGACGCCGGCCGGAACGAGAACCACCAACGCCGTAACGAGGGCAATCGGGACGAAGGACCATTTCACCATCGCACCTCCCCTGCTGTCCGAAACTGCACTACGAGAAGGTGATTCGCACCTTGACCTGGATGATCTGACCGGGCAGCAGGTTCTCCACGATAGGGGGCCCGGAGGTTTGACCATGGCGGGTGAACACCGACCAGTTGCAGGTTGCACCGGCGTCCGAGCCGGAGCAAGTTTCCACGTATGTCCAGACTTGCTGGACAAAACTGGAAGACACGGGGGGCAGTTCAATGCTGCCCGCGAGTTCAACGGTTGCCCCCGTCCGGGCGACCGTCAAGTTCTGGGACCAGGGTGACGTCCCTCTCGGATTGGGCCCCGGCTCCGAGATAGTGCAAAAATTTGCCCCGCACGGGCCGGCCATGTAATTACTGAGGTTGATCTGCCATCGCCTCAGCACCAAAGGTTCGCGGGCCAGCATCCTTGGCAGCAACGAGCCTTGATCGCTGAGCGCGTTCTTGAATTCCGTCTGGCTGGCCAGCGTGCCATCCGGGTTCCGCACTTCGATCACCCAATTCCCATGGACCTTGATGCCCTCGTCCTGCGCCGAGGCCGGCTGAGCCGCGCCCGGCAGGAACAGCAACCCCGCCATGAGCGCCCACCTGACGTTCGTTCGGAATCCCATCGTCTTCTCCCTTTCAGTTCCTCGCCTGCTCGCGGACTGCGCGTTCATCGTTTGCCGACCTTCTTGGATTGGATGTTGCCCGCCGTGATCACGCCGTCAACCGTCGCCACGACCGCGCCCTGCGGGCTGCGGATCGTGATCGCGAACGTGTCACGGCTCTTGCCGGGTTCGCCCCGGTCCTCCGCGCGCGCCTCGAACGTGTAGCCCGACGCGCCGTTCCACGCGCCGGCGCCCGTGATCACGACCGAGTCCACCGTCACGCCCGCCTTCGGCCCGCCCTTCGGCTTGCCGGGGCCGAAGGCTGGGTCGTCGTAAAAGCGGACCGATTGAATCGCGGTGGCCTCGAACCGATCGGTCCGCGTCACCTTCTTCACCACCGGCGGGGCCGCCTTGCCCTTGCCGGCGCTCTTGCCGGGCGACGTCACGCTCTCGGTGGTCGTCACCTCGTAGCGCAGACGGTCGTTCGGTCGCGCCCCCCGCAGTCCTTCAGAGGCGTGCAGGTGAAACTCGTGATCCGCATCAGCCGTCTCGATCCGTCCGTTGCCGATGATCCGGCCATCGAGCGGCACGGGTTCGACCACCGCAAACGGCGAGAAGTGTGTGGTCGTACCGCAGACGGTGGACGTGTCGCGCCGGTTCGACGTGGTGATGTCGGTCCACGCCGATCCGGTGTGGTGGAACAGGCGCTGGTCGCTCGTCTTGAAGGCCAACGGGTCGTAGGCGACGCACACTTCGACGCCGCCCGTGAACTGCGCTGTGGTCGCGATGTCGTAGATCAGGGGCGGCTCCGCCATCACGAAGCCGGCCGGCAGTGCCGGCGCGGCGGGTTCCGGCTCCACCGTCGTCTGGCCCGCGACCGTCACCTCCCTGAACCTGAGCGTCACGCCGCCCTGGGAGAGGACCAGAGGGTTGCCGGTCGGCGTGTTCATCGCCTGCAGGTCAACCGTCTCGGTGACGGTGATGACTTCGTCGATCTCAATCACCACGGGTCCCATCACGTCCACCGTGTCGGTGACGGTAACGACCTCGTCGACGGTGATCATTGCGGATGGCCTCACGTCCACAGAGTCGGTCACCCAAATCTGTTCATTCACCGCGATCTCGACGATCGCCAACGCCACCTGCCAGGTGAACGTCGCACTCGATGTCGCCAGGCCGTCGTAGAGAATCACGGTCACCGGATAGGTGCCGGTGGCGCTCCCGAGCGTGCCGGAGATCACTCCGGTGTCGGCGGCAATCGACAAGCCGGGCGGCAGGCCCACGGCCGTGAAGAACAGCTCGGCCTCGGGATAAGCCGTGAAGGTTACCGGCAGCGACACCGTGCCGTGCACGACGTCGACCTGGGCCTCGGGTGCGGTGAGCGTCGGCGGCGGCGGCAGAATGGTCACGGTGAACGTCCGCGTGGTGCGGTCCTGTCCGCCGTTCTCGGTGCCGCCGTTGTCGGCCACCTCCACCATCACGGTAGCCACCCCAACGTTGTTCCGGACGGGCGGCGTGAACCTCACCTCCCCGAACGTGGCGGTGACCGGTCCTGTCACCGATGGACCCGAGCTCACGGCCGTCACCGTGACGACCTGACCCAGCTCGTTCGCCGGTCCGGCCGCGAGGCCGGCCAGCGGCACCACGACCTGCGTGCCGCCAACCACCCGAACGTTCGCGGGTTGATCCAGTCGCGGCGGGTCGTTCACGGGCGCGACCGTGACGAGGAACTGATCCTGCACCGTGAACTCGCCGTCGCTCACGACGACGGTGACAGTAGCGACACCGAAAGCGTCGGGCACCAGCGTGAGCGTCAGGGTGCCGGTGCCGGCCACGCTGTCGACGGATACCGTCACGACATCTGGGTTGTCCGACGACGCCGTGTACGTCAGCCCGTCGACATCTTCTGCATCCTTGAACACGCCGTCGAGAGTGACGACGAACGGTAGCGCGTCCTCGAGCAGCGACACGTCGGCAACCGGCGAGGCCACGAACGGCGGCTGGTTCACCAGGGTCACGACGAACGTCACCTGCGCCCGCGTCGTCCCGCCGCGGCCGTCGTCGGCCTCCAGTTCGATCTTCTCTGAACCCTCGAAGTCGGCCTCCGGCGTGTAGGTCAGCTGATCGCCGGCCAGTGTTGCCGCGCCGAACTCGGGCCCGACAGTGAGGCGGTAGCTCAACGTATCGCCATCCGGGTCGACGGCCGCGAGGGTGACCGATACCGGACCACTGCCGGACACCTCGACCGTGAGGCTCTCGAACACGGGGGGATCGTTCGTCTTCGTCACCTGGACCCGGATCCGCCCGGTCGCCACGCCGCCGGCGCCGTCGTCGGCCCTCACCACAATCGTGTCGATGCCGTCGAACCCGGCGTCCGCGGTGTACACCACCGTGTCGTCCGCGATCTCGGCGGTGCCGTGCGCCGGGCCCTCGTCGACCGCATAAGCCAGCTTGTCGCCGTCCACGTCGGTGGCGCCAATCGCGACCGTGAGCGGCACGCCGGACACGGCGTTGACGAGTTGGTCGGGCACCGCCGGTTCGTCGTTCACCGAATGCACGGTGATGTGCACGGTGCCCCACGCCGTGGCGTCGTGACCGTCGTCGATGCGGTACTGGAACGAGGCCGCGCCGTGGAAGTCCTGCGCCGGCGTGAACACGATGACGCCGGCCTCGAACGTGACGGTGCCGTTAACCGCGGAGTCGCTCACGGCGACGATCGTCAGCGTGTCGCCGTCCGCGTCGGTGTCGTTGGCCAGCAGCGTCGCGGGCACGATCTCGAGGGGCGTGTCCTCGTCGGTCTCGATGGGGTCGTCCACCGCCACCGGCGCGCGGTTGAGGTTGGCCTCGGTCACGACCTCGACGAAGTTGTTGCCGGGGACGGGATCCGTCATCCAGATCGCCATCGACGCGACCTCGAGTTGCGCACTGCTGACGCGGGTCCCGGCGACCGACGCCACCTGCTCGAAGGTGACCGTCCACGTGTCGCCTTCCGCGAGGCTCGGCACGCTGCAGAACCAGGACTGCTGCCCACTGGCCGCGCCCGACGCGGAACACATCGGCGTCGACGCCGTTCCCGAACCATCGAAGGTCAGGGCAAGCGCGCTGCTCACCGACGCGTCGGGGCCGTGGTTAGTCACGACGGCCGTGAACGTCACGGACTCACCCACGCGATACGACGCGTGCGAGGCCTCGAGCGACACTGCCAAGTCCGACACGACCAGCGGGATCGTGACCGGAGCGGTCACGGCATTGTTGCCATAGTCGGGATCGATCACGGCGGCGAAGGCGTGCGCCGACAGTTGGAACGTGCGCGGGGACTCGGCCGCGAGGGGCGTGGCCGGCAGCTCGAACATCGCCTCGTCGCCGGGGGCCATGGCCGGCACCGTGCAAGAGGCCTGGCCACCGCCGCCAGACATGTCGCACCAGGTGCCAGCGGGGCCCGCCCTGACACGCGCAATGCCGATCGTCGCCGTACTTGACGCGAGTGCCGAGAACCCCAACGATGAAGCCGCCGCTGGCCCGTCGTTTTTCACGAGGACGACGACGAGCGGGATACCCGACTCCGGATCCCGCTCCACCCCGACGATCGTCACCTGCAGGTCGGCCATCTCGCCGGCCGGCGTGGTGATCACGACTGTCGCCGACGCCGTGCCGCCCAGCCCGTCGCTGATCGCGTAGGCGAAGCTGTCGGCGCCGTTGTAGGTCATCGACGTCGGCGTGTAGGTGATCGACGACCCTGCAATGGTGGCCGTGCCCTTCGCTGGCGCCTGCGTGATGCCGGTGATCGTCACCGGGTCGCCGTCGGGATCACGGTCGTTGACCAGTACGTCGATCGTGACCGGCCCGCCCTGCGTCACCGCCGCGTCGTCCGCGGCCACCGGGTCCTCGTTCACCAGCGTCACGGTAATGACGACGTTGGCCGGCGCCGAGCCGCCGCGCCGGTCGCTCGCGTCATAGACGAACGACGCGGTGCCATGGAACACCGGGTCCACTGTAAAGTCGACGTGGCCATCCTCGCGCAGCACGGCGAGACCGTTGGTCGAGCCGCCCACCGCGATGATGAACAGGTCGTCGCCGTCCGGATCAGAGTCGTTGGCCAGCAACTGCGACGCCGGAATCGTGAACGTCGGCGTGTTCCGGTCGATCTCGAGCGCATCGTCCACGGCGACCGGTTCCCGGTTCATGTCGTCGACAAACCACCAGAACGTGATCGGGGTATCGCGCACACCGTCGGAGACCGTCACCGTCACCTGGAACGAGCCGGACGATTCCATGGTCAGCGTGCCGCTGATGACGCCGGTGTTCGGGGCGATCGCCAGCCCAGGCGGAAGCCCCGTCGCCATGAAGGCGACAATCTTGCCCTCGCCGACCGACCAGGTCAGCGGCAACGAGATCGTCTCGCCCTCTTCGCTATGCTGGTCGCCGGGATGATCGATCGACGGCGGCGGCGCACCGGGCTGCACGGCCCATGTGAACGATGCGCTCGACTGCGCCTCCGGATCGCGCACGGTGACTGTCACCGGGTAGCTCCCCGCGGATCCGTACGGCAACGTGCCACTGATCGCGCCCGTTCCCGGATCGATGCCGATCCCGCCCGGCAAACCCGTCGCACTCCACGAGAGCGGATCGCTCTCGGGATCGCTGGCCTCGAGCGCCAGCGTGACGATCTCGCCCTCAGTATGTATCTGGTCGCCCGGTCCCACTATCGCCGGCGCCTGGTTCGGCGCGCCGCACTGGCGCAGCGATGGGCCAGTGGCTGCATTGGCGATCTCCGTGGCGGTCAGCACCCGCTTGTAGAGCGCCACATCGTCGATCGCGCCCGCGAAGAAGTTGGCGTACGCCACGCTCCACCCGGCCTGCGATGCGCCGATCACCAGCGGCTCGCGCTCGAAGTCGCCGTTGGACATCGTCCACCCGTCATGGAGCGCCGCCGAAGCATCGAGGACACCATTCACATAGAGCCGCGCCTGCAGGGCCGGCCGGTCGATCACGAGCGCCGCGTGGTGGAAGGCACCGTCGGCCACCGGCGTCGTGCCCTCGATCACGACCCACGGGGTGCCGTCTGCACCGTTGTAGCCGTTGTCGTGCATCGAGGCGCGGACGACGCCGCCCTGCACGTACAGATACCAGGCCGCGTAGCCCTGAGGGGACCCACAGCACGGCGCATTCGCTGTATCGTTCTGCGAGGCGATCACCTGCGCCGCCGTGCCGCTGACGACGCTGGTCGCAAACCACACCGCGACGCTCGTCGAGCCGGTGCCGGGCCAGTAGTGTTCCGGGTAGCCGTTATCCACGTGGAGGTAGCCCGTCGCACCGTCGAATACGAACGCCTGCCCCACCGCGCCGGGACCGTAGCTGACGCCGCCGACCGCCGTGCCGTGATACGCCGGACCCGACCCGTAGTTGAGCGACGTGCCGTCGCCAGGCCACCACGCCGTGCGTCCCGACACCGGCAGCGCGCAGGTCGCCGCGTTGATGCGGGCCGTGACGACGATGCTGTTGTCGGCGAGGCCGGCGTCCTCTTCCGTGCTGGACACCACCACGGGAAGCTCGGAGATCCCGGTGGTGAGCCCGCTCACGTTGATCGTAATCGTGCCGGTGGCCCCGGACGCGAGACGGTCCTGCCCCACGCCACCGCCGCGCACGCGCCACGCATCGAACGTCAACACACCCGCGGCGTTGCTGATCGGCGCCGGGTTGAGGCTACTGGCCGTGGCCCCGGCCGGCAGCGTCACGCGGACGCGGACGCCCGAGGCTTCCCGCGCCGCGGCGTTGGCGACGTCCAGCGTGTAGGTGACCTGCGTCCCGGCCACCGTCGGATTCGGCGAGGCATTGCCCGTCACGCGCAGGTCGACCGGCGGCTCCCCACCAGCCCCACCACCCGGCCACGGCGACGAGATGCGGATCCGGTTCGACGTCCAGTCGTAGTACGCAATATGCGGGACGCCGGCCGCATCGAACCGCAGGTACGGCGGCTTCACCCACTCCACTCCGCTGAACCCTGGACGCACCACGCGGCTCTCGACCCACGCGCCCGACGCGCGCGAGGTGTAGTACAGGCCCTGGCCATAGCGCCAGTAGGCCACCGCCGGCGCGCCAGAGGGATCCAGCTGCAGGCTCAGGCCATAGGTCACGCGAGAAGCGTCGGCATTGTCCACGTGCGCCCACGTCGCGCCATCGTCGGACGACCGGAAGTAGCCGAGCACGCCGCGATCGAGTTCGCCCGTGAAGTCCAGCCCGCGCGCGACGATGTGAACCGTGCCATTCGGCCCAGGTTGGATCGCCACTTCGTCGCTGTAGTAGTTGACGGTGGCCACCTGGGCCGGTGCAGTGCCGGGCCGCATGTACATCACGTGCCCGTTGACGTTGATGTAGGCGACGTGGGCGCGGCCGTCGGCGTCCATGGCCAGATCGAACCCGCGGATGAGCTGATCAGCGGTGAGCGACTGCCCCTCGAACCTAAAAGGCCCGGAGTTGGTGCAGTGGCCGCGCGCCGTGACCCGGTACGGCCAGGCTTGCCCCGGACCGCCGTCCACCTTGTACCGCACGTAGATGCATTCCTGGTGGTTGCCGACATGCTCGCCCGTTGACACCAGGGCGCCTGGGGTACCGTCGGCATACGCGCGCAGGTCAGCGCGGTAGGTGTGATATGTCAGGTTGCTGCTGTTGCCGCCCACCATGAATAGATAGGGCCGGCCATCGTTCCCCACCGCAAACTCGTGCCCGCTGCCGTTCTGACTGGCAGTCCCCCAGAAACCCTGGCTGCCCCACTGGCGCTTCAGCCAACCGTCCGCCAGCTTCTCGCTCCAGTAGGTATCGTTCGAACCGCCGCATCCCTCGACTTGGGTCCAGCCCACCATCGGCGTGCCGTCGGGAGCGAAGTCGAATCCATTCACCCTGGGATAGCGGGTGCAGTTCGGCTGCCCCAGCGTGACGTCCGCGACGTCGTCGGCCAGCCAGATCACACCCGGCGCCTGCGCCGAGGGAAGGGCCCCGGTCGAGAGAATGAGAGCGGCGACGACCAGCGCCGCGCCAACGAGGGTGCGGGTCGCAACAGGCGGCACGGCTCCCCTAGTTCTTGCGATAGACCCGGACGTCAACGGGACGCTGGCCCTTGACGCCCACCAGTTCCATCACCTGTCTGAACGTCGCAACCAGCGTGTAGCCGTCCGGCGCCGGATCGCCAGGCATCACCAGCACCACCGTGCCGCTGGGCACTGCACCTGGATCACCCTTGTCGCCCTTCTGGCCCTGCGGTCCTGCCTGCCCCTCGGGTCCGGGCGGGCCCTGCGGTCCTGCGGCCCCCTGGGGGCCCGGCGGACCACCTAGGCCGACCGTCGATGAGCCGTGCGGGACGACCGTCACCGTCACGGAGTCCGACACTTGCGCGCCGTCCAACCCGACCACGGTTGCGATAAATGTATGGGTGCCCAAGCCGAGCTGCGCCGACACGGACCAGGAATTCGATACCACGGCGCCGTCCTTCGACCAGTAGATGGCGGACGCGCCCGTGAAGCTCGCCTGGCGCGCGAAGGTGGTCCAGAAGCTGGCCGAGAGCGGATTCGACGGGTCGCTCGGCTGCACGAACGCGGTCAGCGTTTCATCCGGGCCAGCGTCCACGGTGGCCGGCCCGCTGCCGCCGCCGCCCGCCGGGTCGACCAGCCAGCGGAAGTTGTCGAGGAGCACGGTGGAATCGTCGATGCCGTCGCCGGAGTCCCAAATCAAGAAGTGCAGCGTCACCGCCTCGAGTGCCGTGACCGCGGCCGATGCGGTCAGCCATCCGGTGGCGCCTTGCTGCTCGAAACCGGTGCCGGTCAGTAGGGACGACCCCTGCGTATGGGCGAACATGGCCGTGTTCGACGTGACCGGCGAGCCGGTGTCGTCGACGCTGATCGTCGTAAACGTGCCGGCCCGCTCCAGGATGATGGCCATCGCGTCGCCGAACGACGTGCACACATACTTCGGGTAGTCAGCCGAGTAGTAGTTGAAGTCGATCGCCAGCCCGTTGACGTTGCCCGGCGCTGTGAGCGTGACGGCCACATGGGTCTGATCCCGCGGCGCGCCAGCCACGGTGCTTGGGCACTTGGAAGATTGCACCGGGAAGCCGGGCGGAACGACGCCGGCCACATTGTGGTTGACGGTCTTGTTGTAGCCGTTATCGCCGGGCGCGGCCGCTCTGCCCGTTGAGAGGATGGCGATGGACGGGCCGGCCAGCGGCAGCACGGAGCCGAACTTGGCCCGGGCGGCCGACGCGCCGGTCAACACCGGCGCGCTGATCTCGGCCACCAGCACCGCGGTGGTGGCCGGAATGTCCATGGCCTGGACCAGGTGCGAGGCACTCGCCGACTGGCCGGCCGCGCCGGATGGGTGCCACAACATCAGCAACGTCAGACCTATGACGGCCCACTTCACATCTCTTGCTGGCAACATTCGGTCTCCTCGTCGCGCCGGAAGACACGACCTCCCACTAGAGGCGGGCATAGGTTGGTTTTGCTCACGCGGGCTGGGAATGGCAGAATCTTGGGCGATTCATGTCCGGTGCCGACCCCCACGACATCGAGGCGTTCGTGCGCCGCTACGCGCGGCTGGTGCGGACGGTCGCCATGCGGGTGGGTGGCCCCCGGGGCCGGGAAATCGCCGAAGACGTGGAACAGCGCGTGTTCCTCAGCATCTGGCGGCAGATGGAGCGTGAGCAAACCATTACCAACCCGTCCTCTTATGTTTACAGGTGCGCCGTCCGGGAAACGGTCCGGATGCTCACCGAGACCGACGAACCCGCCGAGGCGGATCCGGTCGAGCTCGAGCAGCAACCTGGCGGCGACACGCCCGCGGATCACCTCGCGCGGCGCGAACGGGCGCGGCTGACCGCGGAGGCGTTGCGCGAGATGGCGGCTGACCGGCGGCGCGCGGTGCAAGCGCACCTGGCCGGGTTTTCGGTGAATGAAACAATGACGATGTACGAGTGGTCGTATCAACGCGCGCGCAACCTGGTCGCCAGGGGCATGGCCGACCTGCGTGCCGGACTGCGAAAACGAGGAATCGATGGCTGACGTTCATGCCTTCCGGTCGCCTCATGTCGATGAGGCGGCGTTCGAGCGGCTCGTGCTCAACGAGGTCGGCGCTGCGGAGCGAGCGACGCTGTTCGAACACATCACCGGCTGCGCCTCCTGCGCCCGGGTCTGGCGGGGGTTGCTCGAGCTGCGCCGAGAGGCGGAAACCGAGGGCCTGATTCCAGCCGCGGTTGCGCCGGTCCCCATCTGGCGGTCGCCCATCGTCGCCCTGGCCGTGGCCGCCACGCTGGTCGTGGTGATCGGCGGCGTCGTCCTTAATCGCCAGACGAGCGACGATTCAACCACGCTGCGCAGTGGCACAACCGTGGGCGTGGAGGAACTGTCGGCGGTGGCAGGAGCCGGTGGCACGCCGACGCTCTCCTGGTCACCGGTGCCGGCCGCCACCAGCTATCGCCTTGATGTCTTTTCAGAAGATGGACAACTGGTGTGGACCCGCGACGTCACCGCGCCTCCGCTCTCGTGGCCGGACGACGTGCCCCGGTCAGCCGGCCTGTACCGATGGCGGGTTGAAGCGCTGGCAGCCAACGCGGTGGTCGCCCGCTCCCGGCTGGCCGAGCTCGAGGTTTCACGGTGACGTGGCGGCAACGGGTCGGGACCGTCACCGGGGTCCTGGTCGTCGTCCTGGCCCTCGCAAGTGGTGGCGCGGCGGCGCAGTCCGCCGTCACCGCGGACGAGCGGACGGCTTCGCCGTATCACCTGAGCCAGGGCTCCCGCAGCATGGTGGAACGGGCCGAGCGCCACGAGCGGCTGGCCCGCGTGGCCCAGGCCGGGGGCGACCACGCGCAGGCCGCGCGGCACCTCGCCAAGGCGTGCTACGCGCGTTCGGAACTGACGATCGATGTCGGGTTGAGCGCGCCGGCCTGCCAGCAGGCACGCACGCTCGCGCGCGTCCACAAGGTGGTCGATGCCGAGGTGTCGCTGCTGGCGACCGAAGGCAACATGCGGGCCTGGAGCCTGGACATCCCAGGCGCCGTGAATCGCCTGACGGCGGCCATCGCGCGCGGCGCCGAACTCGATCCCAGCCGGCCGGAAGGTGGCCCGCTGAACGATGCGCACTTCACCTTCGGCGCCATCATGATCGAGGCGGGCCAGTATGACGCCGCGCACCGCGAGCTGACCTTCGCGCGCGACAATTGCACCAAGTCCGGCAACCCCACGTGCCTGGCCTACGCGGAGACCTGGCTGTGCCGCCTCCATACCCAACTGGGCAATTACGGCGCGGCGCGCGCGGCGTGTCAGGCGGCACAGGCGGCGGCCGATGGCGACGTCTTCGTGCTGATGAACCTCGGCTGGATGCGGGCCGACCTCGAAGCCGCATTGGGACGCGACGACGCCTCGCTCGCGGCGTGGCTGGCCGCGTGGCACACGGCGCAGGTCCGCGGCGGCGAGATGCTGTGGCCGACGCTGATGAACAGCATCGCCGACACGCTCGTCCGGCTCGGCCGCCTCGACGAGGCCGACGTCTGGCAGCGAAAACTCGAGCAGGCCAACGCCTCAGGTTTCTTCCCCGACAGCTACCTTCCGCAAATGGCGATGCGCCGCGGGCAGATCGCCATGGCGCGCGGCCGGCCCGACGAGGCCGCCACGGCATTCACGGCGGCCGCGGAGTCGTCCATGTACGAAGTGATGGTCGGGGCCCAGTACGGGCTGGCCGCGGCGCGCCACGCACGCCGCGACTTCGCCGGCGCCGGCGTCGCGCTGGAGCAGGCGATTACCCGCATCGAAGCCGGCCGCACCAGCATCACCGGCGCCACCTTGCGCGCCAGTTATCTGTCACTGCACGCCAAGGCGTACCGCGAGCTGATCCGCGTGCGCTGGGAAGCAGAGGGACCGGCGGCGGCCGCGGCCGCTCTCGAAATTGCCGAAGCCGGGCGGGCCCGCGCCCTGCTCGATGCGCTGTCATCGGCACAGGTAGCCGGCGCCGCGGCGCCGACATTGAGCGCGGCGGCCGTACAAGCCACCCTCGGCCAGGACGATGTGCTCGTCGAGTACGTCTCGGCCGACAACCTGCTGCTGGCGATCACCGTGACCCGCGATCACCTCGCGATGACCGCGCTGCCGCTCGCCGGTACCGCCACCGATCTGGGTCGGCGCATCGACTTCTTCAGCGCGTTGGTGCAGGAGAGCAAGGACGAGACCCGGCTCGGTCCCACCGCAAGCCGGCTCTACAACGACGTCCTCGCGCCGGCGCTGGCCGGCCTGCCGTCAACCGCACGCAACCTGATCATCGCCGCCGATGGTCCGCTGCATCGATTGCCCTTCGACGCGCTCGGCCATCCCGTGCCGCTGATCGAGCGGTGGAACATCGTGACGGTGCCGTCCGCCACTGTGCTCGCCAACCGCGTTCGTCGCGACCAGCACACCGGGGCCGCGCTGGTGGTCGCCGCACCGGCCACCACGGCCGCCCTCGATCCGCTGCCGGCAGCGGCGGCAGAAGCCGCGGCCATCCGCCGGCGCGTCGGCGGTGAAGTGGCTGAGCTGACTGGCACCGAGGCCACCAAGACGCACCTGGCCGCCCACGGGCTGTCCCGTTTTGCGGTCCTGCACTTCGCCAACCACGCGGTGGTGGACGAGGAGCGCCCGCTGCGGTCGGCGCTGATGCTCGCCGGCGACGACCGGTGGACGGCCGAAGAAATCTACCGGCAGAAACTCGGAGCCGACCTGGTGGTGCTGTCGGCGTGCAGCACGGCAGCGGGCGCGCCGTCACCGGGTGAAGGCGTCATGAGCCTGTCGCGAGCGTTCCTCTATGCCGGTGCCGCCGCCACGCTGGCAACCCTGTGGGACGTGCCCGACGCGCCGGGCCCGATCTTCGCCGACGTGCTGTATCGCGAGCTGGCGGCCGGCCAGCCACTCGGGGCGGCAGCGGCCAACGCCCGCCGCGAGCTGCGTCGGCGCGGCGCCCCGCCGCGGGCGTGGGCGGCCTACGTGTTGACCGGCAGTCCAGGCGCGCAGGTGGGCATCACGGCGCGGCCGGCCCCCTGGCATTACTCCGCATCTACCGCCGGCAACCTGGCCGTGATGCTGTTACTGGCAAGCGTGGTGGTGTTCTTTACGACGCCTGGCAGGACGTGGGTCGTGACGTCCGCGGCCGGGGCTGCCGCCGCTGGCGTGGCGGTCATCCTCGTGATGCCCTGGCCGGCAGGGAGCCTGGGGTTGCAATCCGGTGGCGAAGTCGATCGTGGCGCCACCGGGGCGTCCATCGAGCCGATCGTCAGCCATGACCGGTTGGTCTGGATGCCGGTGCCGTCAGCCGACGAGCACATCGTCGAGGTGTTCGACGCCACCGGGCTGCCCATCGGCCCGGCGACGACCACGCCATCTCCCTTCGCGATCCCGGCGACGACCGCCGACGGGTGGATTCGCGTCGAGGCCCGGCGGCAAGGCGAGTTGCTCGCACGCTCGGCCCTGGTGCGACTGGCCGGGCGTCCTCGCTGACCGGTACTTCCTGCAGCGCCAGCGCGGCAACTGGCTGAAGTTCGATCAGCCCTCGCTCGGGGGCGCTGGCATCGACACAGCGACGGCAGGAAGAGTGGCCGGTGGCGCCAGGGCGCCACCGGCTCCAGGCTCACGTTAGAACCGATAGATCAGCGAGAAGCGGTAGCGGCGCGGCTGCAGGAACGAGCCGCGCGCGCTGGCCTTGCCGAAGTTGTTGACCGCGGTCGTGCACGCGGCGGTGGCGGTGTTGCCACACCAGGTGACGTTGTTGCTGATGATCTTCTCCTCGTTGTTGAAGAGGTTGAAGGCCTCCGCCCGGAATCCGGCCTGGTGGCTGCCGGCGACCTTCCAGGTCAGCTCGGTCGAGAAGTCGGTGACGTTCTCCATGCCGTCAAGAACGTCGGAGCCCAACTCGTTGTAGTAGTACGTCGCGGTCGGACCGGCGTTGTTCTGCGTGCCGGGCGTCAGGACGTTGACGGTTCGCTCTTTCTGGTAGCGCCGCTTCGAAATGAAGTCGGTCAACATGCCGACCGTGACATTGACCGGCCCGAACCCGCGCACGTAGGCGGCGTTCAGCTTGAAGTTGTGCGGACGGTCGTAAATCGGCGAGCCGTACTTGTTGGCGCCGTTGTTGACTTCCGCGCACGGGATGATGCCGCCGTTCCCGACCGTGAGGTCGGCGGTGGTCCGGCATTGGGCGTCGAGGTAGTCCCCGAGGGTGGTGAAGTTGTTGGCGAAATGGTTGCCGCGGGTCTGGGAGTAGGTGTAGCTGCCCTGGGCGTTCCAGTTGTTGGCAAACCGCTTTTCGAAGGTGAGCTGAACGCCGCGATACTTGCGCTCGGCGGGTTCGTAATTGACGACCTGGCGCAGGATCGTGTTGTCGGGGTTGAAGGTGCGGACGTCGTCGATCAGGTTGTCCCACTTGCGGGTGATGAACCGCACGCCGGCACCGAGCGACTGGCCAAACTGCCGTTGGAAGCCGATGGTGCCCTCATCCATGTGATACGGCTCGAGGTCGGTGTTCGGCCGGAAGGTCGAGCCACTCAGCTGTACCCGATTCGAGAACACATACGCGCTGCCGTTCCAGACGAAGTTGTCGTAGTTGGTCTGCTGCGGCACGCTGGCGAAGGCGTCGGAGAAGCCCTGGATGATGCTGGCGTAGTAGCGTCCGTAGCTGCCGGTCACCAGCGTCTTGCCGTCGCCGGTGATGTCGTAGGTGCCCGAAACACGCGGCGTGAAGACGGCGGTATCGACCGTGTCGGAGCCGACGTCGCTGGTGCCGGTCTGCAGCTCGTAGCGCACGCCGGCTTCGAGCGAGATGCGATCGCTCAGCTCGAACTTGTCGCGCGCGAAGACCGCGTGAATCTTGCCGGTGGAGGTCGACGGGCCGGCATCGAAGTCGCGCCGCGACTGCGGCACCATGGCGCCGGTGGCCTGGACGTAGGATTCGGCGAAGTAGAGCTGCCGGTTCGGGTAGTCGAACTGGGAGCTGGACTCGAGGTTCTGGAAGTCGTACCCGACCTTGATGTTGTGCGACCGGCCGCCGGGCGACAGGAACCAGTTGCTCGCGACGTTGAACTGCTGCCGCGGGCGCTCGACGAAGCCCGAGAACGTCGCGCCGTTGTAGTACTTGCTCTCGGCGACGTTGAAGATTGGCGCGTTCGCCAGGCGGCCGCTGGCCTCGAACGTGTCGACCGTGATCAGCGAGGCATAGTTCGCGAACGCGGCCTCCATGGACCAGTTGTTGCGCACCACGCCGCTCCACTGCGCCGCCCAGTTGGAGGCGCTCTGGCTCTGTCCGGTCAGGGATTCGCGTTCGGCGGCGGCGCCCCAATAGTCGATGACGAACCCGTCGGAAGGCGACCGGTAATACTTGACCCAGGCCGTGTGTCCCTCGGCGAGCTGCACGGTGCCGCGGATATTCGAGAACTTGTCCTCGCGCACCTGCTGGAAGTCCTCGGGGATCTGGCCGACGGTCTGCCGCTGCGGCGAGGTGCTCTGGGCCAGCTCGTAGGTACCGAAGAACCACGCCCGGTCCCTCCAGATCGGCCCGCCGCCGGTGAACGAATACACCGGATTGACCTGGTCGAACTTGACCCGTGCGAGCGACGCGCCGGTCACCTCGCTCTTGGTCGTGTTCTGCTCGTCCCACTCATCGTTCAGGAAGATGTACTTGGCCGACCCCTCGAAGCGGTTCGTGCCCGACTTGGTGACGACATTGACAATCGCGCCCTGCGCGCGGCTGTACTCAACGCCGGCCGCCGAGGTGTACACGGACACTTCCTGGATGGCTTCGAAATTCAGGTTGGTGCCAAAGGTGCCGGTGGTCGGATCGGTCGTGTCGACCGCGTCGATGATGAACAGGTTGTTGCTCGTCAGCGCTCCGAGCGCATTGACGTTGCCGGTGCCCACCACGCCGGGGGCCGCGCCGATCAGCGACTGATAGTTGCGGCCGACCGGCAGCTTGTCGAACTCTTCGCGGCGCACCGTCGTGGTCGCCGTCGCGGTCGTCGTGTCGACGATCGGGGTGCTCCCGGTCACGACCACGGTGTCCGTCAGGGCGCCCACGGTCAGCGTCAAGGGCAGGTCGGTGTTCTTGCTGGTCTCGACGACGTTATTGGAGGCCTCGGCAGTGTTGAAACCCTGCAGGGTCGCAATCACCCGGTACTGGCCAATCGGCACCGCCGGAAACAGGTAGCGGCCGTTCCCATCAGTCACCGTCGTTCGCATGAACCCGCGGTCCTGGCTGGTGACGGTGACCGTTACGCCGGGCAGAACCGCGTTTGAGCTGTCCATCACGGTGCCGGAGATGGTGCCGGTCTGCGCAGGCTGCGCCCAGCCGGTCAGCGGCATCAGGGCCAGCAGGCCCAACAACAACCCTACGCCTCGTAGCAATCTCATTTCATCCCTCCAGAACAGCAGTTCAAACCTAGCCGTGGCATTTTACCTATAGACTCTCGGCTTTTGTCCCTGGATCCTGCATGGCTCAGCTGGAAGTATGGCGAAAGTGGGAAAAGGTGGGCGGATCGGTCGCCCGGTCTGGGGCTGCAACATTCGGTGATACCGTCTATTGCTGCCATGACGAGCCCGAGGCCCTCCGCCGCGCGCGACAAGACCGACGACAGCCTGCGCGAAGAACGCGACAAGACTGACCTGGCAATCGCCGAGGGCCGAGACCTCGTCCAGGAGAGCGCCGACGAGGTGTTGAAGCGCGCCCGCGAGGAAGCCGACGCGGTGCTCGAGGAGGCGAGGCGGAAAGCCGACCAGTTGCTGAAGGAAAGCGCCGGCACGGTGTCGGCGACCACGGTCGTGGCGATGGAGCGGAAGGTCGAGGACGCCACGGTGCGCGCCGATCGCGAGACCGCCGACCAGACGCTCGAGTTCGAGCGCGTCGAAACCGCCCGGGTGCTGGCGCGGTTGCTGCCGGTCGAGCGGGAAGAGACGGATGGGCGGCTGCAAGCTGAGCGCGTGCAGTCAGACGGCGCGTTGGCCAATCGCGACGACTTCCTCGGCGTGGTCGCGCATGACCTGCGCGACCTGGTGAGCGGCATTGCGATGAGCGGCGCCGCCATTGCCCACATCTCCCGCAACACCGAGCAAGCGGCACAAATCGGCAGCGCGGTCTCCCGTATTCATCGTCTTTCGGTGCGCGCCAGCCGCCTGATTGGCGACCTCATCGACGTGGCCAGCATCGACGCAGGACGCCTCGCGATCGTCAAGGACCCGGGCGATCTGCAGGCGCTGCTCGCCGAGGTGGCCGACGAGTTTCGCCAGTCGGCAGCCGTCAAGGGCATCGACTTGAGTGTCGAGAACACCGGCGCCTTACCGGCCAGATTCGATCACGCGCGGATGGTCCAGGTCTTGGGAAACCTGGTCGTCAACGCCATCCGGTTCAGCCCACGCGACGGCCGGATCGTCCTGCGCGCCGAACGTGCCGGCGACGATGTGCGGTGTTCGGTGGCCGATGCCGGCCCTGGAATCCCCGCCGATCAGCTCGAGAAGGTCTTCGAACGGTTCGTGCAGGTGAATAACGACGACCGGCGCGGGTTGGGACTGGGCCTGTTCATCGCCAAGCGAATTGTCGAGGGACACTCAGGACGGATCTGGGCCGAGAGCACGCCCGGCCAGGGCACGACCGTGCTCTTTACCATTCCGATTTAGTTGGCCTAAGCGAGCAACTTCTCCAGGACTTCAGGCCTCGGCGGTTTGACCAGATGATGGTCGAAACCCGCCTCCGCGGTACGGCGGCGGTCCTCCTGCTGGCCCCAGCCGGTCAACGCCGCCAGCACCACAGTCCCCAGGCCCGGCGTCTGGCGAATGCGGCGGGCGACCTCGTAGCCGTCCATCCCCGGCATCCCAATATCCAGTAACACCACGTCCGGTGTGTAGGTCTTGATCATCTCCAGCGCGGCCAGGCCGCTGTAGGTCACACGGACCTCATGGCGTTGCAGCTGCAGCAGCATGGCGAGGCTGTTTGCGGCGTCTCGATTGTCATCGACGATCAGGAGCCGCTTGCCGGAAGGCGGCGCAACGTGATCTGCCTGCGCCGCTGTGGCCGAGCCATGATCCTGCTCCACCGTCTGCTCCGCGAGCGGGAGTCGTACCACGAACTCGGACCCCTGGCCCAGTCCCTCGCTACGGGCCTCGACGGTCCCGTTATGCATCTCGACAAGGTTCATCACAAGCGTCAACCCGATGCCCAGCCCGCCTTGCGTCTTGGTGGAGCCGTGGTCCGCCTGCTCGAACAACTCGAAAACGCGGGGCAACATTTCTTTGCCGATGCCGATTCCGTTGTCCCGCACCCGCAGCACCACCATGCCGCCGGCCCGCTCCCCCGTCAGCCAGATCTGACCGTTCGGCTCCGTGTACTTGGCCGCGTTGGTCAGCAGGTTGCCGACGACCTGGGCGAGCCGTATTGGGTCGCCGTCGAGCACCAGCGATTCGGCGGAGATGCGAACCTGCAACCGGTGTCCCTGGGCGTCAACGAGCGGCTGCACCGTCTCGATCGCACTGGCCACGATGGTGGCGAGTTCGACCCGCTCCTTACGGAGTTCAACCTTGCCCCGCATCACACGCGACATGTCCAGCAAGTCGTCGACCAGTCGAACGAGATGCTGCACCTGCCGCTCCATGATCTCGCGTGAGCGCTCAGCGGTTTGCGCATCGACCCGCGGCATCTTGAGGATCTCCAGCGCATTGCGGACGGGAGCCAGCGGGTTGCGCAGTTCGTGAGCCAGCGTCGCCAGGAACTCGTCCTTGCGCCGATCGGCTTCGCGCAACGCCTGGTATAGCTTCGTGTTCTCAATGGCAACGGCCGCCCGAAGCGCCAAGTCCATCGCCAAGGCAAGGTCAGTCTCGGTGTAATGCCGGCCGGATTCGGCGGTCGCGAAGGTCAGCAGGCCGAGCGTCCGGCCGGAAATGACCAGCGGCACGCAGATGTAGGACTTCAGCCCGAGCGAACGGATCAGGGCAAGGTGGCGCTTGTCCTGCGCCGCCTGCGCCAGCATTTCGTCAGGAATCTCGCTGATCATTTGCGGCTTGCCGGTGCGAAGAACGGCGTAGCCCCCAGTCGGCGACTGGGGATCTGGCGGGTATTCCCGCATCAACTCACGCACCAGGGCGACTTTGTCGGCGTCCTGGTGGGCGACGGCCAGCCGCCGCAGACTGCCGTCGTCGTCCGCCAGGTCCACGGCGGACCAGTCGGCAAAACGGGGGACAGCCAGATTCGCAACTTTCTGCAACGTGCTTTCGTAATCGACGACGGCCGCCAACTCGGCGCTGGCTTCGGCCAGGAAACGGGAATTCTCCTCGGCCCGCTTTTGCTCGCTAATGTCGGTATTCGTCCCGAACCAATACAGGATGCGCCCGCGCTCGTCGCGCAGCGGGTTGACGCGTGTCAGGAACGGTCGAAACTGCCTGTCCCCACCTTTGATGGGGAACACCATGTCAAACGGCTCGCCGCTGACGATGGATCCCTGCCACCGGTCCAGCACTTTTGGCAGGGTCGCCGGGTCATGAACCGATTGCCAACCCCAACCTTCCATCTCCTCCGGCGTCGTCCCGGTGTACTCGTACCAGCGGCGGTTGTACCAGAAGATGTGTCCGTCCGGCCTGGCCATCCATGCCAGTTGCGGGATCGTATCGGCAAGCAGGCGAAGTTTCTCCTCGCTTTCCCGAAGCGCCGCCTCGGCGCACTGCCGCTCGACCTCGGCTCGTTTGCGATCGGTAATGTCCATGGCTACGGCCACCACATACATCGGGCGACCGTCGCCGTTGCTGATCAGGGAGACGCTATTACTCACCCAGACGTGCGACTCGTCCGGGCGAACGTACCGCTTCTCGATGACGAAGGGCGGGCCGCCGTTTACCATTGCCTGGAACAAGGGCAGGTTGCCGGGTAGATCGTCGGGGTGGGTGATGTCCTGCATCCGCAGGCCAGCCAACTCCTCGGCGGGGCGGCCGACCATCTGGCAGTAGCGCTGGTTGACCAGCACAAACCGGCCGGTGATGTCAGTTTGGGCGATCCCGGCGACGGTCTGGCCGAAAATGCTGCGGAAGCGTTCTTCGCTGTCCCGCAACTGTTCCTCGGCAGTCTTCCGCTCGATGAACTGGCCCAGGCTTCCTGCCACCGTCCCCATCATCTCGAGCAGGTCGGCCTCGGGCTCCCGAATGCGCCGGGTGAAGAACTCGATGACGCCGCTCACGCGGTCGCCGATCACGACCGGGCAGGCGAAGGCGCTGTGGAGGTCGAACTGGGCGGCGGAAGCGGCCCTGGGAAAGTCTGCGTCTCGCACCACGTCGAGCAACCAGCGCGGTTTGCCGGTGGCCCAGACATGTCCCGGTAGCCCTTCACCCTTCTCAAACACGCGGCCGAAACTCGCCACCTCGAATTCGCTCACCGGCAGGTCGGGCCGGTGCCAGCTTTTTCTGCAGACGAGTGCGGTTTGAGCGCCGTCGACTTTCCAGAAGAAGCCCACGTCCCAGCCGAGATTCGCGCAGACCGCCTGCAGCACGCCGATGGCGCCCTCGTCCACCGTGGACGCGTTGCTCAAGGCCTGCGTAACGGCCACTCGGATGTTGCGATGCTGCTCGCTACGCTTCTGGTCGGTGAGGTCCCGCAGGTAGGCCGTGAACAGCGGCGGGCCGTCGGTCACGATGCGAGTGATGGCCAGCTCCACGGGGAACTCGCTGCCGTCCGCGCGCACGGCCGGTACCTCGAGCCGCTGGCCGAGGACCGGGCCTTCCCCGGTGGCAAGGTAATGCGCAATCCCCCGCTGATGTCGCTCCCTGAGCGACGGCGGGATGATCAGATCGGCAAGGTCACGCCCGATGACATCGCCACGAGAATAGCCGAAGGTGCGTTCCGCAGCCGGGTTGAAGTCGACCACCTTTCCCAGGTGGTCCATCGTGATCACGCAATCGAGCGCCGTCTCCAGGATCGCGCTCTTGCGCGCGGCGCTTGCCCGGACCTCCTGTTCGGCCCGCCGCCGCTCGAGGACAATCGCCGCCTGGTTGGCCCCGACTCCTAGGAGCGCCCGATCCCACTCGGTCGGGAAGTCGGGGTGGCGCGAACCGCTGACGAGCACTCCCTCACCGCCAACGGGGGTGACGGTGACATGCAGCGGCCCGTCACCGAACGGATCGGAGAGCGTCACAGACGATTCGGCCTGATCGCTGGATAAGAGCGGCGCGAACGCCGCCCTCGCCACCTCGACTGGCACTGCGTCGGTGCGGTCCTTTCGGCGTACGCATTCAACCACGCCGTCCCCGTCCAGTGCGGCCAGCTGGACGAAGATCACGTCGAGGGAAACTGTGTCGAGCAGTACGTCGGCCAGGCTAGCGGCGATCCGGTCGAGGCCCAGACCGGTCCAGGCGGCGGGCAGGGCCGAGAGCGCGACCAAGTCCCGCACCGTCCGGCGCAGACGCATCTCTTCCGAAACACTCGCGGGTCGCTTCACGTTTCGGTGACCATCGTATGCATCGAATTATATCGATCACCACGATGACGTCGAACCGTGACCAGCTCGTCAGTTTAGACAACCGAAACGTGGAATGCCGGAACAATACGGTTGAGCCGTGTTGGGCCGAGCACGACCGTGCTCTTCACCAGTCCGATTCAGGTGGCCTGGTCAGGCCTGCTGCCGCCGGTGTCCGGCAATGGTGTCTTGAAACGCGGCTGCTGGTACGCCGGCGTTGCGGCGCGCGCGTCAAGCAGTCGCCCGAGCTCGTCGAAGTCGACCGGCTTCACCAGGTGATGATCGAACCCCGCCTCGACGGACCGGTCGCGATCGAGCGGAGATCCGTACCCGGTCAGCGCGACCAGCATCATCCTAGCGCCCTGGTGGTGCGCGCCAACGCGGCGGGCCAGCTGGTAGCCGTCGAGTTCAGGCAGGCCAATGTCGATGATGGCGACGTCGGGATGCTCGCGGGCAATGAGGTCCAGCCCCTGAATCACCAAGTAACGCGCCGCGGCTGTTCTGCCATTCGGAATGTTGGCATCCGGCGAGCGCAACATGGAGTCCACGATGCCGAACAATGATGAGCTGAAGGGCAAGTTCGATCAGATCAAAGGCAAGGTCAAGCAAGAGGTTGGCAAGGCCACTGGCGACGCCGACCTGCGCGACGAGGGCGTGGCGGACGAGGCCGGCGGCGAATTGCGCGAAGGATACGGCACGGCCAAGCGCAAGATCGGCGAAGCCATCGAAGACGTCGGCGATGCGATCAAAAAGTAACTGACGCGGCGGACGCGACCGTGTTCACCACGGTCGCGTCGTCGTATCCGCCCAGTTGCCGCAGCCGCCGCAGGCCGGCCACCGCGTCGGCGCGGTTGGCAAACGGTCCGAGTACTACTTGTTGCACCTCACGGCCGCGGAACTGGAACGGCCGCTGGTTCGCGGGCAGGCCGGCCAGCGTCAGTTCCTGGACGAGCCAGTCGGCGCGATTGAGGTCCGCGAACAGTCCGACCGCGACCAGATAGTCGCCGGCGGCTGCCGCCGGAGCGGGCGTTTCGGCGGACGGAACAGGCGCTTCGACGGACGGCCCCGCCACCGCTTGAAGGGCTGGAACCGCGAAGACCGGCGCGGTTGGCAGTGTGGGCGAGGCCTGCGTGATGGCCGACAGCTGGGCAGGCAGACGCGACGCGACGGACCCGGCCGCGCCCAAGGCCGCAGTACACAGCATGGCGACGGCCGCCCATTTGGCCCACCTGCGTGCGAGCCGGTGGATATAGGTCTCGGGTAGCAGCTCACCTTCCATGTCGATCCAGCCAGATTTCGCCGGCGTTTCACGCGTCACGACGCTCTTGTTGGCCGTTGCTGGCCTTGACGTCTTCGCGTCGCTGGTGTGCGCGGCGATGGCCGGGAGCGGCGAGAGCTTGCGGGACGTCGCCTCGAGCTCCTGCGTCAGCCATTCATTTACGGTCTTGTCAAAGTCCTCGGCGCCCTCGTCGAGCAGCGTGGCATCCCACATGACGTCGACACGGGCCAGGAGCTTCTCGGCGGAATCCACACTGATCGTAGGCGCAGCCGGTGCCGGCGCGGTGACGACAGCCGGTTCTGCCACCGTCACGGGTTCTGCTGCGGTCACGGGCTCTGCAGCGGCGTCGGGCGGGGCGACCAGCGCGGGCATCGGGAAGATGATCGCATCCCACGTCGGCGTGAGCGTCGAGGCGCCGACCTCGATCAGCGCGGTCTCGAGGATTTCGCGGTCGACCCAGGCCAATTGCTGCCGGTGCGCCAGGTCGAGCGCGCGATCGCAGACCCGGTTGATCAGGCGCGGCACGCCGCCGGAGCGGCGATGCAGCAGGTCGACCACGTCGGGAGCAAACAGGACGCGCTCGCGGTTGAGTCCGGCGACGTGCAGCCGGTGCTGGAGGTAGCCGGCCATGGCATCGCGCGTCAACGGCACGAGATGGTTGTAGCCGCACACGCGCTGATCGACCTGCCGCATCTCGGGCAGCTTCATCTTGGCGTGGAGTTCGGGCTGCCCGACAAACACGATCTGCAAGCCGCCCTTGCCGCCAAAGGAGTCGGACAGGATGCGGGTCTCCTCGATCAGCGGCAGCGACATGTTCTGCGCTTCGTCGATGATCACCACGACAAACGCATCGAGCGCCGAGAGCGACTCGAGAAACCCGGCCAGCAGGTAGCTGAGCTCGGTGCGCGACGCGCGTTGCAGCGACCCGGTCGTGAGCTCCTGGACCGTCAGCACGCCAAAATCAAGCAGTAGGGTCTTCAGCAGGTCTTCGCGCGAGGCAAACGGATCGGGGACAAACGAGCTGAACGTCTTGCGGCCCAGGTTCTTGAGCACGGCCTGGCACAGCATCGTCTTGCCGCTGCCGATCTCTCCGGTCAGGACGAGCAGGCCTTCACGACGCCGAATGCCGGCGAGCAGGTTCTCGAACGCGGCCGCGTGCGACGGGCTGTGATACAGGAATCGCGGGTCGGCGTTGAGACTGAACGCCTTCTCCTTCAAGCCATAGAAAGCCTCGTAGGTCAGCGTGTCTGCCTGAGGCTGGAAAGGTACTAGTGCGCCGATACTCATGCCCATCATTTGTATGACTCAATATGACTATAAAGTCGTTACAAATCATCTAGAGCATAGACATTGCCAAGAGGCAAAGCCACGAATTTGAATATTTAGGCTTGAATTGTTAGATCAGATATGCGCTCGGCTCCACGCGTGTATCTTTTTGGAACACATGATTGCACTTTTGTCGTATTGGTTCAGAGGCACCCCATCCTCGAGCCGCTTGGCCAAGTCGCGGGGCGACGGCTCGGTAGAGCTGACGAGCTGGCGCGCCGGTCCAGGCGGCCTACCGGCCTGAGATTATTCTGCTGTGCGGCTAGAGGCCGGGTCGCACAGCGTGCCGAACCGAAACCCTTTCTGGCGGAGCAGCGGCGCCAGGCGGGTCACGGTTTCACCGGCATGCCGACGCTCCGCCCGGGGATTCTTGTGGTGGCCGTCGTGAATCACCACGATGTCGCCCGGTGACGCCTTCTTCACGATCTTCCTGGCCACGTGGTCGCCGGACGGCTCACGCCACCAATCCCAGTCCCACATGCCCCAACTCCAACCGGCGAGCGTGAAACCCGCGTCTTCAAGGCCCTCGTACATCGTGCCGCTGCGCCACCCGGCGTGTGGACGGAACAGCCGGCAGGGCGGCTCGCCGGCAATCGCCTCGATGCGGTCGGCACGGTCGTCGAGCCACGCCGCGAGCGCCTCGGGATCCTCGATCATCTGGGCCCGTGTCCCGCTGTGCAGGCCAATGGCGTGCCCTTCGTCAGCGATGCGCTTGACGATCGCTGCGGTCTCCGGGGTGATGTGATCGTCGATCAGGAAGAACGTGGCATGGGCCCCCTGCTCGCGCAGCGCGTCCAGCAGCGGGGGCGTCCACACCGGATTCGGCCCATCGTCGAAGGTCAGGTAGATCGTGGGCGGTGCGCCTGGTGTGGGTGGGACATGCCAGACTGAACGCGACGGACGAAAGGCCTCGAGCAGGAAGGGAAACGGCGCGGCATGCGCCAGGACCGCCGCGCCGACCAAGAGCACGATCAGCAGAGGCATGGTGGAGGGACGCTCAAAAGCAACACGATCGGCGGCGCATCGCGTGACATAAGGCTATCCTCTCACGATCCCGTCAATCACCGGGGCGCCGTTCCGGGTCACGGCGAAGGACCTGCCGCGGTCCAGGCCCGCATTGACCCGCCCATGGCACAGCTCGTCGATGCCGGCCGGTCGGACGTCGAACGGCGACCAGCCCGTCACTCGCAGACGGACAGGGCACGGCTCTTGCTGAAATTCGAGGTAACGCGCCGCGGTTGCTCTGCCATTCGGGATGTTGGCATCCCGCGAGCGCAACATGGAGTTTACGATGCCAAACAACGATGAATTGAAGGGCAAGTTCGATCAGGTCAAGGGCCAGGTCAAGCAAGAGGTTGGTAAGGCCACTGGCAACGCCGACCTGCGCGATGAGGGAGTCGCAGACGAGGCGGGCGGTGAAGTGCGTGAAGGATACGGCACGGCCAAGCGCAAGGTCGGCGAAGCCATCAAAGACGTCGGCGACGCCATCAAGAAGTAACTGACGCGACGAGAGATACGTGAGGCCCGGCTGGCGGCTGTTGTAGCGCTCGCTGCAGCAGTCGTCCGACGGCCTCGTACAGTATGTCCATGGCACAGCACTCCGACACCCGCCCGCTCTGGGGACACGAGGATCCGGCGTCTCGCCTGGCCGAACTCGTCGCCACCGACGTCGAGTTGAAGGTCGCCCCGCTTCGCCGCGACGTGCGTCTGCTGGGCACGTTGCTCGGCCACGTGATCAGGGAGCAGGCCGGCGCGCGGGTGTTCGACGCGGTCGAGGCGCTGCGGACGCTCGCGATCCGGCATCGTGAGCGCGCGGCGGACGCCAGCGAGACGGACGCCACCGGCGTCGCGTTGATGCAGGAGGCCGATCAGCTGGTCAGCGCACTCCCGGTGGACGAAGCCTACAGTCTGACGCGCGCCTTCGCCATTTACTTCGATCTCACGAACCTCGCGGAAACGGCTCATCGCCGTCGGCGCCGCCGGGCCTCGCGGCTGCGGACCGGCGAGACGCCACAAGCCGGCACCCCGGCCGGCACGCTGCGGCGCCTGCGTGACGCGGGGCTCGACGCCGACACGGTGATCGATCGGCTGCGCGAGGTCGAGGTGGTGCCGGTCTTTACCGCCCATCCCACGGAGGTGTCGCGCCGGACGGTCCTGTTCAAGCACCGCCGGATCGCCGCGGCGCTCGATGCGCTCGACCGGGTGCCGCTGACCGACGCCGAGGCGGCCGCGCAGGAAGCCATCATCGTGGCCGAGGTCACCGCGCTGTGGCAGACCGACGACGTGCGACGCCGCCGGCCGTCGGTGATCGACGAGGTGCGAATGGGCCTCGACTACTACGCCGATGTGCTGATCGACACCATCCCCGTCGTGTATGCCGAACTGGGCTCGGCGTTCGCGGACGCGTACGGCGAGGCGCCGGCCATGGACGCGTTGCCACGCGTCGTGCGATTCGGCTCCTGGATTGGCGGCGACGGCGACGGCAATCCGCACGTGACCCCGGACGTCACGCGCGCGGCCCTGCGGATGGCGCGCGAGACCATCCTCGATGCCTACCGCGGCCGGCTGGAAGCGCTCGTTGAACGGCTCAGTGCCTCGACGCTGCGGGTGCCCGTGTCGGAGGCGCTGCAGCAACGTCTCGCGGAGTACTCGCGGACGATCCCTTCGCTCGACCCGATGCCCGACAGCCGGTCGGACACTGAAGTGTACCGGCGTCTGCTCGGTTACATGGGCTGGCGGCTAGGCGCGGTGCGCCATCAGCCCGGTGCGGACCACGGCTATCCCGACGCGGCCGCGTTCGCGCGCGACCTGCAGATTATCCGCGACAGCCTGCGGGCACATGGCGGCGCACGCGTGGCGGCCCAGCTGGTCGACCCGCTCCTGCAGCAGGTTGACACGTTCGGCTTCCACCTCCACGCGCTCGACCTGCGCCAGCACGCGCGCGTGCATGCGCGGGCGCGCGCCGACCTCGACGGCGCCACCGATCCCCCGGGGCTGCCGGCAGCGCCCTCCGCCGACACGCGGGCGCTCCTCGACCACCTCCGAGGCATCGGCGCCCTCAAGCGCGAGTATCCCCCGCAGGCGATTCGGAGCTACGTCATCAGCGGCGCCCAGGGTGTGGATGATGTGCTCACGCTGGTGCGGCTCCTCGAGACCAGCGGCGTCCAGGTGGCCGCGCGGGACGATGACCCCGGCGTCATGCCGGTCCCCCTGTTCGAGTCGATCGCGGACCTGCGGGCCGCGCCCGGGATTTGCCGCAACTTGTGGACCCGCCCCGACTACGCGCGGCTGCTCACGTCCTGGGGCGGCCGGCAGGAGGTGATGCTCGGGTACTCCGACTCCAACAAGGATGGCGGGATGCTGACGAGCACGTGGGAGATCTATCGCGCACACCAGGCGCTGCACGAGGTCGCCCGCGACTGCGGCGTCCGGCTCTGCCTGTTCCATGGCCGGGGCGGCACGGTCGGCCGCGGCGGCGGGCCGACGCACCGCGCCATCACGTCGCAGCCGCCGGGCGCCTTCGCTGGCGCGATCAAGATCACCGAGCAAGGCGAGGTCCTCAACTGGAAGTACTCGGACCCGGTGCTGGCCGAGCGCAACCTGTCGCTGATGGTGGCGGCCGCACTCGATGCCCGCGTCAACCTGCGCCCCCCCGCCCCCGCCGATCAGGCCCGCTGGCACGCGGCGATGGCGGCGCTCTCCGACGATGCCTACGCGTACTATCGCGCCGAGATCGCGGAGCATCCCGACACGCTCCCCTACTTCGAGCAGGCCACCCCGGTCGCCGAACTCGAGCACGCGCGCATCGGGTCGCGGCCGGCGCGGCGCGGCGAGACGCGCGGCCTCGACGACCTGCGCGCGATCCCCTGGGTCTTCGGCTGGATGCAGAGCCGTCACGTGCTCCCCGCCTGGTTCGGCGTGGGTCACGCCCTCAATCGCTTCGCAGGACGCGGCACTGAACCGGCCGCGTTGCTGCGCGAGATGATGCAGGCGTTCCCGTTCTTCCAGGACCTCGTCCGCAACGTCGAGATCGGCCTCGCCAAGGCGGACCTCCCGATTGCGGCGCGCTATGCCGCGCTCGTCACCGACGCGGCCCTGCGCGACCGCGTCTTCGGGCGGCTGGCCGGCGAATTCGCCCGCACCCGGCGCCTCGTCCTGCAGGTGACGGGACAGTCGGAGCTGCTCGAAAAGAATCCCGTGCTGGCACGATCGATCCGGCTTCGCAACCCGTACGTGGATCCGCTGAGCCTCATCCAGGTGACGCTCCTCGGCCGGGCCCGTGCCGGCGAACGCAACGAAGCCCTCGACTACGCGCTGGCCTCGACGATCAACGGCATCTCGGCGGGCCTGCGCAACACCGGCTGAGGGAGCTGGCCTGGCGGTTTGCTCGCGAGCGCATGTCGGCGGTAAGGTCTACTAGAGGTAAAGCCAATGAGCGTACGCGTGTCGCAATTAATGATGAGCTTGGCGATCGCGGTGCTGGCCGCGGGATGTTCCTCCCCCCCCACTAGCCGGGTCGACGCCGCGAAGTCGCGTCTCGACGCGCTCGGCCCCGAGGCGAAGACCCACGCCCCCGAGGCGTTCGCAGAGGCCCAGGGCGTGGTCGCGCAGCTCGACGCTGAACTGGCAACGCAGTCCGAGAGTTTTGCGATGAGCCGTTCGTACGATCGGACCGGCCAGTTGATCGACCAGGTCAATGCCGCCGCCGATCGCGTACAGACGGCAATCGAGACGGGCAAGCGGCAGGCGGCGGCACAGGCCGAGTCGGCGCGGCGGGCGGAAACGGAACGAGCCGAGGCCGAAAAAGAAGCCGCGGCAGCGGCCGAATTGGCGGCGGCGGTGCCCGAAGTGCGACCGGGGCAGGTCGCCTTGCCGCGCGCCGCCATGGCCGACGGCAAGCGCCTGGCCGCCGGAACCTACAGCCTCAGACTCGGGGACGAAGCGCCTGCCGCTGGTGCCACGATGCGGGCCGGCCGATGGGTCGAGTTCGTCTCGAACGGGTCGGTCGCCGGCCGCGGCCTCGCCGTGGTGATTCCGGACAGCGAGATCAGCGAGGTCACCTCAGGCTCGTCCCCCCGCAACGAAGCGTGGGTGGCGGAACTGCGTGGCGGCGAGTACGTGCGGGTCTGGCTGAATCGGGGCGGCGTGCACTACCTGCTCCACCTGCCGACGTCGTAGCGGGGCCGCTGCGGGCTGACGACCCTCCCGCCCGGGGCGTCGTCAGCCCGCACCCGGCGCTTCACGACAAAGGAAGCACGGATTCGCCCTCTGTCAGCGCACGCGGAGCGCACGGTTGCCGGGTAGCCGCAGGCTGAGCCTGGCGCCATCGTTGCTCTGGATCCGGTATTCATTGGAGTCGATCCCGAGGGCGGCCGGGTCGTCCGTTCCAAGCCCGGCTGATGTCGGACCGAGATGTCCGAACGCCAGGAGGGCCGCCACGCGCGCGACTTCGGCGCAGGTGAGCGGCCGGCTCTTGACCTGCACCCGCCCTGCGGTGATGGCGTCGCAGATCGCGCCGGCGTCCGGCGCCGCGTCCACCAGCGAATACGTCGAGCCCAGTTGCCACAGCCGGTGGACGTCGCAGTTGCCGACCACCGGCTTGCCGTGACGTGCCGCCCATGCCTCGCCGCGGCGATTGAAATCGATCAACCGCGTGAACGCGGCGTTGCGCTCGACGGCGTCGAACAGGCCGGCGTGACGCTCGAGATCACGGCCGAGACACACGGACGCGGGAAAGAAGGGATGCGGCGCGACGACCAGTCCGGGCTGCCGCGATCTCAGCCGGGTCAGGTCGGCGAACGTCCGCACATCTTCCGCGCCATGGCGAAAGTTCAGCAGCAAAACGTGGCGGCCTTCAATGGTGCGTTCGACGCCGGGTATCAGCACCAGCCCGCGTTCGGCGGCGTACGGCATGAAGCGCCGAAGGTCCAGCTGACGTTCGTGCAGCGTAATCGCCAGCGCGTCGTAGCCGAGCGTGACCGCGCGGTCGATCAACGCGGCCGTGGTGTGAGGAATGCGGTCAACGGGATCGTCGGCGGTATGGGTATGGAGTTCAACCTTCAACATGGCGTCGACCCTTTCTTCGGGGGCCGGTGCGCTGACGCGGTTTGCCTCCCACGACATCTGGTAAAGCAACAACGGTTCCAGCAACGCGGGGCCGCTCTTAGGCCCAAAGTCGGCCGGCAGCCATGGCAAGCGGCGCGGATGTCTGCCTCGGGAGAGACAAAAGATCCCCACTCCCTTCGATGCCCACCCGGCGGCGGCGCGATTACGGAGCGAAGCTCGACAGCTGCGCGACCGTCTTGGCGTCGAGCCGCGTCAGCACCTGAAGCAACAACTCCACCGCGCGATCGAAATCCGTCCGTTGAATCACGCCGGTGTGGCCGTGCAGGTACCTGGTCGGCACCGTCATATTGACCGTGGCGCGTCCGGTGTCATACCGCTGAATCTCAGCGCCATCCTCACCGTACCCGGTGAGCACGTTCGGCTGCAGCGGGATGCGCGCTTGCTGGGCGACGTCGAAAAAGAAATCGCGGAACTTGCGGTTGGGAATCATCGAGCTGTCGAGCAGGAAAATGCCCGGCCCGCCGCCCAGCCGCTCCTGCGCCTGGGTCGGCCCGATCGCCGGGTAATCAGCCGACACCCCCGCCTCGATCGAGATGCCGATGTCGGGCCGCGCCTTGTCGACCGCAGTTTGCGCCCCGCGCAACCCGATCTCCTCCTGCGTGGTCGCGACCCAGATGATCTGCGCCGGCAAGGTGAGACCCTCGCTGCGGATGCGGCGCGCCGCCGCGATCATCACGCCGAGTCCAACCCGGTCGTCCCAGGCCTTGCCCGCATACCGGCCATTGGCCATCACCGCAAATTCGCTCTGGGGCGCGATGCCGTCGCCCGGACGAATCCCCATGCGTTCGACCTCTTCGCGAGACAACGCGCCGACGTCGAGGAACGTGTCTTCGAGCGACCAGACGCTCGTGCGTTGTGCCGGGGGCAGGACGTGCGTGGTGCGCAGGCCGCTGACCGCCATCACGGGACCATTGCGGCCGAGGATCGTCCACCGCTGATCGGGGAGGGCCTGATCGAGCACGCCGCCGAGCGTCTTCACGCGGATGAATCCGTCTGGGGTGATGTATTGGACCATCAGGCCGACTTCATCCATGTGCGCGGTCACCATCACGCGCGGCCCGGTGGTATTGCCGGGCAATGTGGCATGCACCGATCCGAGTCCGTCGTAATCAATCGCGGCGCCAACCGCGTTGAACTCGTTGACGACGATGCGGCGGACGTCTTCTTCGAACGCTGATGGGCCTGGGGCCTCCGACAGCGCCTTGAGCAGCTGTGCGGTGGCGTCGAGCGGCGGCGGGACCTGGGCGGCCCCGGCCGCGGCGAGCGCCATCATGCCTCCAGCGACAAGAACCCCGACACGAGAAACGGTGCGCATAAATCCTCCAAGGGTGTGGTCAGACGACGGTGACGATAGCACCGATAGCGCCTTGTCAGACCTTCGGCCTGCGGGACATCGCCGCGCGCGCCCCGATCAGCGCACCGAGCACGTTCGCGACGAGGTCGGTCACGGATGGAAACCGCCCGTGGCTGAAAAGCTGGGATGCCTCCGTCAGACCCGAGAGCAACAGCGCCCACGCCAGGGTGCGCCACAGCACCCCTCTCCGGGTGGGCTGCGTCCATGCGAACAAAGCGCCGAACGGCACGTAGAGGATCACGTTGCTCGCGATCTCCAGGAGCCTGACGGGCGGGGAGACGAAAGGGATCCACTGGACACTGCCCCAGTGAAGGTGGTCCTGGAAACTCCGCCAGGGCACCACCATCCACAGGATGACCAGGATCCACAGCACGAGCATGCCCCGCATGAGCGGGCGGATTCCCATCACGCGATCGTAGCAGGACGATGTTGAACAGGGGTGACTGCGAAATTCTCCCCACGTGATCTGCCCCAGAGTCGGATACGGCCCACTATGTTTCCGAAACACCCAGCGCAATAGGGATTATCGGCGGGAATCGTAGGGAGTCCCTGCGGCGCGTTATTTGCACTCGAACACGAGGGGAAGGCCGGCCCACGTGAGCTTCATCTGAACGGCCTTCACTCTCGCTCGGGACAGTCCCATGAACACCGTGTCGCGCCGTCGTTTTCTCAAGCTCTCGGCCGGAACCGTCGCCGTTGCTGGGGGCACCGCCGGGCTGTGGAGCCTGGCATCGGATGCGAAGGGCGCAACCACCGAGGCCCGCGAAGTCGCAACGATCTGCAATGTCTGCTTCTGGAAGTGTGGCGCGATTGCAACCGTCCGGGACGGCCGCCTCTGGAAGATCTCCGGCAACCCCCACGACCCCTTGAGCCGCGGCCGCCTGTGTCCGCGAGGCACGGGAGGCATCGGCACCAACTTCGACACCGACCGGCTTCGTGCACCCCTTGTCCGGGTTGGGCCGCGCGGCGAAGAACGGTGGCAGGAAGTGACGTGGGACGAAGCCATCCAGCACATCGCTGATCGGATGGCGAAGATCAAGACCGATTACGGCCCCGAGGCGATGGCGTTCTTCAGCCACGGCATCGGCGGCAACTTCCTCAAGCACACGATGGCCGCGTTTGGTTCTCCCAACACGGCTGCCCCCTCCTTCGCGCAGTGCCGGGGCCCCAGAGATGTCGGCTTCGAGCTGACGTTCGGAGACCAGCCTGGCTCTCCCGAACGCACCGACATCGAGAACGCGCGGTGCCTGGTATTGATCGGGAGCCATCTGGGCGAGAACATGCACAACACTCAGGTGCAGGAGTTCGCGGCGGCGGTGGATCGCGGCGCGACGGTGATCGTGGTCGACCCGAGGTTTTCAGTGGCGGCGAGCAAGGCCAAACACTACCTCCCGATCAAGCCCGGGACCGACCTGGCACTGGTGCTCGCATGGATGCACACGTTGGTGGCCGAGAAGCTGTACGACGCCAGCTACGTGGAGCAGTACGGGCACGGCTTCGATCAGTTCCGGGAGGCGATCGCCGACAACACGCCGGAGTGGGCCGCCGCCATCACCGGGCTGTCGCCGGAGGCAATCCGCGAGACCGCGCGGGAAATGGGACGGCACCGCCCGGCCACGCTGGTGCATCCGGGCCGACGCGCGAACTGGTACGGCGACGATGCCCAACGTTCGCGGGCGGTCGCACTGCTGAACGCCTTGCTCGGGAGTTGGGGGCGCAAGGGCGGGTTTTACACGCCGGCGATTATGCCGATCCCCGACTACCCGTATCCCGACTATCCAACGCCGGGACGGCCCAAGGTGGACAACCCCGGGCACCGGTACCCATTCGCCACAGAGGCGATCACGACCGGGATTCGGAACGCGACAATCACTGGTGAGCCGTACCCGATCAAGGGCTGGCTCGTCTATGCGACGAACCTGCTCCAATCACTGCCGTCGAAAGACGAGACGCTCCGGGCAATCCAGAATCTCGACCTGCTCGTGGTGGTGGATTTGGTGCCGAGCGAAATTGCCGGCTGGGCGGATGTCGTCCTGCCGGAGGCCGGGTACCTGGAGCGGTACGACGACCTGCATGTCGGGCCGTTCAAGCGGCCGTTCGTCGGCTTGCGCCAACCCGTCGTGGATCCGCCGCACGGGCAGAAACCGAACTGGTGGATTGCCAAGCGCCTGGCCGAGAAGCTCGGGCTTGGTGCGTACTTTCCCTGGGATCACATCGAACAGTACCTACGCTACCGCGTCGAGGAGGCCGGGCTCAACTGGGAGGAACTCAAGGCCAAGGGCGTGATTGTCGGCGAGGAGGAACCCCTCTACTTCGAGGACGGGGCGGCCGCAGAGTTCGACACGCCGTCGACCAAGATCGAGTTCTACTCGGACCAACTCGCCACCGCCGGCTTCGATCCGGTGCCCCGGTTTACACCGCCGCAGGAGCCGCCCGCGGGGTCGTACCGGCTGTTGTTTGGTCGCTCGCCCGTGCACACCTTCGCGAGCACCCAGACCAACCCGTTGTTGATGGATCTCGTGGGGGAGAACGTCCTCTGGCTCAACCAGGCAGAAGCCCGGCGTCTCGGGATCGCCAATAGCGCCGTGGTTCGCCTCCGCAACCAGGACGGGGTGCTGAGCGAACCGATCCGCGTGAAGGTGACGCAACGTATCCGGCCCGACTGCGTGTACATGGTCCACGGGTTCGGCACCACCGCCAAGGGGATGACACGCGCCTTCGGCAGAGGCGCCAGCACCGCACAGCTGGTAACCCGTTATGCCACCGACCCCCTCATGGGCGGCACTGCGGTCAACGTCAACTTCGTCACGATCGAGCCGTCGCAAGGGGGCAACTGACATGCGCTACGCGATGGCGATTGATACCAGGCTGTGCGTCGGGTGCATGAACTGCGTAGTGGCCTGCAAGAACGAAAACCAGGTGCCTGAGGGCTATTGCCGCGACTGGATCACGGAAACCGTTCGCGGGGAATTCCCCGACCTCAGGCTCGAGATTCGGTCGGAGCGATGCAACCACTGCGACCGGCCCCCGTGCGTGTCCTGCTGCCCGACCGGAGCGAGTTACCGGCGCGAGGACGGCATCGTGCTGGTGGACAAATCCAAATGCATCGGGTGCAAGGCATGCATGGCCGCCTGCCCGTACGATGCGCGTTTCGTGCACCCGGACGGCTACATCAGCAAGTGCACATTCTGCCACCATCTGGTGGACCAGGGACAGGACCCGGCGTGCGTATCGTCGTGCCCGACGCGCTGCATGCACTTTGGCGACGTCGACGATCCCGACAGCGCCATCAGTCGCCTGCTGCGTCGTCGCGCACACCACACGCTCCTGCCGGACACGGGCTGTGGGCCCCACTGCTTCTTCCTCGTTTAACTCGTCATGCCTTATTCCTTTTTACTGGAGCATACGTCGATGACAAGCACGCTTCGTTCCCTCACCGTGCTGACCTTCGCCTTCTGGCTCGTGGGCACGTCCACGGCCCAGGCGCAGGTCGAGATCAATGCCAACATGCTGACGCTGCGGATTCAGCTCACCGGCCAGCTGCTCGCCGAGCACACCGACTACGGCGGCGGCAAGGACGCCCTCGACGATCGCACCGATCTCCGGTTTGCGCGGTTCCGGATCACGTTTACCGGCATGTACGACGACACCTACGGCTTCCATCTGAACACCCAGAGCGCCTTGGGCACCACCAAGGCGGGGATCACGGGCCACACCGTGGCGGCCCAGCAAACCGACGCGAACGACGGCAACATCCGGCTGCACGACGCCTATTTCATCGCCAATTTCAACGACCACCTGAACTTCAAGATCGGATTGACCAAGATCCCGATGACCCGGGGCAACCTCGACGGCTGCTTCGATCCGCTGGGCATCGACCGGTCGCTCTTCGCCTTTACCGGCTACGGCACGGTGCCGATGAAGGCCAGCCGGGACATGGGGGTCAGTCTCTGGGGCAAGGCCGCCGGCGGCCGTTCGGTGTACCAGATCGCCGTATTCCAGGGCCGCGAGGGCTTCGCGCGTAGCACCCACCCGTTCACCGGGGCCACGGTCACCTCGACCCCGACGCCGTCGAACTCCCTGTTCTACGTTGGCCGCGTGCACTACTCATTCCTTGAAATCGAATCTGAGAGCTCCGGGTACGAGGGTTCGTACCTCGGCGACCTCAAAGTCTTGACGATCGGTGGGGGCTTCGGATACGAGGCGGACGCGATCTACAAGAACGTGACGGCGGCTGGTGTCATCCAGAACGACGAGACTGTCGACCACAAGGCCTACACCGTTGACCTCATGTTCGAGTACCCGACCAAGGCCGGCACCTACACGGTAACGTCCGCCTACCTCAAGAAGCACTTCGACGACGTCCACAAGACCAACCTGAGCGGCGGCGATCGCATTACCACCTACGGCGGCCTCAACGGGCAGAAGGAGGGCTGGCACGTCCGGGCCGGCTACCTGCTGCCAGTGAAGGTTGGCAAGGAAGGCAAGGTCCAGCCCTACGGGTACTACGAGAAGTTCGACCTGGCCGCGATCACCGGGGTGAACGAGCAGACCATCACCCAGAAGGCCGCCGGCGTCAACTGGTACATCCGCGGCCAGAACGTCCGGTTCACCGCCGAATACCAGCGCAACGAGTTCGCGAAGCCGCAGGGATTCCAGGGCGGCCGGTTGAACGCTTCCAGCCAGCCGATCGACCTGTTCTCGAAGAACTCCTCGTTCCGCACCATGTTCCAGGTCGCCTTCTAAGTCGAGCCGAGGCAACCACTGTGAGAGAGGTATCTGCCATGTTCAAGTTCAAGTTCCTGCTCGTTCTCCTTGCCCTGCTCGTCTTCGGGTCGCTGTCGCCCGCCGTGGCGGCCGACGACCCCGTCGGGAAGGTCACATCAATCGATGGCAACATCGTCACCGTCCAGGTCACGGGTGACATGCCCGTCTGGGCGAAAAAGGGCGCCTACCTTCGCACCACGACCATGGAGGGCAAGGTCATCTTCCGAGGCGCGAAGATCACGGCCGTCGAGGGCAACGTGATCACCGTGAACACCGTCAGGGCGAAAGAGAAGACGGTGGGCACGACCTACAAGATCTTCCGCGGCAAGCCGTCGGCTGGCTGCTGATCGCTACGGGGCGGTGAGGCGGGCTGCCCGTCCTCCCCGCTCCGAACACGTCGGGAATAGACGGCGCCACCGAGCGCTTGAAGATGGGTGACATGATGGAGTTCTCCAGCACGCGCAACAACCCGCTGGTCGATCCGCACCTGGGCGTGTGGAGTTGGGAGATCCCAATCTACTTGTTCCTCGGCGGCATCGTGGCCGGCCTGATGATACTTGGCGGGCTGGCGCTGCTTCGCGTGGCCAGAGGCGATGACAGCCGGACGTTCTACTCCTGGCAAGCCCCGCTGCTCGGCTTCGCCCTGATGAACGTCGGGATGCTCGCTCTGCTGCTCGACCTCACGCACCGACTCTACGTCTGGCGTCTCTACACCACGTTTCAGCCGGCGTCGCCCATGTCGTGGGGGGCCTGGATATTGATTCTCGTGTACGTCGTGCTGCTCGCCTCGGCGGTGATCCGGCTCCACGAGTCCTGGCCCTGGCTGGGCCAGGAATTTCCTGTGCTTCAGCGATGGTCCAACACGTTCACCGCCGCGCCCCGGCGGTTGGCTGCGCTCGGATGGGCAAACCTCCTGGTCGGCGCCGCGCTCGGCATCTATACGGGCATCTTGTTGAACACGATGGTTGCGCGCCCGCTGTGGAACAGCGCCATCCTGGCCCCACTGTTTCTGGTGTCCGGGCTGTCCACGGGCGCGGCGGCCCTTCACCTGCTCGAGCCGCTTCAGCGGCGCCTGGCTGCACTCCGCTGGCCGGCACCAGGTCGCCTGCCCGGCCTCTTGCAACAGGTCGGCCCGAATCCACCCGGGCATGGGGCGTCAACCTCGTTGGTGCGGTTGGATCAGGTGTTCGTGGTCATCGAACTGACGATCATCATCCTGTTGATAATCGACCTGTCCACCGGCTCGATTTCCAAGGTGGGCGCCGCCTCGTTGATCGTGTCGGGCCCCTACGCGCTGGCCTTCTGGGTCGGGGTGGTCGCGCTCGGTCTGGTCGTACCGCTGGCGTGGCAGGCGATGATGCTGGTTCGCCCATCGGCACAAAGCGTGGTGCCGGCCCTGCTGGTCCTGGCGGGGGGCTACACGCTTCGCTGGGTCATCGTCAACGCGGGCCAGTTGAGCGCCTTCGTCCCAACGGTCGTCAGCGCGCGCTGATTGGAAGTCTCCCGTCGCCAGGGACCATCCGGCCTCAGCCGGCGTCATACCAGATATGAAAGCCGTCTGGAAGGGCACCATCATCGCCGCGTTCTGGAAGGGCGTGGCAATCCAGCCATGAGGCGGTTCGTCAAAGAGACGCGGATTGCCGCGCCTCCGGCCAAGGTCTTTGGTTTCCACGAGAGCCCGGAAGCGCTGACCTCACTGATTCCGCCGTGGGAAAGCATGCGCGTGGCCGAGTCGAGCGGTTCGCTCGTCCCCGGAAGCCGCGTGGTGCTCAAGGGCCGCGTCGCCGGCATCATCCCGGTGCGCTGGGTGGCCGTGCACACCGCGTATGTGCCGCCACATCTGTTCGCCGATCGCCAGGAATCCGGCCCGTTCGCCATGTGGGAACATCGCCACGAATTCCTCGATGACGGGGCGGGCGGCACGATCCTGCGTGATGAGGTGGACTACGCGCTGCCGCTCGGCGGGTTAGGCCAGTGGATGGCGGGCGGATTCGTCGAGCGACAGATCGCGCGCATGTTCGCGTATCGCCACGAGACGACGAAGCGGATCGTCGAATCGGGCGGTTAGGGGGGCGATTGCTGAGTCCGGGCGCGTCGGATCAGACGACGACGATGTCCAGCAGGTCCGACAAGCCCACGAAGTCGTCTGGGTTCCTGGTGTAAAGCGGTAAGCCGGCGGCGACGGCGGTCGCGGCGATGAACAGGTCCACCGCTCGTCGGCCGCGTGCCTTGCGGCCGGACGCGGTCACGGCGGCGTAAATGCGGCCGTAGGCACGAGCGACTTCCGCGTCCATCGGCAATGGTTCGAAGGTGGCTTCAGATCGTTGAAGTCGGTCTTGCCGCCGGGCGCGCTCGGCAGGATCGGCGGTCGCGTGTGGCCCGGCCGCCAGTTCGGCCATGGTCACGGCTGATACGGCCAGTTCCAGCGGTAGTGCGTCTGCCACGATCTGCTCCAAGTCGATGACGACGGAGGTGTCGATGAGTCCGCGAGGGTGCCGCCGCTCAGCCACGGGGGGTGGGATCCTGATCGACCACGTGATCGAGGTCCTTCCGGAATCGTGCGGCCCGGACGCGCGGCGCGCCAGCGAACGCCGCCACGACCGTCTCGGCGGGTACGAACACCCGCTGTCGTAACGGGATCAACTCGCCAACCGGGACGCCGTTCCGGGTGACGATGAAGGACTTGCCGCGGTCCAAGTCGCGCATGACCCGCCCGCTGTCGTTGCGGAGCTCGCGCTGGGTGATCTGCCGGCTCATGACCAATCGTAGCACAGATGCTACACATCGTCCGATCCCGGGATCGGAATCATCGAATCACCAGATCACGAGATCGCAAATCATCTCTTACCGGAACTGCCCCATCAGCTTCTGCAGTGCATCGTTGCCCGGGCAGAGTTGGGCGTGCGGCAGGTTGTAAAGCGAGCCGGGCACCGTTTCGTTCTGGTCGTGCACGTCCTTCGAGTCCGGCGAGATGTAGAGCAGGCCGGTGACGACCTCGCCCTTGCGCTGGTGATCGCGAATGTGCGCGTAGGCGGCGTCGCGGTTGGTCGGGTCGTAGTCCTTCGCCAGCTTGCGAAACTTCACCCAGCTGCCGTCGTGCATCATCACGTTCTTCAGCGAACCCTCTTGATACTCGGCGCTGATCTCCTCGGCGGGCGGCACGAAGTCGGCCTGCACCACCTCCACCGTGTGCTCGCGCGTGTAGGCGTAGCTCTTGGTCGAGCCGTCGTGGTCGTTGAAGGTCACGCAGGGGGAGATGATGTCGATGAACGCGAAGCCGCGGTGGGCCAGGCCGGCCTGGATGATCGGCACCAGCTGCGCCTTGTCGCCCGAAAAGCTGCGGGCGACGAACGTGGCGCCGAGCGTGAGCGCCAGCAGCGCGCTGTCGATCGCCTGCATCTGGTTCGCCTCGCCCTTCTTGGCGGTCGATCCCGGGTCGGCCGACGCCGAGAACTGCCCCTTCGTCAAGCCGTACACGCCGTTGTTCTCGAGCATGTACAGCATGTTCAGGTTGCGGCGAATCGCGTGGCACAGTTGCCCTAAACCAATAGAGAGCGAATCCCCATCGCCCGACACGCCGATCATGATCAGGTCGCCGTTGGCCGCGTTGGCGCCGGTCGCCACGGCCGGCATGCGGCCGTGAACGCTGTTGAAGCCGTGCGCCTCGCGCAGGAAGTAGGCCGGCGTCTTCGACGAGCAGCCAATGCCAGACAGCTTGGCCACCTTGTGCGGCGGAATGCTCAGTTCCCAGAACGCCTGGATGACGGCGGCGGTGATCGAGTCGTGCCCGCAACCGGCGCACAACGTGGTGATCGCGCCCTCGTAGTCGCGGCGGGTCAGCCCGATTTCGTTTTTCTTGAGCGAAGGATGGTGGACCTTGGGTTTCGCAATATACGTCATGCCGCCTTCTCCAACTTCGCCTTCACGCCGCTAATCACATGGTGCGCGCTCATCGGGAAGCCCGCGTAGTAGCGCACGGACTCCAGTTTCTCGAGGTGCACGCCGGTGTCGAGCATCAGCAGGCTCCGCAGTTGCGCGTCGCGATTCTGCTCGACCACGAAATTCACCTCGTGCTGATCGAGGAACTGCTTGACCTCATCGGCGAACGGAAAGCCTCGGACGCGCAGGTAGTTCAGCTTGATGCCGTCCTTGGCGAGCAAATCCATGGCCTCGATGCACGCCGCGTGACAGCCGCCCACCGTCACCAGACCCATGGTCGCGCCCGGGGTCGCCTTCATGAACGGCGCCGGCACCGCCTTCGCGGCTCCCTGCACCTTGCGGGCAATGCGGTCGAGCACTTCCTGGTACTCGTCGCCGTCCTCGGTGTAGCCGCCGAGCTTGTTGTGACCCGAGCCGCGCGTGAAATACGCGCCCTTGGGGTGCACGCCCGGCAGCGAGCGCTGCGGGATGCCGTCGCCATCCACGTCCAGGTAGCGATAGAAGCTCTTGGCCTTCTCGAGGTCCTCGGCCGACAGCACCTTGCCGCGATCGGGTTGATAACTGTCATCCCAGGTGAGCTTCGGCACCATCCAGTCGTTCATGCCGATGTCGAGGTCGCTCACCAGGAACACCGGCGTCTGGAAGCGCTCGGCCAGGTCGAAGGCCTTCGCCGACATCTCGAACGCCTCACGCGGATCCGACGGGTACAGGCAGATGTGGCGCGTGTCGCCATGCGACGCGTAGGCGCACAACATCAGGTCGCCCTGCTGCGTGCGCGTCGGCATGCCGGTGGAGGGGCCGGTGCGCTGCACGTCGACGATCACCGCGGGGATCTCGGCGTAGTAGGCCAGGCCGATAAACTCGTTCATCAGCGAGATGCCGGGGCCGGACGTGGGCGTGAACGCCCGGGCGCCGGCCCACGAGGCGCCGATCACCATGCCGAGCGCAGCCAGTTCGTCTTCAGCCTGCAGGATGGCGAACTTCTTCCGCTTGGTCTCGGGGTCGCGGCGGTACTTCATGCAGAAGCTCTTGAAGGCCTCCATCACCGACGTCGCCGGCGTAATCGGGTACCACGCGCCGACGGTGGCGCCGGCATAGACCGCCCCCAGCGCGGCGGCGGTGTTGCCATCGATCAGGATGCTGTCCCTGGTCTCGTCCATTTTCTCCAGGTGGATCGGCAGCGGGCACTGAAAGTTGGCCTTCGCGTAGTCGTAGCCGAGGGCAATGGCCTTCTCGTTGGAGTCGAGCAGCGGCTTCTTGGCCGCGTACTTCTCCTTGGTGAGCGCCGAGATCACCTCGGTGTCCATGCCGATCAACGCCGCCAGGGCGCCGGCGTAGGCGATGTTCTTCATCAGGATGCGCTCGCGCACGCCCTTGAAGGCGGCGTTGCACATCTCGGCCAGCGGCACGCCCAGGTAGGTGACGTCGGGCCGCGTCAGCTTGTCGTCGAGCGGCCACGACGAGTCGAACAGCAGGTAGCCGCCCGAGCGCACCTCGGCCACGTCCTTGGCGTAGGTGGCCGCGTTCAGCGCGAGCATCAGGTCGAAGGTCGGCGTCCGCGCGGTATAGCCGTGCTTGTTGACCCGGATCTCGTACCACGTCGGCAGGCCCTGGATGTTCGACGGGAACACGTTCTTGCCCGTCACCGGCACGCCCATGCGGAAGATCGCCTGCATGATCAGGCCGTTGGCGCTCGCCGAGCCGGTCCCGTTGGCGGTGGCGATCTTGAAAGCGAAATCGTTGACTCGATTGTTCATGCGTTTCTCGTCGTGAATCCTCGTTCGGAGAGCGAGGGCTTTAGCCGTCGCTGTCACGGCGAGGGCTGAAGCCCTCGCCCTCCGAACGTCAGCGTCAGCGGCCGACCGCCTCCAATGGAATGAATGTCGTGCCCGCGACGGGCAACTGGAGCACGAACTTGCGCATGTCCCACGCATAGGTCGGGCAGCGCTCGGCGCACAGGCCGCAGTGCAGGCAGACGTTCTCGTCTTTCACCATCAGCCGTCCGGTCTGCTTGAGCGGGGACGAGTGGAACAGCGCCTGCTCGAGGTTCTCGGCCGGCGCCAGGGTCTGGGCACGGAGTTCGGCCTCGGTTTCCGCACTAGGAATAAGAGTCAAGCAGTCCACCGGGCAGATGTCGATGCAGGCATCGCACTCGATGCACAACGAATCGGTGAAGTGCGTCTCGACGTCGCAGTTGAGGCAGCGCTCCACTTCGGCGCGGGTCTGCTCTTCGGTGAAGCCCTCTTCCACTTCCATGGTCATCTTCGAGAAGCGCAGCGGCAACTCGACGTGCTTCATCTTCTGACGCTGCACCGGGTCGTAGTTGTTGCTGTACGACCACTCGTGCAGGCCCATCTTGGTGCTGGTCAGCGTCATGCCGTGGGGCGGTCGTTCGGTGACCGGCAGGCCCTGGCAGTACTGATGGATCGAAATCGCCGCCTGGTGGCCATGCTCCACCGCCCAGATGATGTTGGCGGGGCCAAACGCCGCGTCGCCGCCAAAGAACACGCCCGGGCGGGTCGACATGAAGGTGGCCTTGTCGACCACCGGCATGTCCCACTTCTGGTCGAACTCGAGGCCCATGTCGCGCTCGATCCAGGGGAACGCGTTCTCCTGGCCGATCGCCAACACCACCGCGTCGCACGGCAGCGTCACGCGGCCGGCCGGCTCCTGGATGAACTTGCCGTTCTCTTCACGCGACGTGAACTTGTCGAACTCCATCCCGGTCAGCTTGCCGTTCTCGACAATGAAGCGGACCGGCGAGAGGTTCTCGAGAATCTCGACCTGCTCTTCTTCGGCGTCCTCGAGTTCCCAGGGCGACGCCTTGAAGTACTTGCGCGTGCGGCGGGAAATCACCTTCACGTCGGTCGCGCCGAGGCGCTTGGCCGAGCGGCAGCAGTCCATCGCGGTGTTGCCCACGCCGATGATCAGCACCTGCTTGCCGACGTCCTTGATGTGCCCAAAGTGAATCGACTCGAGCCACTCGATGCCGATGAAGATCTGGTCGCTGTCGTTGCGCCCGGGCAGGTCCAGTTCCTTGCCTTTCGGGGCGCCGGTGCCGACATAGACCGCATCGAACTCTTTCGAGTCGACCAGCGACCTCAGGCTCGTGACGGGCGCGTTGTACTTCATCTCGACGCCCATGTTCACGATGTAGCCGATTTCTTCGTCGAGCACTTCTTCGGGGAGGCGGAAGGCGGGGATGTTGATGCGCATCAGGCCGCCCGGGCGCGGACCCTTCTCGAAAACGGTGCACTGGTAGCCGAGCGGCATCAGGTCGTTCGCCACCGTGAGGGCGGACGGACCGGCGCCGATCAGGGCCACCTTCTTGCCATTCTTCGTGGCCGGAGCTTTCGGGATGCGGGCGGTGATGTCGTCCTTGTGATCCGCGGCCACGCGTTTCAGCCGGCAGATGGCGACCGGCTTGCCGTCAACGCGGCCGCGCCGGCAGGCCGGCTCGCACGGGCGGTCGCAGGTGCGGCCCAAAATGCCCGGAAACACGTTCGACTCGCGATTCAGGATGTAGGCATCGTCGAACTGGCCGTTCGCGATCATCCGGATGTATTCGGGAACGTTGGTGTGCGCCGGGCAGGCCCACTGGCAATCAACGACTTTATGGTAGTAGTTCGGGTCCGACGTATCCGTCCGCTGCATATCCTCGCGATTATATCGACAGATACCGCCGGGAGGTTTCTAGAACGTGTCGGGAGGGCACTCTTGGTCGGGACGGCACGCTCTGACGGGAGGCACTACGGGGCTGGATCCGGTGCCGTGGCCGATAGGGCCGCGGTGGCGGCCGGCACCAGGTGGTTGGCGCCCGACGCGGTCACGAAGCCCCGCTCGAACTTCTCCTCGGTGGTGCGGTCGAGAATGGTTGCAACACGGTAGAAATCGGCCTGCAGGCGCTCGCGGGTGAGGTCCAGCACGAAATAGCCGCGATAGCGCCCATCCACGTAGTGCAAATGGGGGCGCGCCTTGCGGAAGCCGGCGAGTTGCTGCTCCCCACCGGGTCCCGCCCCGATGCTGCTTGGGGAGCTCACCGAAGTGCCGGCAAACTCCACGCCGAGCGATCCCTTACCAGACGACTTGTCGTAGCCCGCGAACGGGTCGCGCGGCAGGTCGTAGGCCCACGAGCTGTGGACGTCGCCCGTCAGCACCGCGAAATTGCCGGCCCGGGCGCGTTCGATCATGTCGAACACGCGCGAGCGCGAGGCGCGGTATCCGTCCCACGAGTCGGGGTTCCCCGCCACGGCCCCGCTGGCGGTTTGGGGCGCGAACATCACCTGCTGGCCCAGCAGGTTCCAGTGCGTTTTGTTGCGCACCGACGCCACCACCTGTTCAGCCAGCCAGCCTTCCTGTTCGGCGCCGAGCAGCTGCCGCGCCGCCGACTCGATGGTGGCCGTGTCTTCGCGCCGCACCTGCTCGTCGCGGCCGACGACCCGCGTGTCGAGCATCATCAGCGTCGCGAGATCGCCGAACCGAAACGCGCGATAAATCCGCGACTGCCTGGTCTGCGCGTCTTCGCGAATCGGCATCCACTCGTAGTACGCCTGCTGCGCCGCGGCGCGGCGCGGGCCCCACTCGCCCTCGCCTTCATCCGGATCGTGATTCTCGGCGCCGCCCGACCACGCGTTGTTCGTGAACTCGTGGTCATCCCACACGACGATGAAGGGATGCTGGCGGTGGATCTCCTGCGAGTCGGGATCGGCCTTGTACTGGGCGTGGCGCTCGCGGTAGTCCTGGAGCGCGACTATTTCCCTATTCGGCGCCGGAATGCGGCCGAGCGCCGTGCCGTCGCCGTAGCGCGCGTTGGCGTACTCGTAGATGTAGTCGCCCAGGTGCAGCACCGCGTCGAGGTCGGCACGCTTCGCAAGGCAGGCGTAGGCGTTGAAATACCCCTGCGGCAGGTTCGAGCACGACACCACGCCCAGCCGGAGGCGGGCGACGCCCTCGCGGGGCAACGTGCGCGTGCGGCCAATCGCCGATCGGGCGCCCAGGGACTCAAAGCGGTAGTAGTACGTATTGCCCGGCTGCAGCCCGGAGGCATCGATCTTCACCGTAAAGTCGCGCTCGGCGCCGGTCGTGGTGTCTCCGCGCGACACGATCTGCGTGAACCTGGGGTCACGGGCTACCTGCCACCTGACGCTCATCGAACCAGCCGGCGCCGTCGGTGTCACCCGGGTCCACACGATGACGCGATCGGCCAGCGGATCGCCGCTCGCCACGCCGTGGCGAAACACGCCACGGCCCAGCTGGGCGAACAAGGACACCGGCCTGACCGCGGGCAAGGCGCCAAGTGCCAGACTGCTGGTGGCAAGGAAGCTCCGGCGGGAGATGCGTCGCATGGGCAGCAGTGTAGCCAAACCACGTAACAGCCGCATCGCGAACCTGGGAAGTGTTACAAGTAGGTCGCAGCATGGGCGACTTGGTCCGCATCCTTTTGGTCGAAGACAGCGACGCGTACGCAAACTACATTCGCGACGAGCTGGCGCTTAGTACCGACGCATTCACCGTCAGTCACGCCGACCGGGTCAGCGCCGCGGTGGGCTTCCTCCGGGCTGGCGGAATCGACGTCATCCTGCTGGACCTCGGTTTGCCCGACAGCGACGGGCTGGCAACGATGCACCTGGTGGTCGAGGCCGCGGGAGGCGTGCCCATTGTCGTCTTGTCGAGTCTCGCCGACCCCGGCCTGGCCACCGCTGCGGTACAGGCCGGCGCCCAGGACTACCTCATCAAGTCCGAGATCGAGGGCCGGATCCTGGCGCGGGTCATTCGCTACGCGATCGAGCGGCGCGCGGCCGAAGCGCGGCTGCGCGAGCGTGACGCTCACTACCGATCGATTGTCGAGTCCAGCCTCGACGCCATCATCAGCATGGATCGGGAGGGCCGCGTCGTTGAGTTCAACCCGGCGGCCGAGGCCATGTTCGAGACGCCCCGTGCGCAGGCGCTCGGCCGCGACCTGGCTGGCCTGATCATGCCGGAACACCAGCGCGAGCGGCACCGCCTGGGGCTGGCCCGCCACCTCTCGACCGGCGAGCACACGTTCCTCAATCGACGAGTCGAGTTGACCGGCATTCGCGGCAACGGCAGCGAGTTCCCGCTCGAGGTGAGCATCTCGAAGCTGTCGGTGTCGGCGCCGATCTTCACCGGCTTCATTCGCGACCTGTCCGAACGCCGACGCGCCGACGAAGCGCAGCAGCAGGCCTTGGCGCGGATTGCCGAACAGGCTTCGCTCCTCGACAAGGCGCAGGACGCGATCCTGGTCCGCGATCTGCAGCACCGCGTGACCTATTACAACAAGAGCGCCGAGCGGATTTACGGCTGGACCGCCCAAGACGTCACCGGCTTTTCGGTGCGCGAGCGGTTCTTCCCCGATCCCGGGGTTTTCGATCGCGCCATGGGCGAACTGCTGCGCGACGGCGATTGGCAGGGCGAATTGAGCGTGACGAGGCAGGACGGCAGCAAGCTGATTGTCGAAAGCCGGTGGACCCTGATGCGGGATGCCGCTGACGCGCCGCGGGCGGTCCTGGTGATCGACACCGACATCACCGAGCGCAAGAACCTGGAACAGCGCTTCCTGCGGGCTCAGCGCATGGAAAGCATCGGCACGCTGGCCGGCGGTATTGCTCACGACCTGAACAACGTGCTCGCGCCCGTGCTGATGTCGATCGAATTGCTGAAGGAAGACTTGAGTGCGGAGGAGCGCAACCAGGTTCTCGCCACCATCGAGGCCAGCACCAACCGGGGCGCCGAAATGGTCCGGCAGGTTTTGGCGTTCGCGCGCGGCGTCGAGGGCGAACGCACCGCCGTCGACGTCACCCGGGTGCTCACCGACATCGAGACGTTCGTGCGCGACACGTTCATGAAAGCCATCAGCGTACAGACCGTGATCGCCGATGCGCTGCCCCCAGTCCTCGGCGATTTGACGCAGTTGCACCAGGTGATGGTCAACCTGTGCGTCAATGCGCGCGATGCCATGCCGACCGGCGGCACGCTGACGCTGCAGGCGTCGGTCGAACAGCTTGGCGCGCGCGACGTCGGTCCCTATCCCGGCGCGCGGCCCGGACCCTACGTCGTCGTCCGCGTGACCGACACCGGCGAGGGCATGTCACCCGAGGTGCTGGATCGGATCTTCGACCCGTTCTTCACGAGCAAGCCCGTCGGCAAGGGCACCGGGCTTGGGCTCTCGACCTCGCTGGCCATCGTCAAGAGCCACGGCGGCTTCATTCGCGTCGATAGCGAAGTCGCACGCGGCAGCGTCTTCACCGTGTACCTGCCCGTCCAGGCCGGCGGTGCCGCCACGGTCGCCGCGGTGCCCGCTCCCGCGCTGGCCCGCGGTCACGGCGAGTTGATCCTGGTGGTGGACGATGAAGCACCGTTGCTGCGGATGACCGGGCTGGTGCTCGAGTCATTCGGCTATCGCACACTGTTGGCGGCCAGCGGCGACGAGGCGATCGCGTTGTTTACGGCGCATCGTGACGAGATTCGCGTGGTGTTCACCGACATGACCATGCCGGGAAAGGACGGGGCGGCGGTGATCAGGGCGATTCGCGCGTTCGACACGCCGGTGCGCATTGTTGCAACCAGCGGGCTGGGCGCCGGCGAGGCCTCGAGCAGTGCCGGCGTGCGGCACTTCGTGCCGAAGCCCTACACCGCCGACACCCTGCTCAAAGTCATTACTGACGCCGTGCAAAGCTAGCGGCGCGCCGGGGGGCTAGAGCAGTGTTCTCTGGCCACGTTCGAGTTCCAATAACGCCCGCTTGGTGGGCAGGCCGCCGCCAAACCCCGTTAGCGAACCGTTCGCGCCAATCACGCGATGGCAGGGGACGATGATGGCGATGGGGTTGGCGCCGTTGGCCATGCCCACGGCGCGGACCGCCTTGGGGTTCTGGATGCGGTTGGCCAGTTCCAGGTAGCTGATGGTTTCGCCGTACGGAATGCGGCACAACTGGCGCCACACCTGGTTCTGGAACGGCGTGCCGTCGAACACGACCGGCGTCGTGAACTGCTTGAGTCGGCCGCCGAAGTACTGATCGAGCTCGTTGCGAACGCCGTTCAAGACGCCGGCCGTGTCGGGCCGCCACGACGGCTCGATTGCGCGGGAACGGGAACCCACGCCAAACGCCAGCACGCGCAGGCCATCGCAATCGCCGGCCAGCAGCAGCGGTCCGACCGGGCTGTCGTCGACCTGCGCGTAGTAGAGCGTCGCCATATCGGAACAGTAACCCAAGGCGGCTACAACGCGTTGAAAACAGGAGATCAAGAGATTAGGAGAAGTTGATCAACGTTCTCTTTATCTCATGACCTCCTGTTAGATAATCGGAGCCGTGTCTGTCGTTCTCGGCTCGACCCGCCTGCTGTCGTCCGGCCACCTGAAGGGCCGGCGGGTCGGCATTGTCTCCAACCCCGCGTCGGTCGACGCGGATTTCACGCACATCGTGGACGCCCTGTTCGCGGCGCCCGGGGTCACCGTCGGGGCAATCTTCGGCCCCCAGCACGGATTTCGCTCCGATGTGCAGGACAACATGATCGAGACGCCGCACACCAGCGATTCGGCGCGGCGCGTGCCGGTGTTCTCGCTCTACAGCGAGACGCGCGAACCCACGGCCGAGATGCTCGGGCACATCGACGTACTGGTGATCGATCTCCAGGACATCGGCGCCCGCATCTACACCTACATCTACACCATGGCGAACTGCCTGCGGGCGTGCGCCAGGCACGGCGTTGACGTCATTGTCTGCGACCGGCCCAACCCGATTGGCGGCCTCGCGGTCGAGGGGCCGATGCTCGTCGCCGGCTACGAGTCGTTCGTCGGCCAGTTCCCCATCCCGATGCGTCACGGCATGACCATCGGCGAGCTGGCGCGGTTCTTCAACGATCATTTCGCGATCGGCGCGCCGCTTTCGGTGATCGACATGGCCGGTTGGTCGCGCGAGCTCTGCGGCGACGCCACCGGCCATCCGTTCGTGATGCCGTCGCCGAACATCCCAACGCTCGACAGCGCCATCGTCTATCCGGGCACCGTGCTGTTCGAGGGCACCCTGGCGTCGGAAGGCCGCGGCACGACCAGGCCGTTCGAGCTGGTGGGCGCGCCGTGGGTGCAGGCCGAGTCATTCGCCGCAACCATGAACGCGCGGCGCCTGCCGGGCGTGCACTTTCGGGCCGCGGTCTTCGAGCCGACGTTCCAGAAGCACGCGAAGACCGCGTGTGGCGGCTGCCAGATTCATGTAACCGATCGGGCGGCGTTCAAGCCGGTGCTGACCGGGGTGGCGTTGATCGACGAGATTCGCGCGGCCGATCCGGCGGCGTTCGCGTGGCGGCCGGCGCCGTACGAATACGAGCACGACCAGGAGCCGATCGACATCCTCTCGGGGTCGCCGGCCTTGCGCACCGCCATCGATTCCGGAGTCCGCGCCGAGGAGCTGGCCCGGACGTGGGCCATTGAGAGCCAGCCATTTGAAAAGCTGCGCGAACAGTATCTCGTGTATACCTGAGCCATGGTTGCCAAGGGTGTCGTCCTCGACGTGAAGCGATCGCTGCTGATCCAGGCCCCGCCGGCACGGGTGCTGGCGGCGTTCTTCGACACCCGCGACCTGGCGGGTTGGTGGCAGGTGGTCCGCGCGGTCACGGTCGCCCGGCCGCTCGGCTTGTATGCCGTCGAGTGGGAGTCCACGCCGTTCAAGGACGAGGTGCTGGGGCGGCTCGGCGGCGCCTTCCACGGCACCATCATCGACTACCGCGCGAACGCCGCGTTCTTCGTCGCCGAGGCCTATTGGCAGCCGCCCGACGGCGAGCCGATCGGCCCGATGGCGCTCGAGGTGCACTGCCGCCCCCACGGCAACGGCCGGTCGACGATGGTCTCGGTCAGGCAAAGCGGCCAGGGCGACGGGCCGCGCTGGCAGCGCTACTTCGAGATCATGGGCCACGGCTGGGAGGGCGCGCTGCAGGAGATGAAGGACTACATGGACAAAGAAGTCGAGCGCACCAAACGGCAATGACGATGTTCAAGACCGTCACGCGCTACCTGTTCGGCCTTCTCTTCATCGGCGCCGGCGCGAATCACTTCATCAACCCAGGCTTCTACACGCGAATGATGCCGGCCTACCTGCCGTGGCATGCCGAGCTCGTGGCGATCAGCGGCGTGGCCGAGATCGCTCTCGGTGCGCTGCTCCTGGTTCCGCGATTTCAGGTGATGGCCGCGTGGGGCTTGATCGCGTTGTTGATCGCGGTGTTCCCCGCCAACATCAACATGACGATGCATCCGGAGTTGTATCCGACGATCTCACAGACAGCGCTCTGGACCCGGCTGCCGATCCAGTTCGTGCTGATCGGTTGGGCCTACTGGTACACGCGCCGCTAGCCGTTCGCGCGGGACAATCGCAACCCTTTGTGCCTCTGTCTCTTCGGCGGCCCCGGTGGTATTCTTGCCATCGGCGTTGCAGGACGCCTCCTGTCCGCGGGAAGGACCGAGTCCACCTGATCAGCACTCCGTGATGAAGGTTCACTACGAACCTCCTTCGCCCCAGACAGCGGACCCGGGCATTCGAGGAGGCTCGCTATGTCGTCCGAACGCCGTCTGGCCGTCCGCCCCAATCTCGATCAACTGAAGCACCAGGCCAAGGATCTGCTCGTGCAACTACGCGCCAGTGATCCCGGCGCGAAACTGGCCGACGCTCAGCTCGCGCTCGCGCGCGAATACCAGGCGTCAAGCTGGCCACGTCTCGTTCACGCGGTCCGTCTCGCCAATGCGATCTGGGACGATGACCTCGACGCCGTTCGAGAGCTCGTCATGGGCAATCGGCAGCTGCTGCACGAGCGGGTGCTGATCCGCACCGACAGCAACTGGGGTCCACCCCTTTCGTACGCGGCCAATCTCGGGCGCAATCGAATCATCCGGATGCTGCATGGACTCGGTGCCACAGACCTCGAGAAGGCGTTGGACCGCGCGGCACTGCAAGGACACGTCGAAACCGGAGTGATGCTGCATGGCATGCTGGGAAAGACCACGCCGCCAGACGACTCGCTCGGCGGGCCTGCGTACACACTCAGTGGCGAAGGCACGGCGTTTCTGCTGGGCCTTGGCGTGCGCGTCATTGACGACACCGGCCGGCGGCTGGCGCCGGTCGATGTCGTGCTCGAAACCGACAGCCGCAAGCCGGCGGCCAAGCACGCCATCCTTGAAATGTACGAGCAGCACGGTGTCGAATATCCCGACACCGCCCCCATGGCGCTGCATCGCGGGCGCATCGATCTGCTCGAGCGCCACTTGCAACGCGACCCTGGCCTGTTGAACCGAACGTTCTCGCATCGAGAGATCTATCCAGCAGAAATCGGCTGCGGCGATCCGCTCAACGCCACCACCGGCACGCCCCTTGGCGGGACGACGCTGCTGCATATGTGCGTGGACTACGACGAGATCGAGATCGCGCGCTGGCTGCTCGACCAGGGCATGGACCCGAATGTCCGCTCGGCCGTCGGCCCGAGCGGCTTCGGGGGCTACACGCCGCTGTTCTCGACTGTCGTCTCGCAGCCGAACTTCTGGATGAACTACAACCAGCGCGGACCGTTCGTAGCGCCGTTCACGGAACTGCTGCTGGCACGCGGCGCGGATCCCAACGTGCGGGCATCCATCTGGAAGCGGTTGCATCCCGGCCATGGCGACCCAACCCGGCAGGACTATCGCGACGTCACGGCGCTATCGTGGGGCCGACGATTTCACGCGCCCATCTTCGTCAGCGAGCCGGCCATGCGCCTGATTGCCGACGCCGGAGGCATTGAATGATCGACGGTCGGCTGCTACTGCGAGAGCGAGGCGCGCGGCCATCGCTCGAACTTGCGGCGGCTCCAGCAAGGGGCGCGGGTGATCGCGTAACAGCTGGACGTATTCCGTCATTGATCTGTGTCTAATCTGTGCCTAATCTGTGGCCTATGGTAAAGGCTGACACCAATCGGTGGCCCACGAGGCGATTGGTGGCCGTGGTCGCCGGCCTCGGCTTGAGCTCCGCGCTGCTCGCGCAAGACAGCGTCTACTTTCCACCGGCCGATGCGATCGCCATTCGCGTGATGAGCGACGTTCCGGCGGCGCAGCTGACGAAGGGCTTTCTCGGCCGCACCGTCGTCGGCGCCACCGGCTCCTTCTCGTTCGCCGAGTTTGACGATGGCGCCGGCGCGCCGCTGCATCACCACGAGCGTGAGCAGGTGAATGTCGGGATCCAGGGCGTGATGGAGATGGCCCTTGGCACCCACACCGAGCCGCTGCCGGCCGGCGCCGCGGTCATCACGCCGGCCAACGTCCAGCACGCGATCCGCAACCGAAGCGGCGGCAAGCTCATCTCCCTGGAGTTCCACACCATCAGGCGGCCCGACCTGGTGCCGCCACGGCCACGGCCGGCGGTGCCGTACCCGGTGGCGCCACAGCCCGTCGCGATTCCGGACGACCGGCCACTCGTGGTGCAGCTCGCCCCGCCAGATCAGCCGGCGGGTGTGGCCAAAGCGATCCACGGCGAAACCTGCACGGTGGCGTGGCGCCGCCTGGCTCCAGGAGCGTCAGCGACAGACCTCGCGCCCGCGAAGCGCAGCGCCGAGCTGTTCGTCTACGTCGTCACCGGCGAGGCCGACGTGACCGCCACTGGCATCTCGCAGCGCATCAGCGCCGGCACGCTGCTCATCATCCCGGGCAACCACGCACGCGTGATGCTCAAGGCCGCCGGTTCGGCCGACGTGGCGCTGGTCGAGTTCCGGCCAGCCAGGCGCTGAACATGAGCGATCGCGCCGACGTCGTGATCGTGGGCGGCGGCGTGGTCGGCTGCAGCGCGGCCTGGCACCTGCGCCAGGACGGCTTCACCGGCCGCATTCTCGTCGTCGAACGCGACCCGACGTACCAGCGCGCGTCCTCGTACCTGGCGATGGGCGGCATCCGCCAGCAGTTCTGCACACCGGTGACCGTGCAGATGGTGCAGTTCAGCGTCGAGTTGTGGAAGCGGTTCGACCAGGCCCTGGGCACGCCGGCCAAGCGCCCGCACGCGTGGTTTCGTCAGCGCGGCTATCTCTTCCTCGCCAACGGCGCCACGTCCACCGCGTTGACGAACCGCTATCACGAAGAGAAGCAGGCTGGCGCGTCGGTGCGCATGGTGGCCGTTGACGAGTTGCAGCAGATGCTGCCGGGCGTCATGCTCGACGACATCCTGTTCGGCGTGCTTGGCGACCAGGACGGCTACGCCAATCCGCGCGAGGTGCTGGCCGGTTTTCGTGCCGGGGCCGAACTGGCCGGCGCCGAGTTTCTCGCTGATGAGGTCATCGCCATCGATCGAAAACACGGCGCGGTGACCGGTGTGCGCCTCGCCGGCGGCGCGGCCATCGCCGCGCCGGTGGTCGTGAACGCCGCGGGGCCGTGGGCCGGACGGCTTGCCGCACTCGCCGGAGTGACGGTCCCGGTCGAACCGCTGCGCCAGATGCTGTTCCGCTGCACGCTACCCCGCCCGTGGCCCTCGCGCTTCCCCATGCTGATCGATCCCGGCGGCGTGCACTGGCGGCACGACGATGCCACCGACCCGGGCGGGCCGGACAAGATCATCCTGGCCTTCACGAACTGGCATGAGAAGCCGGGCGAGAACCTGGCCGCCGACGACGACCGGTGGAAGAAGGACTTCTACCCGGCCATGGTCAATCGCGCGCCCGACCTGCATGACGTCACCGAGGTGCAGGGTTGGGCCGGGCTGTACGAGATGACCCCGGACCACAACCCGGTACTCGGGCCGCATCCGGGGCTGGCCGGGTTCATCTTCGCGAACGGCTTCAGCGGACATGGGCTGATGATGTCGCCCGCGACCGGGAAGGTCGTCAGCGAGTTCGTGCGGCTGGGGCGGTCGGAGACGTTCGATGTAGCGATCTTCGCGCCCGACCGTTTCGAGCGCGGCGCCCTGATCCACGACGCCGCGACCATCTGAGCGCGCCTACACGCGGCGGATTCGAACGAAGTTCGATCCGCCGCGATCGAGATCGGCGGCGGTGTTCACGAACACCATGATCGCATCCTCGGGTGCGCCCCAGCGCTGCATGGCTTCGTCGACGACGCGGGTGATCATGTCCTCGGTGTTGCCGCTGAGGTCGCACACCATGGGCAGGACGCCACGCCACAAGGCCAGCCGCTGCGCCACTTCGGCGCTGTCGGTCGCGGCCAGAATGGCGGCCTGCGGCCGCAACGCCGACAGCGACCGCGCCGTCTGTCCTTGACGCGTGACGGCGACAATGGCGTGGGCCCCGGAGCGGCGGGCCAGCGTCACCGCCGCCTCGGTCAACGCGCGGGTGTGGCTTACGTGGGGCTGATCGCCGGCCGGCGCCGGCCACGTCAGCATCGATTCGGCATCCCGGATGATGGCGTCGAGCACCTCGACCGACCGCACCGGGTACCGCCCGGTCGCGGTTTCTCCTGACAGCATGATGGCATCGGCGCCGCCATCGACCGCGCCGGCCGCGTCGCTGGCTTCGGCCCGCGTCGGCCGCGGCTCAGTGCGCATCGACTCCAGCACCTGCGTCGCGACAATCGCCGGCACCGACCGCGCGTGCGCCTTGCGCAGGATCTCCTTCTGCACCCGCGGCACTCGCTCCAGGGGAATCTCGAGGCCCAGGTCGCCGCGCGCCACCATCACCGCGTCGGCGGTGTCGAGAATCTCCTCCAGGTGCTCGATCGCCTCAGGGCGCTCGAGCTTGGCGATAATCGGCACCTTGGGCCGTCCCGCCTCGATCATGAACGCCCGTGCCCGCGTGATGTCGGCGGCCGCCTGCACGAAGCTCAGGGCCACCATGTCAACGCCGAGGGCGAGGCCGAACGCCAGGTCGCGGCGGTCCTTCTCGGTCATGTCCGAACGCAGCGGCACGTGCGGGGCGTTGATGCCCTTGTGTTCGCCGAGCTCGCCGCCGTCGATGACCCTGGTGTGAATCTCCCCCGCCGCTGCCGACTCGACTTCGAGTTCGATCTTGCCGTCGTCAATCAGCAGGCGATCGCCTTTCGTGACCTTGAGGGCCAGCTCCGCATAGGTGGTGTAGACGCGGCCGGGGCCACCCACGGCCTCGCCGATCGCCACCACCAGCGGCTCGCCGCGCCCGAGCGGGATCGGCTGCCCGCCGGCCAGCCGGCCAATCCGGATCTTCGGCCCGCTCAGGTCCTGCAGGATGGCGACGTGCCGCTTCGCCCGCTTTGCCGCCTCGCGCACCATGTGGAACTTCGCCGCATGATCGGCCTGGGTCCCGTGCGAGAAGTTCAGCCGGACGATGTCGACACCTGCGGCAATCAAGTCGTCGAGAGTGGCCGGCCCGCTGCTGGCCGGGCCGATAGTCGCGATGATCTTGGTGTGTCTCACATTCAGAGCTTACGCATCGACGTCGCGCAAGGCAATCTCGAGGCAGGCCGGGCAGATGCCATGGGAGAAGCGGGCATCGGTGTGATCGCTGATGTAGCTCTCGACCTGCTCCCAGTAGTCGGTATCCGAGCGGATGCGCTTGCAGTAGCTGCAGATCGGCAGCAGGCCGGTCAGCCGCTTGATGTTCGCCATCAAACCCAACGTTCGCTCGCCCACGCGAATGCGCGCGCGCAGTTCGGCGGGGTCAAACGGTTTGGTGACGTAGTCGTCGGCGCCGGCTTCGAGGCCGGCGATCAGATCGGCGCTGCCGGTCCGCGCCGTCAGCAGGATCAGGTACAACGCCGACGGTAGCGCGGTCGCGCGAACCCGCCGGCAGAACTCGATGCCCTCGAGTCCCGGCATCATCCAGTCGAGGATCGCGATCGACGGGGGCGCGGCACCGATCACGTGCGCCCAGGCCTCGAGGCCGTCATGGGCGACGACCACCTCGTAGCCCCACTTCTCGAGCGTGCGGCCGAGCATCAGTGTCGACAGTCGGTCGTCGTCAGCAATCAGGATGCGCATGGTCAGGCTCCGGTGGCGGCGGCATGGTACTGCAGGGCGGCGTCGGTCGCGGCCGCCGCGCCCTTGAGTTGATGCCACAGCGCCTCGACACCAGCCAGGTTCGAGGCGGCGGCCATGGTCTCGAGCGCACTGGCGCTCTCGAACAGCGCGATCGCCGACAGGTTGGCGGCCGATCCCTTCAGCGTATGTGCGGCGGAGCGCAGCGCGGCAGCGTCGCCGGCCGTCACCGCCTGCTCGATCGCCGCCAGATGCACCGGCAGATCTTCGCGGAACAGCCGGAGCACGTCGACCATGAGTTCGTGGTCCCCCGACAGGCGGCGCAACAGCGCATCGGCCGCGAAGGCCAGCGGCGCGGCGGCGGCCAGCGGCGCGGCGGCGGCCGGCGGCGGCCGGCGGCGGC